>NZ_CAJQZB010000085.1:0-551 GCF_907164545.1 Paraburkholderia gardini | reverse complement strand
TTGCCGAGCGTCGCGGCCAGCACGAACAGCGCGACGAGCTGCGTCGTGAACGCCTTGGTCGACGCCACGCCAATCTCGCGCCCCGCATGCGTCAAAAACGACAGTTCGGTCAGGCGCACCATCGCGCTCGTGCCGACGTTGCATATCGAGAGCGTGTGCTTGTGCCCAAGCGACTGCGCGTGCTTGAGCGCGGCGAGCGTATCGGCCGTCTCGCCTGACTGCGAGATCACCACCACCAGCGACTTCGGATTCGGCACCGAATCGCGATAGCGGTATTCGCTCGCGATCTCGACCTGCGTCGGAATCTTCGCGATCGATTCGAGCCAGTATTTCGCCGTCAGCCCCGAGTAATAGCTCGTGCCGCACGCGAGGATCAGCAGGTTGTCGATCTCGCCGAATGCCGTGGCCGCTGCGTCGCCAAAGAGCGATGCATCGAACGAATCGGCCTGCGGAATCGTGTCGCCGATCGCGCGCGGCTGCTCGAAAATTTCCTTCTGCATGAAGTGACGATAGGGCCCGAGCTCGACCGCGCCGCCATACGCCGCGACGGT
>NZ_CAJQZB010000084.1:0-553 GCF_907164545.1 Paraburkholderia gardini | reverse complement strand
CCAAGGGGACTTCCTTCGGGGCGTCTTCCAAAGAAAGGTAAGCAAAAGAAAGGCGCTTCGAAAGGCCCCCGTTTCCCGGTGCGTCATTGCCCGGGAATGGCAACCCATGAAGTGTCTCCTTCACAAGTCAACTCCCATTGGTCCCCGCGCGGGACCGTCCCTCGCACAGCACCTCCCGTGACAAAGCAGTCATTCACCCGGCTCCGCACTGCGTGCGTCGCCGACCGGTGACTCGGGATTGCGCGTGCGTTCCTTCCGCGAATCCCGCATGACGGGCACGGACAACTCCAGTAGACCAGCGTGTTTCGTTCGGCCGGTCTCATTTTGTGAACCCGTCCGCGTGCGCGAAGCGGGGAGGATGAGCGCCTTGTCACGGGTGCTGAAGGCGCGCGGGACGAAATCGCGCGGGGACCGATGCGGCCTGAAGTGCGAGGGCGACACTTCATGGGTTGCCATTCCCGGGGGATGACGCACCTGGAAACAGTAGCGCTTTCGAAGCGCCTTTCTTTTGCTTACCTTTCTTTGGAAGACGCCCCGAAGGAAGTCCCCTTGG
>NZ_CAJQZB010000083.1:0-571 GCF_907164545.1 Paraburkholderia gardini | reverse complement strand
TAGGCAAAAGAAAGGCGCTTCGAAAACTCATTTCTTCAAGGCGCATCATCGCCGGGGAATGGCAACCCATGAAGTGTCGCCCCCGTACTTCAGTCGGCATGGGTCCCCGCGCGATTGCGTCCGTCGCACAGCACCGCTCGTGACAAGGGACTCATCCATCCGACTCCGCACTGCGTGCGTCGCCGTCTGGCATAACTCCCGCCGCGCGATTTGGTCGCGCCGCTCCAGTACTCCAGCCTCGCTCTGCATAACCGCCGCCCGGCGGTCTTCATTGTGTGCCCCAAGCCTTGCCGCAGTAAATCGGGTAGCGCCTTAATTGAATAGATCTGGGAGCATCGTTGCAGGCAGGTGAACTACCGCCAGCGCGCGGCCGAGCCTGACCGATCCGCGACGCACGCAGTGCGGAGTGGGGTGGATGAGTGCTTTGTCACGGACGCTAAACGCGCGCGAGACGAAATCGCGCGGGGACCCATGTCGGGTGAAGTGCGGGGGCGACACTTCATGGGTTGCCATTCCCCGGCGATGATGCGCCTTGAAGAAATGAGTTTTCGAAGCGCCTTTCTTTTGCCTA
>NZ_CAJQZB010000082.1:0-578 GCF_907164545.1 Paraburkholderia gardini | reverse complement strand
CTCGTCAAATATGACGACGGTGTAGCGTCTGGCAGCCGTTGGGGCCTGCGTGGCACCGAAGATCTCGGTGGCGGCCTGAAGGCGATTTTCGTACTCGAAAGCGGCTTCAATAGCGGCAACGGAACACTCGGCCAGGGCGGCGCGATGTTTGGCCGCCAGGCATATGTCGGCGTGACGAAGGACAACATCGGCTCGTTCACGATGGGTCGTCAGTACACGTTCAGCACCGACTATCTCGGCGCCAACTATTCGACCGGCAGCCAGACCGTCGCGGGTAACTACGCTTACCACATCAACGATATCGACCAGCTGACGTCCAGCCGTATCAACAACGCCGTCAAGTTCAGCAGCGCGAACTTCGCCGGCTTCACGTTCGGCGCGATGTATGGCTTCTCGAACTCGACCTCGTTCGCCGGTGCACCGGCAGTCGGTACGACGGCCGGTTCGTCGCGCGCATACAGCTTCGGTGCGAACTATGCGGCAGGTCCGTTCGGCATCGGCGCGGCGTACACGGACATCCATTATCCGAACCAGTCGACTCCGGCATTCACGACGAACATCTCGAACGTCAATCCGGG
>NZ_CAJQZB010000081.1:0-612 GCF_907164545.1 Paraburkholderia gardini | reverse complement strand
CGTGTACCCGTGAGCGACGAAGCCTGCGGCCCGCGACATGAAACCGGGGACACAGGGTCAGCGCTGCTGGAAGCGGTGCTGACGAGAGAGAACCTGAAGCAGGCGTTCAAACGGGTGCGGGCCAACAAGGGAGCCGCTGGCGTGGACGGTCTGGACATTGACCAGACGTCGCGTCATCTGGTGACGGCGTGGCCTGCGATCCGTGAACAGTTGCTGAAGGGGACGTACCGGCCCAGTCCGGTACGGCGGGTGACGATTCCGAAACCGGACGGGGGCGAGCGCGAGCTGGGCATCCCGACGGTGACGGACCGGCTGATCCAGCAGGCACTGCTGCAAGTCTTGCAGCCGGTTCTGGACCCCACCTTCAGCGAGCATAGCTACGGCTTCCGGCCCGGACGGCGTGCACACGATGCGGTGCTTGCCGCGCAGTCGTACGTGCAGTCGGGGCGGCGAATCGTGGTGGACGTTGATCTGGAGAAATTCTTTGACCGGGTCAATCACGACATCCTGATCGACCGTCTGCGGAAACGAATCGATGATGCCGGAGTCATCAGGCTGATCCGGGCGTATCTGAACAGCGGCATCATGGATGACGGGGTGGTCCAGCAGCGG
>NZ_CAJQZB010000080.1:0-638 GCF_907164545.1 Paraburkholderia gardini | reverse complement strand
GAGGCCGTACCCCTGCCACACCACCCGGCATGCGGGTCCGCACCGGGCGGTTCGGGAAGTTGAGGTTATGAGAGTCGGGGTACACCCAGCCGGTCGAAGTACGCAATGGTCAGCACGCGCTTGATTTCCCGGTCGCTATTGCGCCACCAGCAGCGGCTGTTGGCCGCCACCTGTCGCGCAACGTCAGCCGATGCACCCAGCGCACGCAGTTCCCGGTAAATCGTGGTGCCACGACGCCATTGCTTAAGCTGGATCGCTCGCAACCGGTGCCGCAGCCACTTGTCCAGTTCCAGCCAGACGCGTGGCGTTTGCGCCAACCGGAAGTACGCCTTCCAGCCCTGCACGTAAGGCCGTAATCGCTCCACCACGTCCTGCATGCTGCGCCCGCCGTTACGGCCGGTCAGTTCACGAATGCGGCGTTTGAACGCCAACAGCGGTTTGGCCGCCACCTTGCGCTTCACCACACCGCCCGCAGCCACCCACAGGCTGTAGCCCAGAAACTTGCGACCAAACACACTCGCCACTGCGCTTTTGGTCTCATTGACCTTCAGCCGCAGTCGACCATACAGACGTCGTAGCAGCGCCATCACCCGCTCACCCGCCCGGCGACTACGAACATAAACATTCGCATCGTCAGC
>NZ_CAJQZB010000079.1:0-771 GCF_907164545.1 Paraburkholderia gardini | reverse complement strand
ACTTCCTTGTTCTCCACGCGCCGGCGGATATCCGCTTCGGCTTCATCGGGCGTCTGGTAGCGCGACTGGATCTCGAACGCGACTTCATTCGCGCCGCCGTGCTTCGGGCCGCGCAGCGCGCCGATCGCACCGGTGATCGCCGAATAGAGGTCCGAGCCCGTGCCCGCGATCACGCGGCCGGTAAAGGTCGATGCATTGAACTCATGCTCGGCGTAAAGATTGAGCGACGTGTGCATCGCCTCGACCCACGACTTCGACGGCGCGACGCCGTGCAGCAGATGCAGGAAGTGGCCGCCGATCGAATCGTCGTCGGTTTCGACCTCGATACGCTTGCCGTTGTGCGAGTAGTGATACCAGTAGAGCAGCATCGAACCGAGCGACGCCATCAGCCGGTCGGCGATATCGCGCGCGCCTGGCAGATTGTGGTCGTCTTTCTCGGGCAGCACGGTGCCGAGCATCGAGACGCCGGTGCGCATCACGTCCATCGGATGGGCCGACGCGGGAATCCATTCGAGCGCGGCCTTCAGGTTCGCGGGCAGGCCGCGCAATGCCTTGAGCTTCGTCTTGTAGGCCGCCAGTTCAGCCTGCGTGGGCAGCTTTTCGTGCACGAGCAGGTACGCGATTTCCTCGAACTCGCACGTGGTGGCGATGTCGAGGATGTCGTAGCCGCGGTAGTGCAGGTCGTTGCCGGTCTTGCCGACCGTGCACAACGCCGTGTTGCCCGCCGTCACGCCCGACAGGGCGACGGATTTCTTCGGTTTGAATGCGCCG
>NZ_CAJQZB010000078.1:0-796 GCF_907164545.1 Paraburkholderia gardini | reverse complement strand
CGACCCATATTCGCCATTCGGATTCCCAGATTGGTCACCGGGAAGCGGTCGTTCAAAGGGGCGGTCTGGCTTCGACTTAGTCGTTGCACCGCGCGCTGCCGCCCGGGACTACCGGTCTATCGTCGCGTTATCTTCGCGGGTTCGCCCCAGCTGGCGACCAGTGCCCTCAGCGACTCGCGCACCCAGCGCTGGGAGGCATGTCCGTGGCTTCGCTCATGCCAAAGCATGCTCACCTCGAAGCTCGGCACGGGAATAGGGCAGTCAACGATCATCAACGCGTCGACCCGATCGCGCACGAGTCGTTGCGGTACTAGAGCGACGAGGTCGGAGCGGGCCACGATGTCAGGCACAACCAGGAACGAGGCCGCGGACAGCACCACGTTGCGCTGGAGACCTAGGCTCGCCAACATATCATCCACGGGCGTGGAGAAATCGCCGCCGCGCAGCGACACGATGATGTGCTCCAGCTGTGCAAATTGTGCCGCCGTGAGCTTGCGGCGCAGACGCGGGTGGCCGAGGCGGCCTATCAGCACGTAGCGCTCGTCGAACAGGTGACGGCTGCGCAGGTTGGTCGGGGCGTCGCGGGGCGTCATCAACGCGAGGTCTACCTCCCCGCGGGCCATCTGCGCTGCTAGTTGCGGCATGTCCAGGAAACGCACCGCAACCCTCACGCCGGGCGCTTGTTGGCGCAACTGCAATACCAGCGGCTGCACCAATGCAGCCTCCAGATAGTCCGTGCAGGCGATAGCCACAGTCAGGCGGGCCTGCGCAGGATCGAAGTGCACATGACGGCCCA
>NZ_CAJQZB010000077.1:0-1378 GCF_907164545.1 Paraburkholderia gardini | reverse complement strand
CGGCCATGAGCCGTCCGTCGCGTATGGCCGCTTTGGGCGGACGTAGCTTCTATGTGCCGATTGCAACACCGAAGCTCATATGCTCTCCCCGCCAACCACTTCGTCGAAGAAAGTCTTCCCAGGTCAGTGCGGTCGGATCATTTCGTCGGCTCCATGCCAGGTCCCGGTCGGGTGCGTAGTACCCGTATTCGACCGCGTAGGTAACCATTCCCACGAGCTCGCGTACCAGCCACTCGTCGGCACCGAATGCGGGGAAGTTCTTTAGCAAATCCTCGCGTGTGTATGCAGACGTGTAGTGCGCACGCACCCCCGAAACGCGCACGAAAGTTTCCACAAGTTCGCGCGCAGTCAGTACCTCACCGATGACAGGTAATGTTCGGCCGGAATACGACTCCGGATTGTCGAAGTGCGCCATCACCGCCGGACCGGTCGCGGTCAGCGGATCAACGAACGGCACGGGCGTGTCGGGCGGTAGGTAAACCGGGAAACTCAAGCCGCCGTCAGTTTGGGGGCGGGGCAGATAGTGCTCAAGAAAGTTGCTGTAGAAAAAGGCAAGTTGGATGAATGAACTGTGAAGCGGCAGTGTGCGCAGGTAGGCTTCCACTAGGGCCTTCTCGGTGAAGTGTGGCGCCCACAGAGTGCCGCCAGTGCGATCGTCGACATTTTCGAGACTACTCCAGACGACATGCTCCACGCCCGCGGCGAGCGCCGCGTCAGCCAGCTCCATGCCCAGCGCTAATTCGGGACGGCCCGGCGGCGGTACGGGCGCAATTGGCGGCGTCATCAAAAAAGCGCCGTGCGAGCCTCGCAAAGCCGCGGCAAACTGCGCTTTGCGCCCCGCTTCCAGCGGTGCGACGACGACCTCGGCGCCGCGCCGGGCCAGTTCGCGCATCGGTTCGCTATCGACGCTTCGCGCCAAAGCGCGCACTCGATAGCGACCGCTATCCAGCAGCGTGCTGGCCACGCTGCGGCCTTGCTTGCTGGAGGCACCAGCTACGGTAATCAGAGGCATTGATGATAAATGGGACATGCGATTTCTCCGGACAGGCACGCAACACGCGCGCCGACATGTGCAGTGTGGGCAGAACCTCGCACGGAGTGAAATCGTCGGTCTTCTGGTCTACTATCCATGCAATGGATACCAACCGGTTGGACCTGAATTTACTTGTCACCCTAGAAACCTTGCTGGCAGAGCAGAACGTGACGCGCGCCGCGCGCCGCTTGCATCTGAGCCAACCGGCAGTGAGCGCACAGCTCGCGCGCCTGCGCGATCTGTTCGACGATCCGTTGCTGATTCCGGCGCAGCGTGGCATGACTTCCACAGCAAAGGCCGATGAACTTCTGGCGCCTCTACGTGATGCTTTAGACCAAGTGCGCG
>NZ_CAJQZB010000076.1:0-1456 GCF_907164545.1 Paraburkholderia gardini | reverse complement strand
ACCGACCAGCGGAATGAGATGAACGGCCCCCGCCCACCGATGAGGCCGAACAGGAGGTGGGCCCTCACGGCCGACGGCGTCACAGTGCTCAAATTGGAAGATCATGAGGATCTTCACAGGGTACAAACCGGAGGAGCCAAATGAAGCATACGACCGTGGGCGTGGACATCGCCAAAAATGTTATCCAGTTGTATTGGGTTGAGCCTGACACCGGCGAAATCGTGAACAAGCCGATCAAGCGGGCCGCGTTTCTGGAATATTTTGCGAATCATCCGCCGTGCCGGATCGGAATGGAGGCTTGCGGCGGTGCGCAACATTGGGCACGGCGACTGATCGAAATGGGGCACGAGGTAAAGCTGATGCCGGCCAAGTTCGTCAAGGCCTTCAACACTGGCAACAAGAATGATGCTGCCGATGCGCGTGCCATCTGGATGGCAACGCAGATGCCTGGGAAGACGGTCGCCGTGAAGACCGAAGCCCAGCAGGCTGTACTCGCAATGCACCGGATGCGGCAGCAACTCGTCAAGTTCCGCACGATGCAAATCAACAGCCTACGCGGTTTGCTCACCGAATATGGTGAGGTAATGGCGAGAAGCCGAGCAGCCTTGGACAAGGCGATACCTGGTGTGCTGGCACGGCTGTCTGAACGCTTGCCGGCAGTTCTCATCGATACACTGCGCGAGCAGTGGAATGGATTGCAAAACTTGGACGGGCAGATCACTGAGATCGAACGACGCCTGTACGAATGGACAAAGCACGACAAGGCATGCAGGGCGATCGCTGCGATCCCAGGTGTCGGTCCGCTCACCGCGACCGCTGCTGTTGCGACCATGGGTGATCCAAAGTCGTTCAGCTCGGGCCGTGAATTTGCGGCGTGGCTCGGCTTGGTACCCCGTCAAACGGGATCCGGTGGCAAGGTTCAGCTATTGGGTATCAGCAAAAGAGGGGACACCTATGTGCGGACACTGCTGATTCACGGCGCCCGCAGCGTACTGTTTCACTTGAAGGAGCCTACCGCATGGATCGGGGAACTGAAAAAGCGAAGACCGTTGAACGTCGTGACGGTTGCGCTCGCCAACAAGATGGCCCGAATCATCTGGGCAATACTCACGCATGACACGCCTTACCGCAGGGATCACCAGAGTGTGAAGCCAGCTTGAATGGCCGTATTTGTTACAAACAGCATCAACTCAAAGGTTGCGTTGGCGATCAAGTGTGATGACAAAACAGGTCGGACCGGGACTCGCTAAACCTGATGAAGCATCGGAGCTTCGAGCTCGCCAGCGGAATAAGGTACGAGTCAGCGGATCTCATAGTGGCCCGCAGCGTATCAGGCTGCAACAAGGCCGGATATAGAGGTGCAGCCCATCCTGTTCGTCAACATGCGTGAAATCCTGGCGCAAAGGGGGCCGTTCATATAGATGCTTCAGATTGATCTGCTCGCGCAGCGGATGCC
>NZ_CAJQZB010000075.1:0-1852 GCF_907164545.1 Paraburkholderia gardini | reverse complement strand
ACCGTGCCCTGGAGGAGGCCCACCATGTGAGGGTGGCGGTCCACCGTGCCCTGGAGGAGGCCCACCATGTGAGGGTGGCGGTCCACCGTGCCCTGGAGGAGGCCCACCATGTGAGGGTGGCGGTCCAGCGTGCCCTGGAGGAGGCCCACCATGTGAGGGTGGCGGTCCAGCGTGCCCTGGAGGAGGCCCACCATGTGAGGGCGGCGGTCCAGCGTGTCCCGGAGGCGGCCCGCCATGCGAGGGCGGTGGCCCACCATATCCAGGCGGGCGTCCACGAGGCGGCGGCGGTGGCGGTCGGTGCTCCCAGCGCGGCTCGTCGTGATACCACGGACGATCGCGGTAATAGCGCCCCCAGTACGTGCCAATCGAGAACGTCACGATCGGGAAGCCGATGGTCGGTCCGTAGGTCATGATGGGCACGCTGCTGCCTTGATACGGGTAACTGAGATTCGCGCCATAGACCCAGCCGCGCACGTTCGAAACCTCGACGTCACACCACGAATAGCCGCTCACGCACCCCATCACCTGCACGGGCACGCTGGCCGGCAACTGCGAGACGACCGGATATTCCTGCGATGGCCCGGCGTACAGGTTCACGGGACTGTTCGTGTACGCCTGCGCGTACTGTCCGTAAGATGTCCCGGGTAATATCAGCAGTGCCGCCGCGCCTGCGCACAGGCCACTGATAAACGGCTTTCGCATTGTTCCTCCCATGACGGACTCCGTTGCGAAGTCCTGTTTTTTGTTACCGTAGTGACTGGCACGGAGCGCGCCCGACCCGTCGCGTCCCGCATTCCTGTTTGTCCCCCAACACCCACAGGAGTTCTCCCATGATGAATCGAGACGATCCCGTATGGCTCATTACAGGCTGCTCGACCGGATTCGGCCGTGAACTGGCAAAACTCGTGCTGGAGCGCGGCTGGCGCGCCGTCGTCACGGCGCGCGATGCCTCGAAAGTGCAGGACATCGCTGAAGGTCACCAAGGACGCGCGCTGGTGCTCCCGCTCGATGTCACGAAGCGCGGGCAGATCGATCACGTTGTCGCGCAGGCGACGCAGCAATTCGGCCGCATCGATGCGCTCGTGAACAACGCAGGCTATGGCTATCTTGCCGCGATCGAGGAAGGCGAGGACGACGCCGTGCGCGCGATGTTCGAGACCAACGTGTTCGGTCTCGTCGACATGACGAAAGCCGTCTTGCCGCAGATGCGCAAACAGCGCAGCGGCCTGATCGTCAACGTTTCCTCGATTGGCGGCATCGCGAGTTTTGCCGCGACGGGCTATTACCACGGCACGAAATACGCGGTGGAGGGCATTTCCGAATCGCTTGCGCTGGAGGTGAAGCCGCTTGGCATCGATGTGCTGATCGTCGAACCGGGACCGTTCCGCACGAACTGGGCCGGGCCGTCGATCAAGGAATCCGCCACACGTATTGCCGATTACGATGCAACGGCCGGCGAGCGCCGCAAGCAGACGGCGGCGCGCAGCGGTAACCAGACGGGCGATCCGGTGCGCGCCGCGCAGGCGATCATCGATGCCGCGCTGTCCGACCGGCCGCCGCTGCGCCTGTTGCTCGGCAAGACGGCGCTCGACCTCGCGCGTGGCAAGATCGATCTGCTGCGCGGAGATTTCGATGCATGGGAAGCGACGACCGTCGGCGCGGACTTCCCGGAAAACGAGCGCTGATCCGCGCTTACTTTCATCGCAAGTACCTTGCATGGGACCAGAGTAAGGCGCTGAAGCGCCAACTCTGGTCGACCGCAAGTACTGCATGGGACCAGAGTAAGGCGCTGAAGCGCCAACTCTGGTCGACCGCAAGTACCTTGCATGGGACCAGAGTAAGGCGCTGAAGC
>NZ_CAJQZB010000074.1:0-1937 GCF_907164545.1 Paraburkholderia gardini | reverse complement strand
GGCCGTCTTGACGATCAGAATTTGATCTCGAAGAGGCGTTCGTTGAAGCCCTGGAGGTCAAAGGCAGCAGGATCGAAACTACCGCCGCACCAATCGAGCAACCGGTTGTGTTCCTCATGAGCGGGATCAATGATCGCGTCGAGGAACTCGATGTAGCCGGGTACGCCGCCAACATCTTCCGGCGGACAGGCATTGCGACCGTCCAGGCAGATGGGCGAGCGCAGCTCAGGGTCAGGCGGCAGGACCTTCTCGACCTTCACACGATGCTGCCAGTTGTCGCCGTAATCGTAGATGTAGGTGAATGACTTCAGCGCGCCGAGCGCCTTGCCCAGGCTCGCCCGCGCTTCGTTGAGCATCGGCGGGTCACTCGGGAAGTCCGGATCGGGCACCCCGTAGTTGGTATCGCCGAACACGAATTCGTGCATGTGGCCGCCATCCCATCCCATCGCCAACAGCAGCACGACATGCAGCTTCGGCAGCTTGATCGAGGCAGGGACCAGCACCCGTCTCCAGACCGCCGGCTTCAGATACTTCAGCTCAATGTGCAACTGGTAGACCGGTACCTGTGAATTGATCGCGCGTAACGCAGGTTTGCGAGTTGATGCCATCGTCACGCAGCCTGCTGGAGCGGCTGCTCTACCGGCATCAAACGCCACGGCAGCAACTCGTCGATTCGGTTGATGGGATGCTCGGCGATGCGCTCGAACACCGTACGCAGATACGCATACGGTTCGATGCCATTCAGGCGTGCCGTTCCGATCAGGCTGTAGATGACCGCCGCACTCTGTCCACCGCCGTCAGAACCAGCGAACAGATAGTTGCGCCTGCCGAGAACCAGCGGCCTGATCGATCGCTCCGCGGTGTTGTTATCTATCTCGATGCGCCCGTCTTCACAGTAGCGCACCAGCGCAGGCCAGTTCCCCAGCGCATACCGGATCGCCTTGCCAAGGCCCGACTTCACCGAGACCTGCGCGAGCGTATGTTCGAGCCAGTCCTTCAGTGCACCTGCGAGCGGCAATGCCCGCGCCATGCGCACCGACTGCCGGACCTCCGGCTTGCGGCCGCGCACCTCGCACTCGATGGCATACAGGGCCGCGATGCGGCTGAGTGCCTCCTGCGCTACCGGCGAACGCTCCAGTTCGTACAGGTCGTAGAACTTGCGCCGCACATGCGCCCAGCACGCTGCCTCGATGATCGTGCCATCGCGGTACAGCGCGTCGTAGCCACTATAGGCATCCGCCTGCAGGATGCCCGACCAGCCCTGCAGATGCGTGCGGGGTCGCTCTCCCTTACGGTCGGGCGAGTACTGGTACCAGACCGCCGGGGGTGCCCGGCTGCCCGCCGGCCGGTCATCGCGTACATACGTCCACAACCGCGCCGTACGTGTCTTGCCGCGTCCGGGTTCCAGCACCGGGACGGGAGTGTCATCGGTATGGATTTTTTGTGCCTCGCGCACATACCGGCCAACGGCATCCGCGAGCGGCTGCAGCAGTGCGGCGGAATCCCGAACCCACGAGGCCAGCGTGGCGCGGTCCAGTTCAATGCCGGCACGTCGATAGATTCCTGCCTGCCGGTACAACGGCGTATGGTCGGCGTACTTGGCAACTACCACCTGCGCCAGCAGGCCGGCTGCAGCCATGCCGCGTGCGATCGGGCGCGACGGCGCCGCTTCCTGGACGACCTTCGCACAACGGCTGCAGCTCAGCCGGGGACGCACGTGGCGGATCACCCGGAAGTACCCCGGCACGTAGTCCAGCATCTCGGAGGCGTCTTCACCCAGCTTGCGCAGCCGGCCGCCGCATTCGGGGCAGTCGCAGCCCTGCGGCTTGTGCTCCACCACCTCACGGGGCAGGTGTGCAGGGAATTCGCGCGAGCGGCGGCGTAGTGGGACCGCCGGCGCTGTCGTGTCTACAGGTTCATCAGGCACCGGTTCTGGC
>NZ_CAJQZB010000073.1:0-2366 GCF_907164545.1 Paraburkholderia gardini | reverse complement strand
TGCGTTCTTACCTGGGGAGATCTCGCCTCATGCCTGAAAGGGCAACGGCGTCGAGCCGGAGCGAGAAGTCAGCAGAGGCCGTAGTGTGCGCTGGGCAGCGCGTTGTTCCGGAGGGTTGAAGTCCCTCTGGCGCCCGGATGAGGGGCGCCATATCCGAAAGCGGGGGTAATGCCTCGCTGGCCGGAGGGAGGTGGGAAGGTATGGAGAAGTCTAACTGGGCACGAAGGCGAAAGCCGGAAACGGACAAGACGGACCTGAAGCCATCATCTCGCAGTACTCCGGAGGGCAGGGTGTCCGCCGTGAGGCGGAATCCGAAGGGCATGAGGAGAAGTACCGGGCCGTAGTCGATGGGGGCTGCCCCGATGACGAACCGGTCGGCCAAAGGTGGGACAAGGTCGAGCCCGCACTATGGGGGCGAAGGCGTTCTCATTCACCCACCGCACCAAGGTGTTTGCGGACGGCACGGTACGGAAGAACAGCGTGTGACCCCAGGAGAACTGGCACAGTCCGCGGGTGGCACCGCGGGAAGTGAGCCTATAAGCGAGGAGCGAAGTGGCGAGCAGTGCTGTGCCAGTAGTCGGACGGCTGAGTAGTACCTGAAGCGTGGCCAAAACCACGTGACCGAGCGATCGGCGACAGAAGTGGGTCGGGGAAGGCAGCCGGCGAAGATGATTGGGAAGAACCCGGACGACAGTGAGTAAGGACGCGGAGGAGGATCAGTTCCATGAGCGAAATACCCGTACATCCGCGCCCGAGGAGACTGTCTGACTGGATCAACCCGATGGAAGCAAGGAAGGTCCACTCATTAATTGACAAGGTTTATCAACGGAAGAATCTGAAAGTCGCCTGGGAGCGAGTCCGGTCCAACCGGGGCAGTGGCGGTGTCGATGGAATCAGCGTGGCAGACTTTGCCGAACAGGCGGACCAGCATCTGGACCGTCTGCAGGCAGAACTGCGTGCGCGGACCTATCAGCCGCAACCGGTTCGGCAGGTCTCGATCCCGAAAGTCGGCAAACCGGGAGAGTTCCGCAAGCTCGGCATACCGTCGATTTATGATCGCGTATGTCAGCAGGCGCTTCTTAACCGGCTGGAGCCGATCTTCGAACCGATATTCGATGAAGCCAACTTTGGGTATCGGCGAGGGCGATCGACACACGACGCTTTGCGCAAGATCTGGAAGGAGATCGAGGGCGGCAGGGAATGGATTGTTGATGCTGATCTGAAGGACTTCTTTGGATCAGTTGACCATGACAAACTTCTGTCGCTCATTGCCCAGCGCATCGCTGACGGTCGGGTATTAGGCCTGATCAAGGCGATGCTCAAAGCCGGCAGTTTCGGCAAGGGTCGTCTCTTTCCGAGCGAGCGTGGAACGCCGCAAGGTGGGGTCGCTTCACCGCTGCTCAGCAATATCCTCCTGACGCCGTTTGATCGGGAGATGCGGCGCAAGGGCTACCAGCTTACCCGTTACGCGGATGACTGGGTGATCACCTGTTCATCCCAGGCAGAAGCGCGCGCTGCCATCGCGGCGGCGACGAAGATTCTGAGCGCACTGGGTGTGCAACTCCATCCGCAGAAGACGCGGATCGTGCATGTCCGGTTTGGATTCGAGTTTCTCGGCTACAAGATCAAGCGTGGGCGGCAGTTATCGCTGCCCGCAGCCAAAATCCGCAGTGGCGCCCGGTCGGGTGCGCTGTACGCGTACCCCCGGGAGAAGTCGGTCCAGCGCTTCATGGATCAGGTGCGTCGTCTTACAAAGCGATGCGTGCCGCTTCGAACGCGGGAGCTGATTGGACGGCTCAATCCCATCCTGCGGGGCTGGGGGCACTACTACAAGCGCTCCCACGTCCGGCGAATCTTCAACCGGCTCAACCGATGGATCGTGCGGCGCATCTGGTCGCATCGATTCAAGCGCTGGCGCAACATGGGCTGGAAGGTCTTGCCCGAGGCGCGGCTGTATGGCGAGTTCGGGTTGGTCAATCTTGTGCAACTGATACCTTCTATTGCGTCTCAGCATGCTGCATCTTCGTGAAAGCTGCATGCCGGAAAACGGCACGTGCAGTTTGAGCGGCGGACGGAGGCCAGCGCGTCAGCGCGCCTCCTCCGACCCAACAGTCACAGGACAGGCCGGTGAGGCTGAAGCGGGTGACGAAGGGCCGAACGGGAAGGAGTGTTCAACGTTATGTCGATGCGGCAGGCAATCCCCCGAGGGGACTTCCTTCGGGGCGTGCGTCAGATGCCCGTGCAAACGGGGCGAACGGGAGTAGCGCGCGGTGAAGCTGCACGTGTACCCGTGAGCGACGAAGCCTGCGGCCCGCGACATGAAACCGGGGACACAGGGTCAGCGCTGCTGGAAGCGGTGCTGACGA
>NZ_CAJQZB010000072.1:0-2386 GCF_907164545.1 Paraburkholderia gardini | reverse complement strand
AACGACTAAGTCGAAGCCAGACCGCCCCTTTGAACGACCGCTTCCCGGTGACCAATCTGGGAATCCGAATGGCGAATATGGGTCGTCTGGCGACGTTCGTCCGCCGCTAACGAGCTTTATTTTCCGTTTTCGCAAGCGACCCCTATGACGAATACGCGGGGAGGGGGAGCGCCCTGTGCGGAGAAGGAGGCGCGGCACGTCCTTGACAAAATACGTAAAATACGTAAAATACGTATTCATCAACAACGGAGGTCACATGGCTATCGTAACCGCTACCGATCTCGCTCGCCGCACGAATCAAGTTCTCGATGCGTTGGCACACGGCGAATCGGTGACAATCAAACGCAACAATACGGTACTCGGCACCATCACGCCACCGCAACGCCCGGTGACGGTGCGCGAGGCGTTCCAGCGCGTGCCAAAAATTTCGCCGGAAGTCGGGGATCGGTTCAAGGCCGATATTCGCGACATGGGTTTCGACAACGAGGTACGTGACCCGTGGCAGCAATAATCGTTGACACCTGCGTCTGGATTGACGTGGCAAATGGCTCCATAGATTTAGACGCGGTGCTTCATCAAACCGGGTCGGATTTAGTCTACGTTTCCGCGATGACTATTGGTGAACTCGAATACGGCGCTCAGATTCCGAACGACGCGATGGAGCGCGCACAACGCATGAGTGTGCTGCGCCAGGTGGAACAGATGCCCGTCCTCGAAATCACTCGCCAAACCGCTCAATCGTTCGGGCTACTCGCCACGCTGATGAGGCAGGCTGGACGCAACCCGCGACCGCGTTACAACGATCTGTGGATCGCTTCACAGGCGCATGAACACGGGTATGCGGTTCTCACAAGCAATCCAGACGATTATCAGGGGCTTGGCGTGATTCGGATTATCACTGCGCCGAAGACGAAAAACCCGATTCAGAAGGCGAAGCATTAAAACTTACGGGAAAATCCGCCGCCGCGCGCAGCACTCGACAACAATCAGCGCGATCAGCGCGCCATACGGCCGGTAGACTGCGAAAAATAAATGTATGCACAACAACTATTACCACGTTGACGCTTTGGGCACGCTACAGACCGGTGCCGTGATAGACGCTCGGTCGAATGGCTGGTCAAAGTTCGGATTGCAGTGTGTCTCCCGTTTCCGCGCGGCGGGTCTGTTGGAGGCGCTCGAAAGAAGCGACATTCCTTCATTGCCCGCCATCAAGGCTCTGACTCAAGACTATCGCCGTGAATTCTTCTTGGAACACATTCGGAGGCACCACCCTCTGGTGAAAAATCGGTCGACTTCGAGGTTGAACTCATTCTTCGCAGTCAAGAGTGTGGAGGACGCGCGCAGCTTTATTATTCGACGTCCGACATCGGTGGGGCGCGTCCCGCGCATTTTTATTGTTCACACTGACGGCGACCATCCCGCCCATGATATGAACTGGTTGGATTTTAAGTTTCCGGATGATCCGAATTCCTTCGCCTACCACTATGTCTCCTACTGGAATCGCGTGCTGACTACGGAGGACCAAAACATGTCCAGCAAACTGCACGGGCGCCTGCCAATTCAAGAGGTGTTGATTACATCGCCCGTCACGATCGGCGCTATCGTTGGCTGACCGTACATTGGTTTCATCCTCAGCGCCGGGGTTACTGGATGGCCTACTTCAAGCGCGATAACTCCGCGCGCTGAGACCACGGAAAATCGCAAATGAAAAGAGGCGGCGCAACAGTGATCCGTGCACTGCTGTTATGCAGTGCAGCTTCCAACAATGTGGCTTGGTCTGACGAACACAGCGATGCTCGTGAGCTTGCGCAAGCCATCCAGAAGCAGATGGTCACAACATATTCCTGCCAGAAATTCCTGGGTGGTCTGGGCCAGTACCGTGCCGCGAAAGCCAATGCGGAATATATCTATACGCGGGTTACAAGGGACCGAAATGCGGCTGTTCTGGCCGTGGAAAAAATTGACCGTCACATCCGAGAGACCGGTGGTGACGAACAACTCGATTCCGCGTTGAAGGGGCTATCCGAAATCGACAAGACAAATTTTTGCCTGAATTCAACTGCTGAAGATTCTGACCGGGTCAGACTGCTCGAAGCAAGACTCCATCTGCTCTAGACCACGGAAAGCGAGATGGCACTGAGATTCGTGACCATGGCCGGGGCAGAGGGCGTGACGAGTGATCTGCTACATGCTCGGGCGACTCGCGAATGGTCCGTCTGGACGACCGGTTATCTGGCGTTGGTAGATGAGGCCGAGGCCGGCTTCTCGGCCACCGAATCCATCTGCCGCTCAACATCGCGCATCACTCGACCCACACGCGAACGCAACGTGCGCAGCGCTTTCCTCATCCGCTTGTACTGCTTCGCGTGCGCGTAGCGGCCAATCT
>NZ_CAJQZB010000071.1:0-2991 GCF_907164545.1 Paraburkholderia gardini | reverse complement strand
ACCAGCAGGGCAGCGTGGTGGCGCTGGCGAACGGCACGGGTGCGACGATCGCAAGTCAGGCGTATGGGCCGTTTGGCGAGACGGATGGCACGCCGGCGTCGCGCTTCGGGTACACGGGGCAGCAGTATCTGGCGCCGCTGGGGCTTTACTATTACAAGGCGCGGATGTACTCACCGGAGCTGGGGCGGTTCCTGCAGACGGATCCGGTGGGGTATCGGGATGATCTGAACTGGTATGCGTATGTGGGCAACAACCCGATCAACTTCACCGATCCGACGGGGATGATTGCGGCTTCGGGGTTTGCATCGACGAGCAGCACGTCGACTGCCTCTGCAAATGTTCCGGCTCCGCCTTCAACTAATGTTGGGACGAAGCTTGATGAGCCAACGTTCTCCATGCCGATAGCGGCGGTGGGGGATAAAACGGCGATTCAAGTTGCGGCATCCACAAACAACCCGCGATATGCCGCAAAAATGCTGGGGTACGATTACCGCACGTTTGGTGACATGCTGCACGTGTTAAAGCCGTCGGTCGGCTTGGGGCCGGCGGATAATGTTATGTTTCATGACAATGGGGACGTATATTTTAAAGGTGAATGGAAGGCTAATATTCACGATTACTCCCGTTAAAATACAGTGAAAAATATGAAACATCATCTTCTCGCACATGCAACGTTTACGATAACGGGTGATGCTGTACAACCCGAATATTGGACCAAATATTTTGACGTGGAGCCGGATCTTGCTATCAGCAAGGATCTGCCATTTGTGACGCCATCTGGTAGACCGCAGAGAGGAGTGGTTGGGGTGTGGGGGATATACAGTAAAGGGGAAGTTAAGAGTGATTCTCTCGATCCACATTTGCGATATTTAATAAAGCATCTCGATCTGCCGCGGGCCGATCTTCCTGTCCTGGTAAATGAGGTTGGCGCAAAAATGCGTTTCTTTTGTTATTGGTATAATGAAACTGGCAATAGGAAGCCAGAGATTGCAAGCGATATTTCTGAGCTCGCATCTTTACTTGGAATCAGCATCGAGATCGATGAATATCCGGGTCCATGGTGATCAGCTGGCTGATTTCGCGCGGGCGACAGCGTGGTTGCGCTGGCGAACGGCACGGGTCCGACGATTGCAAGTCAGGCGTATGGGCCATTTGGCGAGACGGACGGCACACCGGCGTCACGCTTCGGGTATACGGGGCAGCAGTATCTGGCGCCGCTGGGGCTTTACTATTACAAGGCGCGGATGTACTCGCCCACACTCGGACGATTCCTGCAGACGGATCCGGTGGGGACGGCTGACGATCTGAACCTGTATGCGTATGTGAAGAACAACCCCATTAACTTCACCGATCCGACGGGGATGATGGCGGCATCGGGGTTTGCGTCGACGAGCAGTGCGCCGCCTGTCGCCGTAAGCGCTCCGGTTCAGGTGGCCGTAAGTACGCCGAAGCTTGATGCGCCGACGTTCAGCACTCCGACGGTAGCGCCGTCCCTCGCGGGGCAACCGGTTCAATATGTGCCACTTGATACGAGTAATGACAGCAGTACTTGTCGCCGGTGTTGTTTGGGGGCATGGTGATCGTCATGTTGCTGATCCTGTCGCTGCTCGTGCGGAGATTTTGCAAAGTTTGCCGCCGCTGCAGCAGATTGGCGGCCCGTTTTGGGGAAAAACTCAGAACTATCAATATAGAGCGTTTCCGTTACCCAATGGTGACGTAAATATCGGCACGTATTTCTACAGATAGGCGAATATTATGTCGGATAAAAATTTTAGATCGCTTACCACATTAGAGAAAAATATGGCCATGACGCTAGTGTCGGTGGTGAAAGATAACGAAAATCTGGTAAAGCAGATCGAGTGCGCCCGAGTGAGAGCGATTGATGATTACGGGTCCCTTGAGTTTAATTTTACTGAAGCGGCTCCTTATGCCAATGTTAGCGGTCCCTTGGTAACTGGACAACAGGAAGATATCGATACGACTGCGATCTCGGGTCCATATATTAATTTTATCCTTCTTCTAAAGGCGGGCTTGATAACTGAGCTTGATATATACAAGGATGATGGGAGCAAGGCTGTAGCAGCGTACGATCCAGGCAAATTCTTTCTTAGTCTGGGGCTCCCGCCTGAAGGTTAAAAAAATTCACATGATTGATCTGTGTGATTCATAGACATCGCTTCACTTTCCCGACGGCGGTGTCCTTGGAGTGCTGGAGCTGGTAGCTCGGATGGGAGGCACGAGTTCCAGCACGAGCCGGTGGTGTTCGGCAAGCGTCATGCCGACTAGCCATTCGAGCTGCCGAATTCGCTCGTTCGGCTCGTTATTTGCGCTGATACAGACCGCGGTCCTCAGGATTACATCTACGGTTGGCTGCGAAATGTTGTCTGCGCAGCAGTGAATTTGTAGTACATCTGGGACTTTACTATTACAAGGCGCGGTTTTATTCGCCGGCGCTGGGGCGGTTCCTTCAAACCGACCCCGTTGGAACAGCTGACGATCTGAACCTGTATGCGTATGTTGGGAACAATCCGGTGAACTACACGGATCCAACGGGCGAATGGGCTATCAACGCTGCGATGGGAGCGCTCAATGCTGGCATAGGGTTCGGCGCGAGTTGGGCGACGGGAGAGCGAAACCCATACACCCTTGCAGTGAACGCCGGTGTTGATTTTGCTGTCGGCTTTGTGGCCGGTCCTGTCGCAGGCAACGCAGCCAGCGTAGGTACACAACTTGCCATGAAGACGGGACAGAATGCCGCTTCAACCATTATGAAAATGGAGGCTGGCTCTCTCTTTGCATTGGGAGCAACCGGTGAAGTTGCAAAGGCGGGTCTGAATCCTGGTTCCGCATCAACGTCTCAGACCGTCGCCGGTAGCGTTCTTGCCGGCGCACTTACTGCGGCGCCGGCTACGGTCGTCCGGTGCAACTGCTGGAGAACGGCACGACGAGTCTGGCGAAGTACAGCTACGACACGCTGAACCGTCGCACGCA
>NZ_CAJQZB010000070.1:0-3405 GCF_907164545.1 Paraburkholderia gardini | reverse complement strand
TGTTAGCGCCGGTGTAAAAGCGACGTTAAACGACGACGCAAGGTTGAGCGAATTACTCAAGAACAAAGGGGCCACGCGGGCCCCTTTGTCGTCAATGACATCGTTCAGAACGGCGGATCGCGCTCGTTGAACGGTAGATCGTGTTGCCGGCGATCTTCGTGCAGGAGCCGCTGCATGTCGGGCAGATAGCGGGCGCTGATCACTTCGCGCAGGTCGTCGAGCAGCTCGAACACGGCGAGCGCCTGCTCGGGCGTCCAGTCCTCGGGCACGACGAAGCTCAGGCCGCGCGTTCGGCCGGAAGGCAACGAGGGGGCTTTCATGACGACTGCCCTGCCTTCGCCGACTTTGTGGGACCGCGCTGACGAGCGCGTTTGTCAGCCCGCTCGCGGGCTTCCTTCAGGCGGTACGATTCGCCTTCGATCGAGATGACCTCGGCCAGATGCACCAGGCGATCGACGAGTGACACGACGCAAGCGGCGTTCGGAAACACTTCGTGCCATTCGGCAAACGGTCGATTCGATGTCACGATCGTGCTGTTGTTCTGGTACCTGCGACTGATCAACTCGAACAGCAGATCCGCGTGGCGATTCGAGTAGGAGAGATAGCCAACCTCGTCGATTACAAGGACGTCGGGCGCAGCATAGCGACGCAAGCGCCGGCGCAGCGTTGAATCGCTATCGAGCGCGGCCAGTTCGCCCAGCATGTTGCCGGCGGTAGTGAACAGCACCGTGTGCCCATGCACGAGCGCCTGATGCGCGACGTTCTTCGCTAGCGTCGACTTGCCCACGCCGTTGGGGCCGATGAGCACAACGTTGGCGGCATCCTTCATGAATCCAAGCGTCATCAGATCTTCGATGGCGCCGCGATCACAGCGTGACGGCCAAGCCCAGTCGAAGTCGCACAAGCCTTTAAAGCCGCCCAGGTGTGATTCCTTGATGCGCCGCTCGAGCGAGCGACGGGCTCGCTCGTCTTCCTCCCACTGCACGAGCGGCGCGACCCACGGCTCCTGCGCAACCTCGGGCCAGTGGGCCAGCAGCCCGTGCAAACGCAATTCCTGTGCGCGTGTGCGCAATGATTCAAGCGAGCTCATCCATGCCTCCGGCAAGTTGGTCGTAGGTATCGAGCCGGTGGGGTTGAACCGGCGTGTCCTTCTGGCGTACGTGCGGCGGCAGACATACGGCAAGCGGTGGCGGAAGCTGCCGCTCTTCGCGGCGGCGCTCCAGCGCCAGGCGCACGGCGTTCGGGTGCGGCACGCCGCTTTCGAGCGCATCGCCAATCGCGACCTGCAATTGCGCGGCACCGTAGCGTTCGAGCAGACGCAGCAACGCCGCCGTGATGGTGCCCAGATTCGCGTTGCGTTCAGCCGCGCGGCGCAGCAGATCCTGACTGGCTGGCGCAGCCTTGGCCAAGCGGTCCATGCCGCGATGATGACGAGCCTCGCGTTTGACGCCCACGAGCGTCTCGATGTGGGTCGGCTCTTCGATTTGTGCGCCGCGATCGAAACTGCGAACGTGGTGCGCAAGGACTTCAGCACCGTCCAACACGCGTACCTGTTCGAGATTGGCGCGTATCGTGAGCGTGCGTCGCACGTGCGTGTGTGGAATCGAGTAGTCGTTCAGATCGAAGCGGACGTAGGGCGTCTTGCCGACTTTGACGGCGAGCGTTTCCTCAACAGGATATGGGTTCTCGGGCAGCGCAAGAAGCGTCGGCTGTTCTTGCGCAAATGCTTGGCGCACGCTGATCATGCGATCTTCCGGGCACGGGCGATCGGCCGCCTGCGTGCGGCACCAGTGCTCGGCTTGCGTATTCAGATCGTCCAGATCGGCGAACTGCCTTGCCGCGAAGAATGCGTCACGGACATGGCGAATCGCACGCTCAACGCGCCCCTTCTCGTTGCCGCGCGCAATCGCCACCGGTCTCGGCTCGAACCGGTAGTGCGCAGCGAAGGCAAGCAGCGTCGGGTGGAAACGGATGGCGTCGCCCCGGCGTTCAAGTACGGCGCTCTTGAGGTTGTCGTAAAGGACAACCCGGCCAAGCCCACCCCAGTGCGTGAAGGCGCCGATATGCCCGCGCAGGAAGTTCTCCATGCGCGCGTCGAGGAAGAAGCGCAGATACAGGTCGCGCGAGTACGAGAGCACCATCACGAAGGCCATCAAGGGCCGGCGCGCACGGCCGATCTGCAAGTGACCGAAATGACCCCAGTCGCATTGCATCTGTTCGCCGGGCAACGTGCGCAGCCGCAGGTACGCTTCGGCAGGCGGGCGTGGCCGATGCAGCGAGATCAAATGCCGGAAGTGCGTGGGGCCGCCCTGATAGCCGCGCTCGCGCACCATGCCGTAGAGGCGGCTGGCGGTGAGCGTCGGATACTTCTCGAGCGTCTGGCCAATGAACGGCAGATACGGCTCGATCATCGAAGAGCGCGGCGCCGGACCGTGGCGCGGCAAGCCGGCCTGCGCGAGCACCCGTTTGACTGTGCCGCGATGCACGTGCAGTTGCTGCGCGATGGTGCCGCAGCGCCACTTCTCGACATGATAGAGCCGCAGGATATGGGCTTCGAGTTCAGCGTCAATCGTCACCTTTAGAGCCTCCCCGCAATCGGTAAATGGAATAAGGAGCTCGACGGCGCAGCGGGCCAAGGCGCACGAGCGGCGAACAGGCATTGCCGCATAGGTGGCAATGCGTTGTCGTCGGCACCGATGCCGTGACGCGATGATGAGTAACAGCGGCGCGCATCGAGTCCGCAGGCAGTAGAGCACTGGGCGCTACCGCAGGTGAACCGTGATGCGTCACTTTATTGAGTCGCGCCCGATAACGACGGGCGCGCTGCGCATGGGCAAGACGCCCACGGCGAGAGTGCTGGTAACGCCGGGCCGCTTCGCGCAAACTTGCGCGACGAGCCGCTTGGGCACAGCCGTTGGCGCAATAGATCTGGCCGCGATCGCAGCGGCGACAAATGAACACCTGCACCCGACAGTGGGCGCACAGAAAGAAGCGGCCCGTGGGCTGCATCGGCGGTCCCCATGGAACGCCGAAGGCAGGTCGATATCGATATCGACAGGGACCGCCAGCCGTGGAATACTGCGACTGCACGTGTCCCTGTGCTTGGCCCCATGGCCTTGCGTCTGTGTCCTGTGCGGCGCGGCCCCGGGGTGAACTTGGCGGTTTGACCGGTGTCGCGCCGGTGGTTTCTTCGGCGGTATGCCTTTCTACCGTAACCGCTGAACACCGTCATCTCTCACCACGCTTTGCGCGTCTGCACTCGCCCTACGGGCTCCTTACGCCACGCAAAGCGTCATCAATACTCCGCTGTCCCTTCCCAAAACATCGCTTAGCAACTGCCGCCGCTCAGCAGCTCAATTCCATCACGCCGTCGTTTAGTGTCGGATTTAGGCCGGCGTTCACAGT
>NZ_CAJQZB010000069.1:0-5442 GCF_907164545.1 Paraburkholderia gardini | reverse complement strand
TGGGCTCTGAAGCCCGGGCCAGCACAACCAATCTGGAAGAAGTAGTTGAGAGGATGCCTCCCGGTGTTACTTTGGGCTGTGCTGTTTCTGGCACAACACTGATCACTCAACCGTGCGCGGGGTTCTGTGTGAACCCTGAGACACACTTGTTATAGGATCAAGCCTTACGGGCAATTAGTATCAGTTAGCTTAACGCATTACTGCGCTTCCACACCTGACCTATCAACGTCCTGGTCTTGAACGACCCTTCAAGGGGCTCGAAGCCCCGGGGATATCTCATCTTAAGGCAAGTTTCCCGCTTAGATGCTTTCAGCGGTTATCTCTTCCGAACATAGCTACCCGGCGATGCCACTGGCGTGACAACCGGTACACCAGAGGTTCGTCCACTCCGGTCCTCTCGTACTAGGAGCAGCCCCCTTCAAATATCCAACGCCCACGGCAGATAGGGACCAAACTGTCTCACGACGTTTTAAACCCAGCTCACGTACCTCTTTAAATGGCGAACAGCCATACCCTTGGGACCGGCTACAGCCCCAGGATGAGATGAGCCGACATCGAGGTGCCAAACACCGCCGTCGATATGAACTCTTGGGCGGTATCAGCCTGTTATCCCCAGAGTACCTTTTATCCGTTGAGCGATGGCCCTTCCATACAGAACCACCGGATCACTATGACCTGCTTTCGCACCTGCTCGACTTGTCGGTCTCGCAGTTAAGCACGCTTATGCCATTGCACTATCAGCACGATTTCCGACCGTACCTAGCGTACCTTCGTACTCCTCCGTTACACTTTGGGAGGAGACCGCCCCAGTCAAACTGCCTACCATGCACTGTCCCCGACCCGGATCACGGGCCAAGGTTAGAACCTCAAACAAACCAGGGTGGTATTTCAAGGACGGCTCCACGCAAACTGGCGTTCACGCTTCAAAGCCTCCCACCTATCCTACACAGACCGGTTCAAAGTCCAATGCAAAGCTACAGTAAAGGTTCATGGGGTCTTTCCGTCTAGCCGCGGGGAGATTGCATCATCACAAACACTTCAACTTCGCTGAGTCTCGGGAGGAGACAGTGTGGCCATCGTTACGCCATTCGTGCAGGTCGGAACTTACCCGACAAGGAATTTCGCTACCTTAGGACCGTTATAGTTACGGCCGCCGTTTACCGGGACTTCAATCAAGAGCTTGCACCCCATCATTTAATCTTCCGGCACCGGGCAGGCGTCACACCCTATACGTCCACTTTCGTGTTTGCAGAGTGCTGTGTTTTTATTAAACAGTCGCAGCCACCAGTTTATTGCAACCCCTTCACCCTTCTGGCGCAGGCCAGTCAAGCTACAGGGGCGTACCTTATCCCGAAGTTACGGTACCAATTTGCCGAGTTCCTTCTCCCGAGTTCTCTCAAGCGCCTTAGAATACTCATCTCGCCCACCTGTGTCGGTTTGCGGTACGGTCTTGTTAAACTGAAGCTTAGAGGCTTTTCTTGGAACCACTTCCAGTTGCTTCTTCACCGAAGTGAATGGCCTCGCACCCTTGAATTACGCGCCCGGATTTGCCTAAGCGCCTTCTCCAATGCAAGGACCGGGACTTCCAACACCCGGACAACCTTCCGCGATCCGTCCCCCCATCGCATTTAACAATGGTGCAGGAATATTAACCTGCTTCCCATCAGCTACGCATTTCTGCCTCGCCTTAGGGGCCGACTCACCCTACGCCGATGAACGTTGCGTAGGAAACCTTGGGCTTACGGCGAGGGGGCCTTTCACCCCCTTTATCGCTACTCATGTCAGCATTCGCACTTCCGATACCTCCAGCGCACTTTTCAATGCACCTTCGCAGGCTTACGGAACGCTCTCCTACCATGCACATAAATGTGCATCCGCAGCTTCGGTATATTGCTTAGCCCCGTTACATCTTCCGCGCAGGACGACTCGATCAGTGAGCTATTACGCTTTCTTTAAAGGATGGCTGCTTCTAAGCCAACCTCCTGACTGTTTTAGCCTTCCCACTTCGTTTCCCACTTAGCAATATTTGGGGACCTTAGCTGGCGGTCTGGGTTGTTTCCCTCTTGACACCGGACGTTAGCACCCGATGTCTGTCTCCCGTGATTGCACTCTTCGGTATTCGGAGTTTGCTATGGCGTAGTAATCCGCAATGGACCCCACAACCATGACAGTGCTCTACCCCCGAAGGTGATACACGAGGCACTACCTAAATAGTTTTCGGAGAGAACCAGCTATTTCCAGGTTTGTTTAGCCTTTCACCCCTATCCACAGCTCATCCCCTAACTTTTCAACGTTAGTGGGTTCGGACCTCCAGTACGTGTTACCGCACCTTCATCCTGGCCATGGATAGATCACCTGGTTTCGGGTCTACACCCAGCGACTGAACGCCCTGTTCGGACTCGCTTTCGCTACGCCTGCCCTAATCGGTTAAGCTTGCCACTGAATGTAAGTCGCTGACCCATTATACAAAAGGTACGCCGTCACCCCCTTGCGAAGGCTCCGACTGTTTGTATGCATGCGGTTTCAGGATCTATTTCACTCCCCTCCCGGGGTTCTTTTCGCCTTTCCCTCACGGTACTGGTTCACTATCGGTCGATCACGAGTATTTAGCCTTGGAGGATGGTCCCCCCATCTTCAGACAGGATTTCACGTGTCCCGCCCTACTTCTCGTACACCTAGTTCTTCCTCGCTGTTTTCGTCTACAGGGCTATCACCTGCTATGGCGGCACTTTCCAGAGCCTTCGACTAACAATGAAGATAAAGAGTACAGGCTGATCCCATTTCGCTCGCCACTACTCTGGGAATCTCGGTTGATTTCTTTTCCTGCGGTTACTTAGATGTTTCAGTTCACCGCGTTCGCTTCACGCAGCCTATGTATTCAGCTACGGATGACCCATACGGGCCGGGTTTCCCCATTCGGATATCGGTGGATCAAAGCTCGTTTGCCAGCTCCCCACCGCTTTTCGCAGGCTACCGCGTCCTTCATCGCCTGTGATCGCCAAGGCATCCACCACATGCACTTGTTCGCTTGACCCTATAACGAGTGCGTCTCGCGACACATCGCTACAGGTTGAGTATTCGTGTTGCGCCGTATTCCAAGAGCAATCTTTCGATTCCCCTTTAAAATACATTGATACAATCACAACCCTGATTCACCTACTCGGACACCCATCTCTAAGTATCCTTTCGTGAATCTCTTTACTACTTCTTCCTGATTGTTAAAGAACGACAGCCGATTGCGTGATTGCTATAACCACGTATCTTTCTGACTGGCTCAATCGCCAATGCATAACGCCCGGTTCACCGAACCAGATGCTGTGCATTGAAGATTGGTGGAGGATGACGGGATCGAACCGACGACCCCCTGCTTGCAAAGCAGGTGCTCTCCCAGCTGAGCTAATCCCCCAGTCATGCAGATGCCCCAGAGGTTTTAGACGGCCAGCTCACCAGACAAGACTTTGGTGGGTCTGGATGGATTCGAACCATCGACCCCCGCCTTATCAAGACGGTGCTCTAACCGACTGAGCTACAGACCCCTGAGTCTGTCTAAATTCACAGCCGATAAGCGTGAGCGCTCAACGTGGAACACGTCTAGCTCGAGAAAGGAGGTGATCCAGCCGCACCTTCCGATACGGCTACCTTGTTACGACTTCACCCCAGTCATGAATCCTACCGTGGTGACCGTCCTCCTTGCGGTTAGACTAGCCACTTCTGGTAAAACCCACTCCCATGGTGTGACGGGCGGTGTGTACAAGACCCGGGAACGTATTCACCGCGGCATGCTGATCCGCGATTACTAGCGATTCCAGCTTCACGCACTCGAGTTGCAGAGTGCGATCCGGACTACGATCGGTTTTCTGGGATTAGCTCCCCCTCACGGGTTGGCAGCCCTCTGTTCCGACCATTGTATGACGTGTGAAGCCCTACCCATAAGGGCCATGAGGACTTGACGTCATCCCCACCTTCCTCCGGTTTGTCACCGGCAGTCTCCCTAGAGTGCTCTTGCGTAGCAACTAGGGACAAGGGTTGCGCTCGTTGCGGGACTTAACCCAACATCTCACGACACGAGCTGACGACAGCCATGCAGCACCTGTGCGACGGTTCTCTTTCGAGCACCCCAGCCTTTCAGCCAGGTTCCGTCCATGTCAAGGGTAGGTAAGGTTTTTCGCGTTGCATCGAATTAATCCACATCATCCACCGCTTGTGCGGGTCCCCGTCAATTCCTTTGAGTTTTAATCTTGCGACCGTACTCCCCAGGCGGTCAACTTCACGCGTTAGCTTCGTTACCAAGTCAATGAAGACCCGACAACTAGTTGACATCGTTTAGGGCGTGGACTACCAGGGTATCTAATCCTGTTTGCTCCCCACGCTTTCGTGCATGAGCGTCAGTATTGGCCCAGGGGGCTGCCTTCGCCATCGGTATTCCTCCACATCTCTACGCATTTCACTGCTACACGTGGAATTCTACCCCCCTCTGCCATACTCTAGCCCGCCAGTCACAAATGCAGTTCCCAGGTTAAGCCCGGGGATTTCACATCTGTCTTAACGAACCGCCTGCGCACGCTTTACGCCCAGTAATTCCGATTAACGCTTGCACCCTACGTATTACCGCGGCTGCTGGCACGTAGTTAGCCGGTGCTTATTCTTCCGGTACCGTCATCCCCCCACCGTATTAGGGCAAAGGTTTTCTTTCCGGACAAAAGTGCTTTACAACCCGAAGGCCTTCTTCACACACGCGGCATTGCTGGATCAGGCTTGCGCCCATTGTCCAAAATTCCCCACTGCTGCCTCCCGTAGGAGTCTGGGCCGTGTCTCAGTCCCAGTGTGGCTGGTCGTCCTCTCAGACCAGCTACAGATCGTCGCCTTGGTAGGCCTTTACCCCACCAACTAGCTAATCTGCCATCGGCCGCCCCTTGAGCGAGAGGTCCTAAGATCCCCCCCTTTCCTCCGTAGAGCGTATGCGGTATTAATCCGGCTTTCGCCGGGCTATCCCCCACTCCAGGACACGTTCCGATGTATTACTCACCCGTTCGCCACTCGCCACCAGGGTTGCCCCCGTGCTGCCGTTCGACTTGCATGTGTAAGGCATGCCGCCAGCGTTCAATCTGAGCCAGGATCAAACTCTTCAGTTCAATGCCTGTTACTGTTTTCTATTCTCGCGAATAGGTCGCTCACTCAACGTACTGACGAATGATCATCCTGCCGAAGTTTTGACACCCCAACACGACAACCTTCCTTTCATTACTGTGTGAGACTTGATACTTTCGCTTTATGTCAGGTCCCGAAGAACCCGACCGCGTCCGCCATCAAGCGCCCACACTTATCGGCTGTTAATTTTTAAAGATCAATTACGCATCCACCCAAACCGTGCCACCCACACCCACCCGGCACCGCTTCGTTTTGCGTCGCTGCATCCGCAGCACAGAAACGAGATTATGAAGA
>NZ_CAJQZB010000068.1:0-7487 GCF_907164545.1 Paraburkholderia gardini | reverse complement strand
GTCGGTGACGCCTGCGGCGAGCCAGATGCGGGTGCCGGTCGGCAGCGCGATCATGCCGGCCTCAGGCAATGCAGCACCAGTCGCAGCTGGGCTGGGTCTACCTTCCCGCTCACTCGCACGCGTGCGCCATTGAGCTCGATCTCAATACCTGAAGTCGCGGCTTCCTGTGCGTGCGATGGCAGTTGCGCTGTCGGCACCGGTAGTGACGAAACCGCCATCAAATCATCCGGCGACATCGCCACCGGAACGAACACGGCCGTCTCGCGCGCCGTCCTGTTGTCCAGCAGACCGGCACGGTACTGCCTGCGCCACTTGAACACCATGTTCGGATTCAGACCGTGCGACTGCGCGAGCTTCGCCACCGAGATGCCCGGCTCACATGCTGCCATCGCAACTTCACGCCGGAATTCAGGCGCGTAATTCGGCCGCCCCTTGCGGCTTCCAGCACTGCCAATCTCTGTCATCAAAGTGGTCCCCACTACTCGAAGTGATGGACATCACTTTGGACACTCTCAACGTCGATGTCGATACGGCCTTCAAATGACGCTTACGCTTTACATCTTCGGAAACCGGCATCGCGACAGGATCAAGATCCTTGGCTGGGACGGTAGCGGTTTCTGGCTTATGACGAAACGATTGGAGGCAAGCCGTTTCATCTGGCCCGACAACAAGGCTGAGGTCGTGACGATGACGACCAACGTGCTGCACGCGCTGCTCGATGGCGATGACATCACCACGATTCGACGACATCCGAAGCGGGAATATCTGCGTGTGAGCTGAACAGGCAGACGGTGTGCTGGTCTAACCCGGCATGCCGGTCAACGTCACGATCACCGCCGAGGAACTGAAAGAGCTGCTCGCCGAACGCGATGCCGCTCGTGCGTTGCGAGAAGAACAGGAGGCATTACGCGGCACCCTGCGGCTCGTGACAGCGGAACGCGATCTCGCTGAGGAACGACTCCGGGCCTACCGTCACGAGTTGTTCGGCGCAAAAAGCGAGGCACGTGATTCAGATCAACCCAGCCTGTTCAACGAAGCCGAGGTGCTCGGCGCGAGCAGCACTCCTGCTCAGGAAGATACTCCAGAATCGACGGTCGCTGCACATACGCGCAAGAAGCGGGGTCATCGCAAGCCACTCGATCCCAACCTGCCGCGCGACGTTGTGCGGCACGAGCTGCCCGAAGCCGAACGCGTCTGCGTGAACGATGGTCACGCGCTCGTCGAGTTCGGCGTGGAGATCAGCGAGCAGCTCGACGTGATTCCGGAGCAGCTTCGCGTGATCCAGCACCAGCGCGTCAAATATGCATGTCCGTGCTGCGATCTGGGCATCAAGGTGACGCCGGCGCCGCCTCGCATCATCCCTCGCGGGCTGTTGAGCGAATCGGCGCTTGCATGGATCGCCACCGGCAAGTATCAGTTCGGGATGCCACTGTATCGCCAGGCCGGTCTGCTACGTCGCTTCGGCGGCGACATCTCGTCGAACACGATTGCTGCGAGCATGGTCCGTGTGGGTCTCGCGACTCAACCCGTGATCAACCTGATGCGCGATGCGCTGCTCGATGCCGAGCTGATCTACTGCGACGAGACGACACTCCAGGTGCTGAAGGAAAAGGGCCGTCGGCCGCAAACGAAGAGTTACCTCTGGGCGCAGATGACCGATTCGTGCGTACCCATCCGATGCTTCAGCTATACACCGGGGCGCGGCACCAGGCTGGCCGACAAGCTGTTCACCGGGATCCGCGAGGGCGCGGTCATGATGACCGACGGCTACGAGCCCTACAACGACATCGCCCGGCGTCACCAGCTCGTGCACCTTGGATGCTGGGTTCACCTGAGACGGTACTTCGTCAAAGCAGAGGACAGCGTACCAAAGGCCGCCCGAACGCCCGATCTGCTGGCGACGCGCTTCATCAAATTGATCGGCAAGCTGTTCGCGGCCGAGGCGCGCAGTGCGACGTGGATCGCACAGCGACGACAGCGGTTGCGACGACGATACAGCGCGCGCGTACTCGACGCCATCCACGCGCTGATGCTCGAGCAATCGTCCGGCGTCGTACCGAAAAGCCTGCTCGGCAAAGGACTGACCTATCTGCGCATGCAGTGGCCGAAGCTGATCCGCTACGTCGAGAACGGCAGTTGGCCCATCAGCAACAATACCTGTGAGAATGCGATTCGACCGTTCTGCGTGGGGCGTCGCGGATGGCTGTTCTCGGACACTGTCGAAGGCGCGAACGCGAGCGCCAATCTCTATACGCTCGTCGAGACCTGCAAAGCAAACAGCATCGATCCCTACCGGTACCTCACCTGGCTGTTCCAGCGCCTGCCTCTGGCGAAGACCGTCGACGACTACGACGCGTTGCTTCCTTGGAAAATGCCGGCCGACCTCCGCTGACCCGCATCACTACCACACCTCACGCGCTCCGCCACCTTACTCTGAGGGGCGTCGTTCGTGGATCGCATACAAATAAAGCACGCCAGGCCGATGAACCCGGAGCTGGGTACCCAGTTATGGTGCGGCAAACGCCTCATCCATCTGCCGGGAGCGTTTGACCTCGTCACTCTGAAGGTAGATCGAGGTTGTCGCGATCGAGGCATGGCGGAGATTGTCTCGCACCGTCGTCAGTTCCGCGCCGCGGGCGAGCGCATGTGTGGCGTGGGTATGGCGTGTCCAGTGGGGGCTGGCGCGACGCAACTTTTCAGCCAGCACGGGATGATCGGTGCCGATGACATCGGCGGCCAGGCGGAAAAAGCCGCGCATCACGAACCACAGACGGGAACGGGTGATGCCCGTTGCTCCTTCTCCGTCAAAACTCGCCAGTAGCGGGGCTTTCGGATCCCAGCGCTGCGGTGTCACCGGCAGGCGCCTCTGGACGAGGTACTGTTTGAGTGCAACGCGCGCGAGGGGCGGCAAGGCTATCTTGCCAGGCTTGCCGCCCTTGCCCACGAGATTGAGCCAGTGGGCGCCGCGTTCATCGGCACGGATGTCGCCAAGCCTCGCGCCGACAAGTTCGCTCGCACGCAGACCGGTCGCGTAGGAAAGGTCGAGCAGGAAGCGCAGCCGCTGCGCGGCGGGTGCTTCCCAGCCGTAGGACCATTCCAGTCCGTTGGCGATCGTGCGAACCAGCCCCCATTCGCCTTCCGTGAAACCACGCGACGTGTCAAGTGGCGTGACGCGCGTTTTGCCGCGCACCTTGATGCCGGCAAACGGATTGGTGAGCACGTAGCGTTGCTCGATCAGCCAGCGAAACAACGCACCCAGGACAGAGAGTGCGTAGGCGGTCGAGCGCGCCGACAGGTTTCCAGAGAACGGGCGCCAGTCGGGTGCGTTGCGCGGCCGCGGCGGTCCGACCCACCGCTCGCGCGGGGCGGGATGCCGCAGAAAGCTCCGATACGCGATCGCATCTTCGGTCGTGAGTGAGGACAATGCCCGCCCGCGCTCGACGATGGCCCAGAGGATCAGGCGTTCAGCTTCCTTGCGGTAGGCGCTGTGCGTGGCAGGCGTTTCATGCAACGCGAGCCACGCGTGAACCGCGTCATAGTCGTTGTTCGCGTCAAGCGCGCAGGCCCGCCGGGGCGCCCGGAAGCTGCCGCGGGAGCCATCCACCTCGTGCGGCACCCTCAACCGCTCCCATGGGACCACGACGCCAGGCGCGGTCACGGCAATCAGCGCGTGAGCGCGTTCTGTCAGTTGCGGGTGGGCGGCAAAGAACACCTCGATCTGCCGGGCGCTGGTCTGGCCGAGTCCGGGCACCGAAGTCCACCAGCGGCGTCGACGCGGCACCCGCACGGTCAGGTCCGCGAGGGTTGTGATGCCATGCGCCCGCAGTACGCGTGCCGCGCGCGGCGTCAGCCACAGGCCGATGTCATCGGCGATCTGCGGTTGTGGCACCGGCAACGCACGCAGGATTTCGATTGCGTGTGCGACCGCGCCTGCCCGGGCGAGCCGGTCACCGACAGGATGTTGCAGCAGATCAGCAAGGTCGGCGCGCTGGCGTTCAAGGGCAAGGTTGACAAGCTGACGGCGGATCGCGCCGAGGATGCCGCGCGCCGATGCGCCCGGCGCGCGTGCGTGAGACAGGTAGCGGTCCACGGCGGCCCGCGACGACAGGCCGGCATACCAGCCACGCAGCGCCGCAAGCTGGTCGGCATCCGGAAACGCCAGCAGTTCCACGGAGGCGGTGCGCGAGGTGGGCCGGGACTGACGTGTTTTCATGTCCGGCAGTTTAGTGTAGAAAGGCAACCATTGCCATAAGAAGGATTATGGCAATGGATCGTATTACACTCCTGTTTTTCTAAACCGCCAGTCCAGTGGAATCGGTGCTACAACCCGCCGTCAGCGCCATCCCCATCCTCTGTCGAGCCCACCATGCCCCGTCGTTCCATTCTCTCGCCGGCCGAGCGAGACAGCCTGTTTTCGTTCCCGGACAGCCACGATGATCTCATTCGCAACTACACGTTTAGCGAACAGGACATGTCGCTGATCAGGCAGCATCGAGGAACGGCCAATCGCCTCGGATTTGCCGTCCAGCTCTGCTGCTTGCGCTTTCCGGGCTTCGCTTTGAGCGCTGGTGTCGAGCCTCCGCCCCCGCTGCTGCAGTTCGTTGCCGGGCAACTCAGCATTGCACCGTCGCACTGGGAGGCGTACGCGCAGCGGGACCAGACGCGCCGTGAGCATCTGCTCGAACTGCAGGCGGCGCTGGAACTGCGTCCGCTTACGGTGGCCGACTACCGTCCGGCGGTACTGGCGCTCGTCGACCTGGCAATGCAGACCGACAAGGGCCTCGTACTCGCGCAGGCGCTGCTCGAATATCTGCGCCGGCGGGCAATCCTGTTGCCGGGTACGAATGTGATCGAGCGGATCTGTGCTGAAGCGGTCACCCGCGCGACGCGTCGCATCCACGACGTGCTCACGGAATCGCTTTCGGACAGTCACCGGCAAAGACTGGACGAGTTGCTGAAGCGTCGGGACGACGGCCGCATGACGTGGCTGGCATGGTTGCGACTGCCGCCGGGCAAGGCGAGTTCCCGGCAGATGCTGCAGCACATCGACCGCCTGAAAATCCTTCACGCGGTCGAGCTGCCCGCGGGCCTCGACCGGCTGGTACACAGGAACCGTTTGCTCAAGATTGCCCGCGAAGGCGCGCAGATGACGCCACACGACCTCGGGAAGTTCGAAACACAGCGCCGTCACGCGACCCTGGCGGCCATCGTCATGGAAGCGACAGCGACAGTCACCGATGAAATCGTCGACCTGCACGACCGCATCATCGGTCGGCTTTTCAATGCCGCGAAAAAGAAACACCAGCAGCAGTTCCACCGTTCTGGCAAGGCGATCAACGACAAGGTGAGACTGTACGGGAAGCTCGGCCGCGCCTTGCTGAAGGCCAGGGAAAATGGCGGCGATGCGTTCAAGGCCATCGAGTCCGTCATGTCGTGGGAGGTATTCACGAAAAGTGTCAGCGAGGCCGAGCAACTGGCCCAGCCCGAAGCGTTCGATTTCCTGCACCAGATCGGCGACCATTACGCGACGCTGCGTCGCTACGTACCGGCTTTCCTCGAAATCCTGAAACTGCGCGCGGCGCCGGCGGCGACCGATGTGCTCAACGCCGTCAACCTGATCAAGGCCATGGACAATGATGGCATGCGCAAGATGCCCGCAGACGCGCCGACCGCCTTCGTCAAGCCGCGCTGGAAACAGCTGGTCCTGACCGACACCGGTATTGATCGTCGTTACTACGAGTTGTGCGCGCTGGCCGAGCTGAAGAATGCGCTGCGATCAGGCGACATCTGGGTGCAGGGCTCACGCCAGTTCAAGGACTTCGACGACTATCTGCTTCCGGCGGAAAATTTCCAGGTGATCAGGCGGGACAAGGCGCTGCCACTACCCATCACCACCGACTGCGACCGTTACCTGAACGAGCGGCGGCTGTTGCTGGAGGAGCGGCTGGCAACCGTCAACCGGCTCGCGGCCGAAAACGGACTGCCCGATGCGATCATTACGGAATCGGGCCTGAAAATCACGCCACTCGATGCAGCGGTTCCCGTGGCGGCCCAGGCGCTGATCGACCAGACCTCGACCATGCTGCCGCGCGTGAAGATCACCGAACTGCTGATGGAGGTCGATGCGTGGACCGGGTTCACCCGCCACTTCATGCACCTGAAGACCGGAGAGAGCGCAAAAGACAAGACATTGCTGCTCACGACGGTCCTGGCCGATGCGATCAACCTCGGGCTGACAAAGATGGCGGAAGCATGCCCGGGGACCACCTACGCGAAACTGTCGTGGTTGCACGCGTGGCACATCCGTGACGAGACCTATTCGCAGGCGATGGCCGAACTGGTCAACGCACAGTTCGCCCATCCGTTCGCTACCCATTGGGGTGACGGCAGCACTTCGTCATCGGACGGGCAGCGTTTTCGGGCCGGCGGACGCGCCGAGAGCACCGGACATGTGAACCCGAAGTATGGCGCCGAACCAGGCCGGATGTTCTACACGCACATCTCCGACCAATACGCGCCGTTCTACCCGAACCTCGTGAACGTCGGCGTGCGCGATTCGACCTACGTGCTCGACGGCCTGCTATACCATGAGTCGGATCTGCGCATTCAGGAACATTACACCGACACCAACGGTTTCACCGATCACGTTTTTGCATTGATGCACCTGCTGGGCTTCCGGTTCGCGCCCCGCATCCGCGATCTCCACGACATGAAGCTGTACGTGCCTGGCAGCGTGAAGGACTATCCGGCGCTTCAGTCGATGATTGGTGACGCGTACAACGAGAAGGCAATCCGGCGGAACTGGGACGAGATCCTGCGCCTGGCGACGTCGATCCGGCAGGGTACCGTCACCGCTTCACTGATGCTGCGCAAGCTCGGCAGCTATCCGCGGCAGAACGGCCTCGCCGTTGCGCTACGCGAGATCGGTCGTATCGAGCGTACGCTGTTCATCCTCGACTGGCTGCAGAACGTCGAACTGCGCCGCCGCGTTCACGTCGGCCTGAACAAGGGCGAGGCCCGCAATGCGCTTGCACGTTCGGTCTTCTTCTACCGGCTTGGGGAAATCCGCGATCGCAGCTTTGAGTCGCAGCGCTACCGTGCAAGTGGCCTGAATCTGGTCACTGCCGCAATCGTTCTGTGGAACACCGTCTACCTCGAACGGGCTGTCCACGCGATGGTCGCACGCGGTACCCCGCCCGATGCAGTTTTGTTACCGTATCTCTCACCGCTTGGCTGGGAGCACATCAACCTGACGAGCGATTACGTGTGGCGCGAGGACCAGAACGTGCGGCGCGGTGGATTTCGGCCGCTGCGTCCCGCCCGGGACCACTAGCGCTAGCCTTTCCTGGTGGGGTGTTGTGCGCGGCAACTGTCCCAAGTAAGCTGGCTGAGCGGCGCAGTGCGGCCATGAGCCGTCCGTCGCGTATGGCCGCTTTGGGCGGACGTAGCTTCTATGTGCCGATTGCAACACCGAAGCTCATATGCTC
>NZ_CAJQZB010000067.1:0-10513 GCF_907164545.1 Paraburkholderia gardini | reverse complement strand
CAACTTCCCGAACCGCCCGGTGCGGACCCGCATGCCGGGTGGTGTGGCAGGGGTACGGCCTCATGGCCGTCCCCTATGCCGATTCTGCATTGACCTGCTGGTCTATGCGGCCTCAACAGCCGGCATGAACGATTCGAAAATCTTCGATGCGTTGCGCGCCTGGCGCTTGAGTGCGTAATCGAAGACGGCGGCCTGTTCCTGCAGCATTTCAGTCATGATGCTCGACTGGTCGGCCGGCTTGAGCGAGAGATACGCATCGGCTTCGCCGTACGCATACTCGATCTTCATGCCGGACTTCCTGGCAATGTGCATCATGGTCGAATTGCGCGACAGGCAGTGCATGTACAGCATGGTGACGTGCGTATTGCGGCTGCGGATCGCCGCGCGTTCGAACAGCTTCGTGCCGATGCCTTCGCCGCGCGCGCTCTCGAGCACGGACACGCCGAATTCGGCCGTGCGCCTGTCGCCTTCGGCAGGCAGATAGGCAAGGTGGCCGACGCCAGTGAGTTGCAGCCGGGTATCGAACACGCCGAACACCGTGTCGCGCTTGAAGTCGATCGTACGGACGTAATTTTCGATGACGTGATCCGGCACGATCTGGCCGAAGCGCAGCAGACGGTCGTCTGCGTCGAGCGCGAGGAAGTGAGCGAGCAGCTTTTCGCGATCCAGCACAGTGAGTTCCCGAACCAGAGCCGGTGCGCGTGCAGCTGTCGACAATGGGCGACCGGATGCAACGATCAGCTCGTTGGCGCGCGTAGTGGTCTGGGTCATGGCGGTTCTCCTTTTCGTATGGCGGCATGGTGCGCCGCAAAACGAATTCTACTGGAAATGCCAATTGATCACTAGGGAAAACCCGTACATGGATTCGAGGGGTCGCTCTATGGTGCGAAATATTCTCGGCTAACTAACTGTTTTTTATATGTATATTCGTGCCGTTGAATTCGTTTTATGAAGCGACCCTTTTAGCAAATCAAAAAATTTAATGATGCGACGCGCAATTTACTCGCTTGCCCGCAGGCCACGGTCGACCACGGCGACCACCTGTTCCGCGAATTCCGGATAACCCATCCGGCCGTCTGGCCTGAGCCACGTGAATGTCCAGTTGATCATGCCGAACACCATCATCGTCAGCGCGGTCTGGTTTTCACGCGTCGCGCGCTCCGGGTAGGCGCGCGACAACTGCCGTGCGAACGCCGCGACGACGTCGCGCTGACGGTTCAGGATGATCTCGCGCTGGGTGTCGACGAGATATTTGACGTCGTTCAACAGCGCGACGTGCCGGCTGTGCGACGTCTCGTATTCGGCGAGAAATGCACGGATCAGTTCTGCGAATGTCTCGCGTTCGCTCAGGCCGCGCCGCTGGCTCGCGCCTTCGACTTCCGCGATGATCAGCATCAGCCGTTTGGTGTAGCGGTCGAGCAGGTCGAACAGGATGGCTTCCTTGCTCGCGTAGTAATGGTAGAGACGCGCCTTCGACGTGCCGCTTGCCGCCGCAAGGTCGGCCATCGAAGTGCTTGGGTAACTCGTTTGCGCGAACTTTCCAGCGGCCAGTTCGAGAATCTGGTCGCGTTGCGTGTCGTGGTCTGGGGCTCGTGTGCGGGCCATGGTCTTGTGTTTGTTATCAGCTTGAGACGGTGGACAGGGTAGCAGGACGCGGTGTTCGTGTGAGACAAAGTTCGAGGCCCGACCAGGCGATGGCATCGCCGCGCAGCTGGATGCGGTCGGCGGCGGCCAGCTCCTGGAAGCGCCACAGCGCAATCCGGTCGCTGACCAGAAAGCCCATGTCGGCTGTCATCAGCTGGGCTGCGATACGCGCAGCCGGTCGCCAGTCTTCGCCGGCGTGCTCGATGATCACTGTGTCGAGTTCGCCGAAGGTGCCGCTCGCGAACACGTTATCGCGCCAGCGTCGCGTTTCACCGTTCGCGTGCTTCACGTCCTGCCATTCGAGCGCGAGCCGGCTGATGCGCAGCACGGAGATCGGCGCCGCACAGGCAAGCTGCGCTTCGAGCACGTCGGGCGCGAACATGCCGACAGCGGTCGCCTGGTCCTTGCGGCTGTGCGCCCACGCGCCAGGATCGGTGAGGTCGCGAATCGACAGACGCACTTCGTTAAGCCGCTGCGGCGCATCGCGCAAGTGATAGCAGACGCGGCGCAGCATCAGCTGATCGGCGGCGCTTTGCGCGTGCCACACCACGATATGTGAGCACTCGCTGACGACTGCGGCGAGCGCCGTAGCCTGTTCGTCGAATTCACGGGAAAAGTCGCGGTCAGTGTCGCCATAGACGCGTTGCCAGAAGTCCACGCGCGTGTCCGGCGCATCGTCGATGCCGCGTAGCGGACCGACCGCGAGGTCGTCCTTTAGTGCAAGGACGCGCTCGTTCCGGCCGGCCCGGCGCAAGGCATCGCGCAGGGCGTCGGCGGCGACGTCGCCGTTCGTGAGGTGGATCGTGCTCATGGGCAGGAGGCGGGCAGCTTGAGGTGTCGGCGTATGAACGGCAAAAAGGGCCGCTCGCGATCCGGACGGTGTCCCGATTGCGAGCGGCCCCTAGTGTAAGCGGATCGCGGGAGTGCTGAAAGTTTCCGGCGCCGATGTTCGCCTGCGGCGACCGGTCATAATGGCCGCCGCGCCGTTCAGCGCTCGTCGTAGCTCACGACCACGCGATCGCTGACGGGATGGCACTGGCACGTCAGCACAAAACCGTCGTCGATTTCATGTTGTTCCAGCGTGTAGTTCTTCTCCATCTTCACTTCGCCTTCGAGCACTTTCGCGCGGCACGTGCAGCAGACGCCGCCCTTGCACGCGTACGGCAGCGCGAGCCCTGCGCGCAGACCGACGTCGAGCACGCTCACCCCCTCGTACGGCAGGCGCAGCTTGCGCCGTTTGCCATCCAGCACGATTTCCAGATCGGCTGCGGGCGTGTTCTCCGTGATTTCGACTGGCGGCACGCCGGCTTGCGGCAGCGGTGAACCAAAGCGCTCGACGTGCACGTTGCCCGCCGGCACGCCGGCCGCTTTCAGCGCGGCTTCGGCGGCGTCCATCATCGGGCCGGGGCCGCAGATGAACGCTTCGTCGATCGAGTCGGCCGGCAGCAGCGTCTCCAGAAATTCGGTGCACTTTTGCTGGTCGAGCACGCCGTTGAACAACTCGACGTCCTGCAGATCATCGGACAGCACGTGATACAGGATGAACCGGTTCATGAAGCGGTTCTTCAGGTCCTCGAGCTCTTCGGCGAACATGATCTGGTCGACGCTGCGGTTGCCATATACCAGCGTGAACGTGCTGCGCGGCTCGATTTCGAGCGTCGTCTTGATGATTGCGAGCACCGGCGTAATACCCGAGCCGCCCGAAAACGCCACGTATTGCTGTCCCTGATCCGCGTTCAGATGCGTGAAGAAGCGGCCGTCGGGCGTCATCACGTCGATCGAATGGCCGGGCTGCAGCGTGTCGAACGCGAAGTTCGAGAAGCGGCCGCCGCGCACGCGCTTGATGCCGATGCGCAGTTCGCCATCGCGATCGTAGTCGGTCACGCCAACGCAGATTGAATACGAGCGACGCGTTTCCTCGCCGTCGATATGGGTCTTCAGCGTGACGAACTGGCCCTGCGTGAAGCGGAACTGCTCGCGAAGCTCGACGGGGACCTCGAAGGCGACCGAGACCGCGTCGGCGGTTTCAGGCCGCACTTCACGGATGCGCAGCGAATGAAATTGCGGAGTAGCCATATCAGTACGGTTTGAAATAGTCGAAGGGTTCGCGGCAATCGATGCAGCGATACAAGGCCTTGCAGGCAGTCGAACCGAATTGCGCGAGGCGCTCGGTATGCGCGGAGCCGCAGCGCGGGCAGGCCGGCGCCGTCATCGGGCGGGGCATGAAGCGGACCGCTTTCTCGCCCGGCGCTGCCGCATCGCTCGCGCAATTGCCGGTCGGCGGCGCGATGCCGTAAGCGCGCAGTTTCTCGCGCGCGTCGGCGGTGATCCAGTCGGTGGTCCACGCCGGCGCCAGCACGGTCGCGATCCGGTGCGGCGTGAAACCGGCTGCGTCGAGTGCGAGACCGACGTCTTCGGCGATCTGCGACATCGCCGGGCAACCCGAGTAGGTCGGCGTGATGACGACTTCGAGCACGCCGTCGGCGGCGCGGCGCACGTCGCGCAAAATGCCCAGCTCGCGGATCGACACGACCGGAATCTCCGGGTCGGGGACGGCTTCGAGTACGGCCCATGCGTCATCGAGCGTGGTGTCGGGGCGGGCGGCGAGTGTCGCGGTCATCGTCTTGCTCCGGCTGGTTTTGTCGATAGTTGGTTGCGTGAAATCACCAGGTCGCGCCGGGATGCTGGCGCGCGATGCTTTGCATTTCGGCCAGCACGTAGCCCATATGCTCGGAATGCTCACCGTGCTTGCCGCTCGTGATGTGCTTCACCGGCTCGGGCAGCGTGAGCGTGGCTTCGTCGAGCGCTTCGCGGACGTCCTCGAACCACGCGGCTTCGAGACCGGCCGTTTTCGGGCCGATGCCCGCGGCGGAGATCGCGGTTTCGACGTCGTCCGCGCTGAAGAACTCGCGCGTGTACGGCAGCAGATAGTCGAGTGCAGCCTGCGCACGACGATGCGATTCGTCGGTGCCGTCGCCCAGGCGGATCAGCCACTCGCGCGAGTGATGCATGTGATAGCGCGTTTCCTTGATCGACTTCGCGGCGATCGCGGCAAGCTGCGCGTCCGTCGACGCGGTGAGCGCCGTCCACAGATGCGCCATCAGCGACGCGAACAGGAAATTGCGCACGATCGTGACTGCGTAGTCCTTGTCCGCGTGTGCCGTGCCGGCGAGCGGGCCGTAATGCGGCAGCTCGGCGAGCGTGTAGTTCGCGAATTCGCGCTCGGCGCGAAAGTACGCGTAGTCGTCTTCGGTGCGCGTGTTGCCAGTGAGCGTCTTTTCCAGTTCGGCGGCGTGCTGGTACAGGAGACGTGCCTGGCCGATCAGATCGAGGCTCATGTTCGAGAGCGCGATATCTTCTTCGAGAATCGGACCGTGGCCAGTCCACTCGGCGTTGCGCTGACCCAGGATCAGCGCGGTATCCGCGAGGCGCAGCACGTACTGGAGGTGTTGGGGCGTAGTGGGCATGACGGCGCTTACATGTGGTTGACTTCGTCGGGGAGCGTGAAGAACGTCGGATGGCGATAGATCTTGTCGCCCGCCGGATCGAACAGCTCCGCCTTGTCTTCCGGGGCGGACGCCGTAATCGCCGACGACGGCACCACCCAGATGCTCACGCCTTCCTGGCGGCGCGTGTACACGTCGCGCGCCATGCGCAGCGCCATCGTTGCGTCCGATGCGTGCAGGCTGCCGCAATGCTTGTGGTCGAGTCCCTGCTTGCTACGCACGAACACTTCCCAGATGGGCCATTCTTTATGTGCTGACTTGTCCATTGTCGCTCTCCTGAATCCTTGTCCTTTCGATGCCGCTGTCGTCGCGGCGAGTGCAGCCGCGGCGCTCAGGCTGCGTGCTGCTGTGCACGCTGACGCTGCTTTTCAGCGTGAGCGAGGGCGGCTTCGCGCACCCAGGCGCCGTCGTTATGCGCTTTCACGCGCGTGGCGAGGCGCTCCTTGTTGCACGGGCCGTCGCCGTTCACGACGCGCCAGAACTCTTCCCAGTCGATCGTGCCGTAGTCGTAGTGTCCGCGCTCTTCGTTCCACTTCAGGTCCGCGTCCGGCAGCGTGACGCCGAGCAGTTTCGCCTGATCGACCGTGGCGTCGACGAATTTCTGGCGCAGATCGTCGTTCGAAATGCGCTTGATGCCCCATTTGAACGACTGGCCGCTGTGGATGGAGTCCTTGTCGCTCGGACCGAACATCATCAGCACCGGCCACCACCAGCGGTTCACCGCCTGCTGGACGAGTTCGCGCTGCGCTTCGGTGCCCTTCATCATCGCGAGCAGCGCGTCGAAACCCTGCCGCTGGTGGAACGACTCTTCCTTGCAGATGCGAATCATCGCGCGGGCATACGGGCCGTACGTGCAGCGGCACAGTGGAATCTGGTTCATGATCGCGGCGCCGTCCACCAGCCAGCCGATCACGCCGACATCCGCCCACGTTGGCGTCGGATAGTTGAAAATGCTCGAATATTTCGCCTTGCCGCTATGCAGTGCGTCGACGAGCTGATCGCGCGACACACCCATCGTTTCGGCTGCGCTATATAGATAGAGGCCGTGGCCGGCTTCGTCCTGCACCTTGGCGAGCAGGATCGCCTTGCGCTTCAGACTCGGCGCGCGCGTGATCCAGTTGCCTTCGGGCAGCATGCCGACGATCTCCGAGTGCGCGTGCTGCGAGATCTGCCGCACGAGCGTCTTGCGGTACGCGTCGGGCATCCAGTCCTGCGCCTCGATCTTGCCGTCGGCTTCCATGACGGCGTCGAAGCGGGCTTGCTCGGGCGAACTGACGGCGGCGTCGATCGGCGCGACGTTGCCAGGAATATCGAGGGATTGCGTGTACATGGTCTTAACGCTCTCGTCCGGAGTTGGGCATGACCGGCAGTATAAACCAACCGACCGGTCGGTTAATGATTTTTTTGAGATTGGTTGTGGGGGAATTCGAGGTGCCGTCAGGCACCTGGATCGCCGCATCTATTAATCCTGGAACAAAAAAGAACAGATGGCAGAGCGAATCTACCTGCAGCACCGGGCGACGCACGAAACGATCGCGGTCGGCACCGGGTTCAACTGGCCGGCGTGCCTGCTCGGGCCGTTCTGGGCGGTCACGCGGCGGCTGTGGCTGATCGTACTGTTGATGCTTGTCGTCGACGTGTTGCTCAGCGTGATCGGGCTTGCCGGCGTGATGGCCGATCTTGCGAGCCTTGTTCTGTCGATTGTATTTGCCGCGTACTGCGGCGCGAACGGCAACAAATGGTATCGGCAGGCGCTTGAGCGCAAGGGGTTCGTCGCCCTGTAGCGAGACAGCGGGAAGCGTTGAGGGCGGCTACGGTCGCGACGCCCGGAAGCCCGTTCGCGTCCGGTTCTCGTCGTGCCCAGCGGCATAACCTGTAAAATTGCGGATCAGCCGCGCTTTCGCGGCTTCCTGCATTTCCGGTTCCCATGCTACGTCTCAGCGAAATCAAACTCCCGCTCGATCACGCCGAAAGCGAGCTCGATGCCGCCGTCCTCGCGCGGCTCGCCGATCTTGGCGTCAAGAAAGACGGGCTTGTCCGTTACACGGTGTTTCGCCGTGCCCACGACGCCCGCAAACGCGCCGACATCAAGCTGACGTACATCGTCGATGTCGAGGTGAAGGACGAAGCGGCAGCCGTGAAGCGCCTCGCCGGCCAGCCGCATTGCAGCATCACGCCGGATATGACGTATCACTTTGTCGCGAAAGCGCCTGCCGGTAGTCCTGCGCTTCGTCCGGTCGTCATCGGAATGGGGCCGTGCGGTCTTTTCGCCGGGCTGATCCTCGCGCAGATGGGCTTTCGGCCGATTATCCTCGAGCGCGGCAAGGCCGTTCGCGAGCGCACGAAGGATACCTTCGGCCTGTGGCGCAAGAGCGTGCTGAATCCGGAATCCAACGTCCAGTTCGGTGAAGGTGGCGCCGGTACGTTTTCCGACGGCAAGCTGTACAGCCAGATCAAGGATCCGAAGCATTACGGCCGGAAGGTGCTCGACGAATTCGTCAAGGCGGGTGCGCCGGAAGACATTCTTTATTTGAGTCGGCCGCATATCGGCACGTTCCGCCTCGTCAGCATGGTGGAAAAGATGCGCGCGTCGATTCATGAGCTCGGCGGCGAGGTGCGGTTCGAGACGCGCGTCGATGACATCGAGATCGATCGGGGCAAGGTGCGCGCGCTGGTGCTGTCGAATGGCGAGACGCTGCGCTGCGACCACGTCGTGCTGGCTGTCGGGCACAGCGCCCGCGATACCTTCCAGATGCTGCACGACCGCGGCGTTTATATCGAGGCGAAGCCGTTTTCGCTCGGTTTCCGTATCGAACATCCGCAAGGCATCATCGACCGGAGCCGGTTCGGCAAATTCGCGGGGCACAAGGAACTGGGCGCGGCCGACTACAAGGTCGTCCATCACGCAGCCAATGGGCGTGCGGTTTACAGCTTCTGCATGTGCCCTGGCGGCACGGTGGTCGCGGCGACCTCCGAACCGGGACGCGTCGTCACGAACGGGATGAGCCAGTACTCGCGCGCGGAACGCAATGCGAACGCGGGGATTGTCGTCGGCATTACGCCGGAAGACTATCCGGGCGGTCCGCTCGCCGGCATCGCCTTTCAGCGCAAGTGGGAAGAACGGGCATTCGAACTCGGCGGCAGCAACTATTGCGCACCGGGGCAGCTCGTCGGCGATTTCATCGCGGGGCGGCCATCGACGTCGCTTGGCTCTGTCGTGCCGTCGTACAAGCCGGGTGTGCATCCGACCGATCTTGGTACGGCGTTGCCGGATTACGTCATCGAGGCCATTCGTGAGGCGTTGCCGCAGCTCGACAAAAAGATCGCCGGTTTTGCCATGCACGATGCTGTGCTGACGGGCGTCGAGACGCGTACGTCGTCGCCGATTCGTGTGCGACGCAAAGAGGACTATCAGAGCGTCAATATCGAAGGCCTGTATCCGGCGGGCGAAGGCGCGGGTTATGCGGGTGGCATCTATTCGGCGGCCATCGACGGCATCGAAGTGGCTGAGGCGCTGGCGCTGAACATGATGTCGACGCAGGAAGCGTGAGCGGTTGACTGGCTGGGGCGGCGCGGGAACTGGTTCGGTCAGGCCAGGCCAGGCCAGGCCAGGCTAGGACGCCGATGCGCGGTGGGTCGCTGCGCGGTGGAGCCTGGCCAGCCAGCCGTAGCGAGGAATAGCGTGGGGCACCCGGATTAATGCGCCAAGTTTCTTCTTGCGACCGGCAAAACCGCAAACCGCAAACCGCAAACCGCGAGCGGCGATCCGCGAGCGGCGGAATCCTGAGCCGTCAGCACGTCGCGATCGTGCACAATGGACGCCTTGTTCCATCTCAACAATCAACCGAATGCGCCTTCGTACGCTCGCCGCAGCCTGCGGTGCTGTTCTTCTCTCCCATTTCCCCGTCTCCACTGACGCACTCGCCAGCGAAACAGCCGGGAGCTGGACCACCGCATGGGCGACCGCTCTCCAACCCATTCCCCAGAGGGCGGATCTCCCTGCGCTGTATCGCGCGCCCGATACAGGCGGGCGCACGGTGCGTCAGATCATTTACCCGACGTTGACGGGAAATGCTGTCCGGTTGCATATCAGCAATGAGTACGGCACCGCGCCACTCGTGATCGAGGATCTCCGCATCGCGCGCTCCGCTGGCGGGGCAGCCGCACAAAGTACCGGAGAGATGCGGGTAACGTTCGGCGGTAAAACCACTGTATCGATACCGCCCGGCGGTGCGGCGGAAAGCGATCCGGCCACGATCGGCATCGCAGGCGGCACACCGTACGTCGTGAGCTCATTTATGGGGCCCGAGCAGCGGCTCGTAGCGTGGCATCGGGTGTCGAACCAGGTCAGTTACGTGTCGGTCCCCGGCAATCATGCCGGAGATGCAACCGGCAACGCCTTTCGTCAGCGGTTCACCCAGTTCGTGTGGCTGACGGGCCTGTCCGTCGATGCGCCCGCGTCAGGTGCGATCGCCGCGATCGGCGATTCCATCACCGACGGCATGCGCTCGAGTCTCAACGAGAACCGCCGCTGGCCAGACGCGCTGGCGCGCCGTTTCGCCCGCGCAGGCGATCATTCGACGGCGGTCGTCAACCTGGGGATAAGCGGCAACCGCCTTTTGAGCGATTCACCGTGTTACGGCGACGCGCTCGTCAAACGTTTTGGCCGCGACGTTATCGAGCGGCCAGGCGTGAAAACCGTGATCCTGCTGATCGGCATCAACGACATCAATTTCGCGGCGATGCCTCCGCGCACCGGGCTCGATTGCGATTTTCCGCATACACCGGTAACTGCGGCGGACTTGACTGGCGGTTACCAGCGGGTTATTGCGGCGGCGCATCGGCGCGGCATCCGGATATTTGGTGCCACGCTGACACCGGCGTCGTTGCCGCCACAGCGGGAAGCGATTCGCCTCGCAGTGAACCAGTGGATCCGGACGAGCCACGCTTTCGACGGCGTGGTCGATTTCGACGCCGCGTTACGGGATCCGGCACAACCCGATCGTCTGCGGAAGGACTATGACAGCGGCGACCACATTCACCCGAGCAACGCCGGCTACACGGTCATGGCCGACGCGGTCCCGCTCGAAGCAGTCGCGACTCCGGTCCGGAAATAGGCCTTCAAAAAGATTTGCGTCATCCCCTTGTCATACGGGCGATGTTCACCTACTATTCGCCTCCTCGTTTGCGAACGAGCGCCGCTGCAGAAACCAGTGGCCGTAGCGGCAACAAGGTTTTAAGCGAAAGCAAAAAATAGTGTTGACGAGACGAAAAAGAGTCTTCATAATCTCGTTTCTGTGCTGCGGATGCAGCGACGCAAAACGAAGCGGTGCCGGGTGGGTGTGGGTGGCACGGTTTGGGTG
>NZ_CAJQZB010000066.1:0-11421 GCF_907164545.1 Paraburkholderia gardini | reverse complement strand
CGCTGCTTCAGGCGGATCGCCGCGGACAGCCCCGCGGGCCCGCCGCCGACGATCACCACGTCGTATTCCATCGACTCGCGCGGGCTCACGCTATCGTCTTCAAGGATTGTCGGGATTGACACAGCGCGGATCTCCAGTATTTTTTAATGAACGAAACAACAGGATGTCGTGATCGGGCGAATCGCCCCGAATGCGCCGATCCGTGGATGCCGCGTAAAACCGGCCAGCCCTCAGGCTGTCGAGGCAATCGGGCCCGGCACGCCGGGCAAAACCGGCATGCGTGCGACGTTCATCGTCGCCCGCCTGGTCTCCGGCGGAAATACGGACCAGGAACCATCTTCGTGGCGGAAGAAAAAGATCGACAACTCACCGGACGGCCGCCCTGAAGCCACACACACATAACGCCAGCGGCTGGCCTGGGCGTGACTGAACATCGTCACGCGCGCCCGCATCGCCGGGTCCGGTCCAAACCACCTTTCCACGAGACGGCGCAACGACGTTTCCCGGGTATTCACGGCCTCTCCCCTCATTAACGCTGGCACAGATTCGAATCGCGACGATCAACGGAAGATGGCCTCGCCCGCATATTGGCGATGCCGCCCGACATTTCCGGAAGCCACAGTAATTCAACGCCCGATCAATGCCACTACCCCGGTCGGGTGGAGTATCCGTCACTCGCAACACCGGAGACCCGAACAGCCGGACGATCCGTACCCTGGCAGAACAAGGTTTTCCCTGGACTACCTGTTCCGGGTGGTTGCCCACCCGCCCGGACACCGTACCGTGACGCCATCAAGCCGGATTACCGGGTCGGGCAGCCGGGCCGGCCGGGAAAAGGACTACAGCAACCATCTTGAGACAACCGATGACCGCTTCCCTCGATTTCCAGGCAAAGTCCGCATGGACGATGACCTTCCTGCTGACGGGGCTTGCCCTCATCAATTTCCTGGACAAGATCGTTTTAGGTCTGGTCGCGGTGCCGCTCACGGCTGAGCTGCATCTGTCGCCGGAAAAATTCGGCCTCGTTGCCGGCAGTTTCTTCTGGCTGTTTTCAATCTCGACTGTCCTCGTGGGATTCCTTTCGAATCGCTTCCCGACCCGCTGGCTCCTGCTTGCGATGGGCCTGAGCTGGGCCGCGCTTCAGTTGCCGCAGGCGATCGCGACAAGCGCGCTGGGGATTCTGGTCTGCCGCGTGATCCTTGGCGTCGCCGAAGGGCCGGCCTTTCCAGTCTCCGTGCATGCGTTGTACAAGTGGTTCCCCAACCGGAAGCGAAATCTGCCGGTCGCGGTCATCAATCAGGGCGCCGCCTTTGGCATGCTGCTGGCGGGTCTCCTGATCCCCGTCGTCACGAGACAGTGGGGCTGGCGCATGAACTTCGTGCTGCTCGGCGCCATTGGCGCGATATGGAGCGTGCTGTGGGCGTGCTTCGGCCGCGAGGGAACACTCGGCAAGCAGCAGACCACACTGGCCGCGCCGGCTCCGGCGAAACGGCTGCCCTATCGCAGGATCCTGACCGACCGCTCGGTACTCTCGGTGTTCGCATTGGGGTTCACGGCCTACTGGACGTTGGGCCTGAGCCTGACCTGGATACCCACTTACTTCGAAAAAGGGCTCGGCTTCAACGGCATCGAAGCCGGCCGGTGCTTCGCCGTGGTGGTCGCGACCGCGACGCCGGTCAACGTGGGGCTGAGCTGGCTGTCCCAGCGCATGCTCGGCCGCGGCGTGTCGACTCGCAGGGCACGCGTTCACCTGATCTGTCTGTCCGCGGCGGCGGGTGCGCTGCTGTACATCGCGCTCATGCTGCTTCACTGGTTGCCATTGCAAAAAGTCGCGCTGCTCGCCATGGCCGGCGCGCTGCCGACGTTGAGCTTCACGCTGGCGCCCGCGCTGCTCGCCGAAATGGTCCCGGACAGCCAGCGCGGATCGCTCGTCGCGATCCACACGGCACTCGCAAGCCTTGGCGCCGCCTTCGCGCCAGTCGTGATGGGCCGGCTGGTGCAGGTCTACGGCAGCGACAGCAGCCACGCTTATGAACTCGGCTTCACGGTCAGCGCCGCACTGCTGATCGCAGCCGCCTTCGCCGCCCTGCTCTGGCTTCATCCAGACCGTTCGCACAAGACCCTCAATCACTTCGCCAGCCAGGCCCCGGCGTAATGCGCGCATGGCGAATCCGGCAGCGACAGGACAACGGCGCCGTGCGTGCGCAAAACCCATATAACGTAGAGAGACTCCATGACGAGACCCGGTAGCAACGCTCAAGGCACAACGATCGCGGCAGAGTACGACTACATCGTCGTAGGTGCGGGTTCTGCGGGCTGCGCGGTCGCGGCAAGACTGGCCGAAGACCGGTCCGTCACCGTCGCGCTGCTGGAAGTGGGTCCGCACGATCACCACATGAGCGTGTGGGTGCCGATCGGTCTTGCCGGAACCGTGCGAAAACCCGGTCCGCGCAACTTCGCCTACTACACGGAGAGCCAGACCGGCCTTGACGGGCGTGCCTCCTTTCAGCCGCGTGGACGCGGACTGGGCGGCAGTTCATCGATCAATGGCATGGTCTACATTCGCGGCCATCGCAACGACTACGACGAATGGGCGAGCCTCGGTTGCACCGGCTGGGGCTTTGACGACGTACTGCCCTACTTCCGGCGCAGCGAATGCAACCAGCGCCACGCCGGACGCAGCGAAGATCCATGGCATGGCGGCGACGGTCCGTTGCACGTCAGCGATCTGCGCACGCCTAACCCGTTCTCCCACCGTTTCGTGAAGGCCGCCCGGCAGGCCGGCCTGCCGTTGAACACCGACTTCAACGGCGAAGAACAGGAAGGCGCCGGCCTTTATCAGGTCACGCAACACAACGGTGAACGCTGGAACGCGGCGCGCGCCTATCTGCACCGCGGCAATGCGAAAGATCCCGACCTGAACGGCGGTCGCCCGAACCTCGATGTCCTCACCGATGCCCAGGCATTGCGCGTTGTCATTGAGGACAAACGGGCGCGCGGCGTCAGCATCGTGCGCGCAGGCGTCGTGCAGACGTTGCGGGCCCGCCGTGAAGTCATACTCAGTTGTGGGGCGTTCAATTCACCGCAACTGCTGATGGCGTCGGGCATTGGTCCGGCTGAACATCTGCGCAGCCACGGTATCGATGTCGTACAGGATCTGCCCGGGGTCGGCGAGAACCTGCAGGACCATCTCGACGTGATCGTCAACAAACAGGTCAAGTCCACCGACCTCTTCGGTTATTCGTCGGGCGGCTTTCTGCGGCTCGCATCCGAAATGTTGCGCTACCGGCGCAATCGCACCGGCATGGTCAGTTCGAACTTCGCGGAAGCAGGCGCCTTCGTGAAGAGTCGCCCCTCGCTCGCCATCCCGGACCTGCAACTCGCTTTTGTTCTCGCCCTGCTCGGCAACAGCAACGTCGCCAGACGCAGCAGGCTCGGACATGGTTACTCCTGTCACGCCTATATCCTGCGCCCCCAAAGTCGCGGTCACGTGCGTCTGCGTAGCGCGGACATGCGCGATGCGCCGTCGATCGATCCGCGCTTTCTGTCCGCCGAAGCAGATCTCGACACGCTGGTTGCGGGCGTCAGGATCGTTCGCCACATCTTCGCGCAACCGGCGCTGGCCGAAGCAGGCGGAAAGGAACTGCTGACGGACGATTTCGGACCGGACGATTCGAATGAAGACGCGATCCGTGCATTCGTTCGCAGTCACGCCGACAGCGTCTATCACCCGGTCGGCACGTGCAAGATGGGCATCGATGCAATGGCTGTGGTCGATCCGGACCTGCGGGTACGGGGAATCGATGGTCTGCGCGTGGCCGACGCGTCGATCATGCCGACGCTGATCGGCGGCAACACGAACGCGCCCGCGATCATGATCGGTGAAAAAGTCGCCGACCTGATCCGCGCCAGCGACCGGCAAACGTCTGCCGGCGCGCTGAAGCGGCATGCGGCATTCGCGAACGACGTGCACCCGTGAAGCCGCCCCAGTTGCCTGAAACGCCCGCAGCGCCGCGAGCCTGATGTGCCACGGTATCCGCGGGCCCACCTAAATGGAGACATACATGCAAGCAACAGAGATCGCCCCCGATTCGAAGGCGGTTTGCACGGATTCGGACGCGTGGCCATTCACCGTCGAACGCTACACGCCGACGATCGGCGCGGAGATTCGAGGCGTCGATCTGCGCGATCCGCTCGATGACGACACTTACGCTGCGCTGCGCCGCGCGCTGCTGAAGTTCAAGGTGCTGTTCTTCCGCGACCAGGACATCAGCCCGTCGCAGCATGTCGCCATGGCAAGGCGCTTCGGCGAGCTGGAGGTTCATCCCGCATTTCCGCATCACCCCGATCATCCGGAACTGGTGATACTCGGCCGCAACGATACGAAGCGCGGCCGGGAGAACCTCTACCACTCCGACGTATCGTGGCGCGAGGTTCCATCGATGGGCTCCATGTTGCGATGCGTGCAATGCCCCGAGGTCGGCGGCGACACCATCTGGATCAACATGGTGGCCGCTTACGGGAATCTCCCTGATGACGTGAAGGCGCGAATCGCGGGTCTCAAGGCAGTCCACGACTTCCTGCCGCTTTTCGGCATTGCGATTCCCGAGGACCAGCACGCGGCCATGCGCGAGAAATTCCCGCCCGTCGAGCATCCGGTTGTGCGTGTCCATCCCGAAACCGGCGAGAAAATCCTCTATGTGAACGAGGCGTTTACCACTCACCTGTCGAATTACGGCCGGGTGACCGCCAGGGACTATCGCGTCGGCTTCGACTACAAGCTCGCGGAAATGGATCTGCTGCAATACCTGTTCCGCCAGGCCCAGGCGCCGGAATACCAGGTCCGCCTCAAATGGCGTCCGAACACGATCGCCTTCTGGGATAACCGCTCATGCCAGCACTACGCGGTGCAGGACTACTTCCCGGCCCCACGCCACATGATGCGCGCGACGGTGATCGGTGATCGTCCGTTCGCGGCCTGAGTCCGACAGCCTCCGAAGAACCTCAGGAACTGAAATGAAAACGTTGAACACCTTCTATATCGGCGGCCACTGGGTCGAGCCGTCCGCGGGGAGCACGCGGATGGACATCGTCAATCCGGCCACCGAGGCGTTGACCGGACGACTGACGCTGGGCACTATCGAAGACGCCGATCGCGCCGTCGCCGCTGCGCGCGGCGCATTTCCCGCCTGGTCGGAATCGGGCCGCGAAGAACGGATCGCGCTGCTCGAGCGGATCATCGAACGCTACCGCGCACGGCTCGACGACGTCGCCGAAGCCGTCTGCATCGAGATCGGCGCGCCCATCACGCTGTGCAAGAACCTGCAGGCCGCGATCGGTCTCGCACACCTCGAGGCCGCGCTGGAGACGCTGCGCCACTTCGAGTTCGAGACGCAGCACGGCAAGAGCTACGTGCGCCGCGAAGCGATCGGCGTCGCGGCACTGATCACGCCATGGAACTGGCCGTTGAACCAGATCGTCGCCAAGGTCGCGCCGGCGCTGGCAGCAGGTTGCACGGTCGTGCTCAAGCCGTCGGAAATCGCTCCGCTCGACGCGGTCATCTTCGCGGAAATCATGCACGAAGCAGGCACGCCGCCAGGCGTCTTCAACATGATCTTCGGCGACGGACGTATCGTCGGCGCACGGCTGTCGTCTCATCCCGACGTGGACATGGTGTCGATCACCGGGTCCACGCGTGCCGGCGTGGAAGTGGCCATGAGTGCCGCGCCCACGGTGAAGCGCGTGGCACAGGAACTCGGTGGCAAGTCGCCCTTGCTGATCCTCGCCGATGCCGACCTGAAGGCGGCCGTGACGAGCGGCGTGGCGCAGTGCATGGCCAATTCCGGGCAGACCTGCGTCGCGCCCACCCGCATGCTGGTGCCTCGCGAGCGATACGGCGAAGCTACCGCGATTGCCGCGGCGGTCGCCAGTGGGATCACCGTCGGCGATCCGACGGATCCGGCCACGAGGATGGGTCCGATTTCAAACCGCGCGCAATACGAAAAGGTGCAGGCCATGATCCGGACCGGCATCGAGGAAGGCGCCCGGGTGATCGCCGGTGGTCCCGGCAGACCTGAAGGAATCGCACACGGCTTCTACGCGCGCCCCACCGTCTTCGCGGATGTCCGCAACGACATGACGATCGCGCGCGAGGAAATCTTCGGCCCGGTGCTGGTGATGATTCCGTACGACGACGAAGAACACGCGATCGCGATTGCCAACGATACGGAATATGGTCTCGCCGGCTATATCGCGACCAGCAATCCCGAACGTGCGCGCCGCGTGGCCGCACGCCTGCGTGTGGGCTCGGTGCGCATCAACGGCGCGATGCTGGACATCACGGTTCCGTTCGGCGGCTACAAGACGTCGGGCAACGGACGCGAGTACGGTCGCGAAGGGCTTGCCGAGTTTCTCGAATGCAAGTCAGTGACGATGTGATATCTCGTGCAAAGGGCCCGCTCATCCGTGATGAGCAGGCCCTTTCGTAACAGCAGGGACACCCGAAACGCCGCTTATAACGTGGACAACGCCAGCACGTTCGTCACCGAGGTCACACCCTCGACACCTTCAGCAACCTGGGTCGCCAGACCAACCTGCGACTGTTCGGGCACAGTGCCTTCCAGTGTCACCACGCCGTTATGCGCGCGCACCGTAATCGTCGCAACCCTGAGTCCTTTTGTCCTGCTCAGGGCACGAATCACACTCTTCTGAAGCGCACGGTCGGCGGCCTTGACAGCTTTCGCATCCGACACACCCGGCCGGCCGGACGCAGTGGCTGCATCGCTACCCTGGGCGTGCACGCCAAGCGACGCGAGAACGAGAAGCACCCCACCTGCCAGCCTGAATATCCTGTTTTGATTCATCGATATTTTCCTTATGTTATTTCGGATCAGCGAGCATCGAACACAACGGCGCTCACGGGTGACGTCGCATGGCGACGTCTTCCCGATAGCACGAACCGTCAGAAACGATGCGACATCCCGAGCACCGCCATGACCTGCTTCGAACCGCTGGCGACACCCGGGACGCCGGGCCAGCTCATGTTCGCGGAGCCGTTGTTCTTCAGGTAGCCCGCGCGCATGTAAAGGCTCGTGCGCTTCGACAGACTGTGGTCGACGCCCACCTCGATACCTGGCGTGTTGTCGTGAACGCCACGCACATCCCGCTCGATGCCGGCGATCTCGATCACGTCCGCTGCGGTAGCCTGGATCGTCGCGCCCAGCTCGACGATGCTGTACGAATGCACCAGCGAGGAAAGCGGCAACTTCACCGCAGGCGTGATGGTGACGAGCGCGCCCGCGGGCGCGTCCTTCGGCCGGTTATACGAATAGTTGAACTGGAAATTCACGATGCCGAGCCGGTATGCCAGCGCGCCGGTAAAGTGCTCCGTTGCCATCAGATCGAAGGAGGTCAACAACGTCGGAGCGGTGGGCACCAGCGGCGCAGTCTCCTGCGATCCATGCTGGTACTGGTAACCGACGCCCGCGTAAAAGCCATAACCCGAATAGTTCGCTGCCAGGTCGAGCATCGCGCCCGAGCGGACCGGCACAGGTTGCGTGACCGTAGACGGCAGCGCGTACATCGCGTAGAAATGCGCACCCCTCATGTCGGGCGACGTATAGACGATCGAATTGCTGGTTCGTCCCGACACATACTGCGTCGCGAGCGTGGACCGGTCGGTGGCGCCGGCCAGGTCGGCTGCCGCAAGCGGCGACATGACCTCATTGCCGCGGAACGGATCGGTGAAATAGACAGCCCAGAAACTCGGCTGATATTGACGGCCGAACGTCAGCGAGCCATACGTGTCGTGCTTCAGTCCCATCCACGACTGCCGGTAGAACATGGCCGTGCTGTCGGCGAAAAACGCGCCGTTGTTGATGTTGTAGCCGTTTTCGACGTCGAACACCGCCTTCAGCCCGTTGCCCAGATCTTCATTCCCCTTAAGACCAAACAGGGAACCGGTCGATCCACCACTTCGTACGGAATACGAATGATTTCCGCCGTTATCCAGGTACTGAACGAACGTGTCCGCTACCCCGTACAACGTCACACTCGACTGGGCCGCCGCTCCCCCGGCGGCAAGAAGCAACGTGGCCCCGCAGATGCCCTGACTCATAAAACGCATGCGTGTCTCCCTTTTATGTTTACCGCGTCCGACGGACACGGGTCTGGCAAAACTCATACAGATGCGCGCCGGGACGACGGTCCATCAAAGTCTGGCCGGCCCTTGCGGGGCTCATATTGCAGGGACGTTCGCGCGGAAAACCTACCCAAACAGAGGGGGGACGGGAATACCCCAAGCGATGGAAGGGGGCGCGACACGTATCGGCCGGTCCCCCCCCGATGCAGGGGGCGGCAGGCGTGTTCTCTCTGGATAGGCTGGGTGATATCGATCACTCAAAAGCGAATGGACGTTAAAGCCGCGCTGGGGGTCGTATTGCACCGTCTGAATGCGAGTCGACTTCCATCGACCGAACGATTGCTTCCGTGAGCGAGATACCTATGTCTGTCATCCCATCGAATCCTTCACCGCGGCGGCCTGTCCATACCCGTCATATCGAATGCGTGGGTTTCGAACGCGGCGACGGCCTGTTCGACATCGAAGGCAGCATGCGGGACACGAAGGCCAGCGACGCCGATCTGCTCTTCAAGACCGTGCCCGCTGGTTCGCCGGTTCACGACATGCGCATCGTCGTCACGATCGACTCGAAGCTCGTGATCCGCCATATCGAGACGCACACCAACGCTTCGCCGAGCCGCTTCTGCACGGAAATCAACGACGCCTACAAGAGCCTCACGGGTCTCAGCATCGGCGCAGGCTTCATGAAGGAGGTCAAAAGCCGGCTGGCCGGTCCGGGAGGCTGCACGCATCTGACCGAACTGCTCGGCCCCATCGCCACGACAGCGATCCAGACGCTGATGGGCCTGCGCAAGACCCCTTCTGACCATGGCGACTCCGCTGACGGAGAAGAAACGACCCGGATGCATCCGATGGTCGACACCTGCTATGCGTGGCGAGCGGGCGGCGACGTCGTGCAATTCGCGACGCGGCGCAGGCAGCAGATGCAGCAAGGTGAAGTGCTCCTGACCGATGCACGCCAGGCGCCACAGGAGAGGTAAATCCGGGAAGACACCACCCTGCCGCACGTGAAAACGCTACCTGCGCTGCGCTACAATGTGCCGATTATCATTTCGTCCTTTGGCCCACGCCGGCAAGGCGCGAAGCCGAAGCGCGCAAGGCGCAGGTCACGATGCCGCAGAATTCCCCTCCCGCGGACCCACGCCGCTCCCAAGGCGCCGCGGCGGAATCCAGAGCCGATCCCCGCTTGATTCCGCCGCGCAGCACCGCTCGCATCGTCGCGCGCGAACGTCTTCTGGCCCAGTTACTCGACGCACGACGCAACCGTTGCGTCGTGCTTCAGGGTCCCGCGGGCTGCGGCAAGACAAGTCTGCTGATCGCCTGGCGCGAGGCGCTGCTTTCACTCGGATTCAACATCGCGTGGCTGACGCTCGTGCCTGAAGACAACGAGCTCACGCACTTTCTCGACTACCTCGTCGCAAGCCTCGCTCAGGTCGATCCCGCGATGTGCCATGAAGCCGCGCTGCTGGGCGGTCGCGGCATGGATGACGAGACGGTCGAGCGCACGATCATCGCCCTTGTACGCGGCATTGCCGGCCACCCTAACGACGTCGTACTGGTGCTGGACGACCTGCATCACGTGACCGGTGCGCGTAATCACGAAGCATTGCAGTGGCTGCTCGACTACGCGCCGGCCAACCTTCATCTCGTGCTCGTTTCGCGCGGCACGGTGCCGCTCTCGCTCGGCCGCCCGCGCGACCAGGGTCTCGTGCTGGAACTGGACATGCGCGACCTGCGCTTCACGGCCGCCGAGTCCGAAGCGTTCCTCAAGGCCCAGCTGGGCCAGATCGGCCAGCGCGACGCGCGGCACATGCACGAACTGACCGACGGCTGGGTAGCGGGCCTGCAACTCTTCGCGATGCGTCTGAAGCGGAAAAAGCAAGGCGCAACGGACCTTGCGTCAGCCGACCCGCCCGATCACGCCCAGCTTCTGGATGCCCACGGATTCGCGGAGTATTTCGAACGCGAAGTGTTGTCGCGCCTTGCTCCATCCGAAGTCGAACTGCTGATCCGGATGGCGAGCTGCACACGTGTTTGTGCGCCGTTGTGCATCGCATTGACCGGCGACGGGCAGTCGCCTGCCGAAGTGCGTGCGCTGCTAACGAGACTGGAAAGCGACAACCTGTTCATCGCGCCCATCGAGAGTTCGGGTAGCCAGTCATGGTACCGGCTGAACCCGCTCTTTCGCGAGACGCTGCTCGAGCGCTTTCGTGCGCGCAGCGAACTGCATCGACGCGAAGTGCATCTGGCCGCATGGATCTGGTTTCGCGATCACGAACAACCCGACGACGCCGTACGGCACGCGTTACTCGCAGGCGAGCCCGCGGCGGCAGCCGACCTCGTATTGAGCGTCGCCCGGGCGATGCAGATCAGGGGCGAGCTGCGCAAGCTGGTCGTGCTGATACGCCTGCTTCCGCTTGCCGAGGTGCAGGCGCGGATCGGTCTGCGGCTATGGATGGTGCATCTTCAGTTGTACGCGCGCGAATTCGAAGCCTGCGCGGCAGCCCTCGCCCGCCTTCAGGCCGATATTCCCGAAAGCGACGCGCACTCGCGTTACCGCCTCATCCTGTTGCAGGCGGCGCTCGCCGTCCAGCGCGACGACACGAACGAGGCGATGTCGGTGTTGCCACACTTGCTGCAGATCCCCGCCCAAGCCGACAGCCTCGCCGTGGGCGGTCGCAATAACCTGCTTTCGTGGATCTACATGCGTCGCGGCGACTATGAAGAGGCGCGGCGGGTTCAGAGCGAAGCGCCACCACTTTTCGTCGACGGCGCGCCGCTCATGGGCACGTCGGCCGGCGCGCTGAACGGCCGCTGCATCGCGGGGTTCAGCTATGCGCTGGAAGGCCGGTTCATCCAGGTCGAACGCATCAGCCGCGACGTTCTCTTCGACGCCGACCAACGCGGCAGCGCCGCCGCCGAAGCCGCGTGTTTCGCGGCGGCGCTGCTCGGCGAAGTGCTGTACGAGTTCAACGATCTGGACGCGGCCCGCGAGCTTCTGGAAGATCGCGTCGATGTGCTCGAACGCGTGTCCATTCCCGATTCCGTACTGCGCGTGCTGACCGTGCTGTCGGCGGTCTACTGGGTAACCGGACATCGCCTCGATGCCTTCGCCTGGCTCGAACGTCTCGAGGAGTACGCATCGCAGTACGGGTTGTCGCGGCTCATCGCCCATAGCGTGGCCGGGCAGATTCATCTGCATCTGCTAGGCGGCCAGTTCGATGCAGCGGAAGCCGGGCCGGCGGGGCGGCGGCGCCCCGGCGCAGCCGCGCCGCGCCCCC
>NZ_CAJQZB010000065.1:0-11827 GCF_907164545.1 Paraburkholderia gardini | reverse complement strand
AACGACTAAGTCGAAGCCAGACCGCCCCTTTGAACGACCGCTTCCCGGTGACCAATCTGGGAATCCGAATGGCGAATATGGGTCGACTGCGGCTAGTCGCAATCCACCCCTGTTTCGCCGATGTTTCAGGATTCGAGCTTGCGCATTTCGAACTCAGCAGCCAGGCTATTAGAGACAGTCAATGCCAGATGTCTCGATGGCATGAGCGTCAGGATGCTGCCCTCAAAGCCGGCTGACGGAACGTGTTTCTGAAAGGAGATTGCGATGGCTGAGCTCGTAACATGCTTGTGGTTCGATCAAGGTAAAGCGCGCGAGGCGGCGGAGTTTTACGCCGCCACCTTTCCCGACAGCCGTGTCGACGCAGGTCATGTATCCCCTATACCGGGCATTGGGCAGGGTCCTGAGCTGACGGTCGAGTTCACCGTGCTCGGCCGGCGCTTCGTAGGGTTGAACGGCGGGCCCAGTTTCAAGGCGAATGAGGCGGTAAGTTTGATGGTCCAGACGGATAGCCAGGAAGAGACCGACCGTTATTGGAACGCCATTACCGGCAGTGGCGGAGAGGAGGCACCTTGCGGCTGGTGCAGGGACCGCTGGGGCTTTTCGTGGCAGATCACGCCGAGGCGGCTGCTCGAGCTCGTCAACGGACCCGATCACGATGCCGCCAGGCGTGCGATGGACGCGATGATGAAAATGAAGAAGATCGATATAACCGCGATAGAGCGCGCAGCGGCTACTGCCGATTAACACGCAGACGCGGCGGTTCGGCCAGTCAATCGATGTTGCTGGCCATGAAGCCTTGACGATTTCAGATTGGCGACAATCCGGCGGTTCACCGCGAAGTCTGGGTGCGATGCATCCATGGTCCGGCGACGCGCAATTGCGCAATGCCAGTTGCGCGCGCCGGACACCGCACCATCAAGGTCAGTGGTTAGCCCACCACTCGGTCGCTTTCTGCTTGTCCCAGGCGGGCAGCACGTCACGTTCGATTGATGCGCTGCTCAGCGCCGGGAAGTCTTTCCTGAACGCCGACACGTCGTCGTCGAACTGGTCCGACACGGTGATGTCCCACGTCCCGCCACTAAAGCCCGTTGCCGCCTGATCGATCAGGGGGATGAGCGGCCCTGCACGGAACTCGCCGTCTTTGCGTTCGACGACCGTGGCGTCGATGTGTCCAAGGTACATGATGGAATTCGGCTTGATTTCGACGACCTCGTGAAGCGGTGTGAAGAACATGCCGTGGAACGGGAATATGCCACTTTGCCCCGTGATTCCGCGCATCACATACTTTCCGGGAGCGAGAGGAAGTCGAATGAAATAGTGGTTACCGGAGTCGCCCGTCGTGGTTGCCTGATCGTCAAACCTGAAATTCAGCCGGTCTTCGCGACTGTCCGCCGCTCCGCGCTCCATGTTCACCACGATGGGGCTCGGCTGATAGCTCGTATGGTACGCATTCTTGAGTGTCACCGTCATCAACGCATACGAGTTCTTCGTCGTATCAACGGAACTCGTTGTCGTCGTCGGTGACATGGTGGAAACGGTCGCGCAGCCGGAAGTCAGCAGCGTGCCTGCGATAGCGAAAATTGCTATGGACTTTCTCATTACAGACCGGATTGGGAGTAGTGGTTAAAGCCTGGGCCAGAATCTGGATTTCCCGGATGAGGGAATCGCCGCCGTCGATAACGCGGCGTGAATGATGTGCCACCCGGCACATGTCATGTAAACGACAGGCGAGAAAAAAACTTGAGTGTGCCGTTGACCTGGGTACCTGGAATTACGGCCGTCAATCCAGTTGACAGCAGCACTCGGTTCAGCCGCAAAGGAGCGCTCGACGGGACTGTCTACATCGTCGAAAATTGAACTTCATTTCACGGACGATATCGTGCCCATGCTGAGAAGAAGAGCATTCGCCACATTTCTATGCACCGCCTTGTTCGCGGGCGGTGCAGCTTCAGAACAGCTACAGAGACCACCAGGACCGGTGATGATGGTCCATTTCGATTACTACCCCAGGGACCGCGCGCGGATTCACATTCTGGAACATCGGCTGGAAAGCGCGATTAAACATGCGGGTGTTGGCGAACTCGGCGAGACCGAGTTTCATATTGACGGCAACGATGGCTATTTGTATATGTATGGCCCCGATCCCGATCGACTGTATGTCGTGGCAAGTCCAATCCTGAAATCGTCCAGACTGATGGCCGGCGCCGAAGTCACGAAGCACTACGGTTCACGCACGGAAAGTTTCGTGATGCACCGGGACGATATGCGATAGCGATATCTACCCCAGCGTGACAGTCGACATTCACGGTATGCAGGAGACCGTGCTATCTGCTGCCTTCATCGTCAGCGCGAATTCTTCAGCGACACCCTCCCCGCAGACTCACCCCTCACCCCATCCGCGAAAAATCCCTTCTGTGATGCCGCGATTGCGCGCGCCGCCTGCGTCCACGCTGGCTGGCGGGACGCAGATCGGCGGTATGCCGCGGCGCCCGTTCGTCATCGTCCGTACAGTACGTCGCGACTTCGTTGTCCGCTGCCGCGCGGGAAGGCTCGGCGGCAAGACACGACCGGAGAAAATCAGATAACAGCTTGTGCATGTTCAATCCCGGAATGGTGAGCCGGATCATCCAGCCGTGGCGACCGGTTCCAGGCGTTGCGCGCCCCGCCGGCGCGATGCGTCGCGCGTGCCGGACGTATCGACGACGCTATGGATCAACGGGTCCATCTCCTTGATGATGTCGGCGAGCACGGTGGTGATCACCGCGAACTCCCTGCCGGACTGCCCTGCCCGGAAACGTCTTCGTAGCGTGTTTGTGTCTGCTGTTTCATGTAGGAAGCGTGAGAAGACCCGGATCAGGAAGCCCGTCGGCGGACCACACACTGGCTTTTCGCCAGCGCAAAAAAAAGCGCCCCGAAACGTGCGCGCGACCGATTGCTCGTTCAGCGCGAATCACGTTTCGGGACGCCGTTGTCCCTGATGACGGCCCGACGACAGGCAGTCAGTACATATTCGATGTATTGGAGTCGCCATTGACCCTGGCGTGGGACACGCAATTTTCATGCCCCAACACGCGCAGCACAGCGTCCGGGCGAGATTCGGGTGAGCGGAATCTGACCGTCGCGACTTTGCGCAATGTCCCGCGCAGGGAGGCTGCGGGCGCCTCTGCCAGGTCGCGCGGCACACGATTGTCGAGTGAAGAAGACACTCGCGGCCCGCTTGCGCGGGAACGCGCCATGCACTGCATTGAAGACTTAACGATTCACGAAATGAACCATATTGGTGCATGACGCACCATCTTCGCCCATAAAGCGCGCGGCCGAAGCGCCACCGTTCACGACATCAAAGCTCGCAAACGATCTTCTTCGCGCGCAACACCGACGATGGGCTCATGCTCAATTCGCTGACGCCCAGGCTCACGAAAAGCGGAATCATCTCCGGCCTCGCGGCCGCCTCGCCGCACACGGCAACAGGGATACCCGCGTTTCTGGCCGCCTCGCACACCATGCCGATCGCGCGCAGCACGGCCGGATGATCCGTGCGATAGAGCGACGCCAGATCCGGATTCATCCGGTCGGCGGCCATCACGTATTGCGTCAGATCGTTCGTGCCGATCGAGAAGAAATCGACTTCCTGCGCGAGCAGATCGGCGGTAAGCGCGGCAGCCGGCGTCTCGACCATGATGCCGAGCTTCGGCTGCCCCCACGCGACGCCTTCGCGCGTCAGTGCTTCGGCGCACGTGGCGATCAGCGCTTTCACGCGACGCACCTCGTCGACGTCGTCGATCATCGGGATCATCACCTGCACGTTGCCGAGCGTCGCAGCCCGTAGCAACGCGCGCAACTGCGGCATGAACACGTCGGGCCGGTCGAGGCACATCCGCACGCCGCGCCAGCCGAGAAACGGATTGTCTTCCCTGGGGAAGACAATGCCGGGCACTGGCTTGTCGCCGCCCACGTCGAGCGTGCGGATCACGACCGGCCGTGGATGAAACGCCTGCGCGAGCTTCGTGTAGATCGCGGCCTGCTCGTCCTCGTCCGGCATCGTGCGACGGTCCATGAACAGCAGTTCAGTGCGAAAGAGGCCAACGCCCATCGCGCCCGCCTCGCGCGCGGCGTCGATCTCGGCAAGCGAGCCGAGGTTCGCCGCAATCTCGACATGGCGACCGTCGCGCGTGACAGGTTCGACGTCGCGATACACGCTCAACGCCGCGTGACGGCTCTTTTCCTGCGCGATGCGCGTCGCGAATCCGGCCTCCACGTCCGGTGACGGATCGAACCACACGCTCCCCTGCGCACCGTCGAGCGCGACGCGTGTCGCGCCCCGCAGCACCGCTTCGTCGACCGGCAGGCCGAGCACCGCCGGAATGCCATGCGAGCGCGCCATGATCGCGAGATGCGACGTCGCACTGCCCTTCGTGCAGACAAGCCCGACGATATTCGCGACCTGGGCGCGCGCGAAATCCGGCGCGCTCAGTTCGGCAGCAAGCACGACGCACGGCCTCGACAGACTGGCAAGGCTCACGTCTTCCATGCCGAGCAGCCGCAATGCCACCTGACGCGTGATGCCGTGGATATCGTCGGCGCGACTGCGCAGGTATTCGTCTTCCATCGCGAGAAACGCCGCCGCGAGTTCCTCGCCCACCTGCAATGTGGCCGCCGCCGCATCCCAGCCCGACGCGATACGCTGCTTCACCGCGCCGGAAAACTCGTCGCTTTGCGCGACGTCGGCGAGCGCTTCGACGATATCTTCGTGACAGCCCATCGTCTTGAACTGCTGGTCGAGCGCAGCAATCGATTCGGCGAACGCAACGCTAAAGCGGTCAAGTTCCGTGGCGACTTCGTGCGGCTCGATGAACTGCCGCGTCGCACGAAGTGCTTCGGGCAGGTACACAAACGCTTCACCGCATGCAAGGCCTTCGCTGGCCGGCACGCCGCGCACATGCTGCACGGCGCCAGGCACGGCAGGTTCAGCCTGCGCAACGTGTGAACCGCTGACCGGCGCCGAAGCCTCTTCCGTATGCACCGGCTTTGCAGGCTGAACGCCCGCCGACGGCTCGGTCAGAAACGCCAGCAGCCGGTTCAGCGCCACGCTTTCATCCGAACCGTCGGCGCGCAGCAGGATCTGGTCATCCTGCTTGATGCCGAGCAGCATCAGCTTCACGGCGCTCTTCGCGTCCGCGCTCGTCGTGCCGCGAAAAATCTGCAGCGAACAGGAAAACTCCTTCGCGAGTTTGGCGAACTGCGTCGCCGGCCGCGCGTGCAGACCTTCGCTTACCTTCACAACGATTTCGGTTTCCAGCATGGCAAGACCTTCCTGTCCAGTCATGTTTCAAAGCGCGTATCTCACAGCCCGTATTTCACAGTCCATGTTTCACACCACGCACGCATCGCGGCGAACTCACCGCGCTCACCGCGATGCGTCACAGATCCGCGATTTCAATCACCGCGCCGCTGCGAATGCTGGCGAGCAGCGCGGCCACATCGACCGGTTGCGCGCAGATTTCACCGGGGCGCTCGGCCGCAGGCGAGCCATTGAAGTTGATCACGACGTGGCCCAGTTCATTCACCTTGTTCCACGCCGTCGGCCCGACCGCCGTCACGAACGCGCTGACATCGCCGATACGCAGTTGCGAGCCGACCTGCGGCGCCTTTTCGTGCGCCGCTTCGACCCGATGCAGCACCGACACCTCAGCGAGTTCCGGCGGCGCGCCGTGTGCATACAGAATCAGCACGCCGCCTTCGAGCAGATCGCCCACTTCCGGACCCACCTCTGAAATCACAGTCTTGTAGTAATGCATGGTCATTCTCTTTCGTTCCCGGACAGCAGTTAGAGTGCAAAGCTCGCGGCCCACGCGATCAGAACCGATATCGGCCCCATGATCTGCCGGCTGATCAGCACAGCCGGCACGCCGATACGGATTGTCTCCGGTTTCGCTTCGCCAAGCGCCATCCCGACCGGCACGAAGTCGCAACCGACCTGCGTGTCGTACGCGAAGAGCGCGGGCAGCGCCATCTGCGGCGGAATCGTACCGTTGCCGATCGCGGGCCCGATGATCGCCGCGCCGATCACCTGCGCGATGACCGCGCCCGGGCCGAGCACCGGCGACAGGAACGGCAGCCCGCAGATCGCCGACAGCACGATCAGGCCGATGATGTTGCCGGCGAGCGGCGACAGCAGATGCGCGAGGCCCGTGCCGATCCCCGTCGAATTGATCACGCCGATCAGCATCGTGACGAACGCCATGAACGGCAGCACGTTGCGGATCACGGTGTCGATCGCCTTGCGGCCGCTGTTGAACAGCACGTTGACGACGCCGCCCATGCCGCGCCCGATCGACGTAATCAGGCCGACGACGCCGCGTGAGTGCTGCGCCGCTTCCTCCAGGACCACGGCCGCGCCGGCCGGCGCCCCGAACGGGGACGTCGCATGCGAGGGGCCGGTCGACGAAGCGGCGGAATCGCCGTCATCGACACTCGTCAGATGCTCAGGTGTCACGCCCGACACGTAGGTGTCTTCGGTGATGAACTGCGCGAGCGGGCCGGATTGCCCGACCGAAGTCAGATTGATCGTCGGAATTTTCTTGCGCGGGTACACGCCGCAGCGGGCGGTGCCGCCGCAATCGATCACGACCGCGGCCATTTCCGATTCGGGCGGCGGCGTGCGAAAGCCGTCGACGAGCACGCCGCCCGTCATCTCGGCCAGCACCTTCGCCAGTTCGGGAATGTTGCCGCCGGTGACGGCGACGATCTTGTTGCGCTCCGGCGTCGGCCGGATCAGGAGCGGGCCGCCCCAGCCGTTCGGCCCGCGTTCGACCCGGACGGTTTTATATACGCGTGTGTCCATTTCAGATGCCCCTCTGTCTCGATGTTGTGATGTCCGGTTGCCCGTAACGGCAATGCCTCACAGCTTGATGTTTTCCCGATGCGCCAGCATGCGGGTCAGCGCCTCGGTGAGAATCCCCTTCAGCAGATTCACGAACAGACCGACGATCAGATAGAACAACGCGAGCTTGGGAATCGAAAACGGCGCGGCATGGCTTTCCGCGAGTTTCGCGATGCCGGCGGCCACGCCGAGCCAGACAAAGAGTTCACCCGGATTGCAGTGCGGGAAAAGCCCGGTGATCGGATGACACAGCGAAACGGCCGAGTCGTAGAACGCGGGCTTGTGCTTTTCTTCCAGAAACACGCCGAAGGTGTACGCCATCGGATTGGTGAGGAAGAACATCGCGAGCAGCGGCAGCAGCGTGTAGCGCGTAATGGCGTTCTTCGAGAAGAAGCGCGCGAGCCCCTGGATCCGGTGTTCGCCGACGAGCGCGATGATCGTGTACACCGCGGTCAGCAGCACGATCAGCGTGGGCAGGATGCCCGTGACGAAACCCACAAACGTTTTACCGCCGGCGTTGAAGATGCCGATAAATCCTTCAGCGAGATGCGTAAGCCAATCGAGCATGAACATGGCGAATCTCCCAGATAAACCGAAACGATCGCGAAAAACTCCACACGGCGGTCACCACGCGGAGCCGGACAGAATGCAAAAGCGATAGAGCGGAAAGACAGGAAGTCGTGAGGCCTGACCGCCCGGATCAGGCCGGCGCTTCGGCGGCCTGCGGCGCTTCCCCGGGAGGCGCTTCGGCCGCGCGGTGCGCGCGTTCGAGTGCATCGATGGCGGCCTTCACGATGCTGCCGCGCAGCTTCGCGCGATGCAGGCGCTCGACGAACGCTTCCATCGAAAGCTCTTCGAAGCCGGGGTGAGGTTGAAAGCGCGTGAAGACCGTGAAGCCGGACATGCTGAGGAACTGGCAGACCCGCATATCGGCCGAGAGCACGACGATGGCAACCGCGCCACGTCCAAGCCTGACCTTGCAGGAGCCTACGCCAAGAAAGCCGCTATGCCAGCGACGCGCCGCATCCTGCACGGCCTCGCGATAGCGGCGCATCTGATACAGCGAACCCACCAGCTGCAACGCCCAGAATACGGCCAGGGCGAGCAGGGCACCGCGCACATAGTCCATCGTCGTCTCCTGATTCTTGACTGGAGCCTTCGCGCGCCCGACTGCTGCGGCACCGTTCCACGGCGGGCTCTCTACATCCACTTTCGGTGAACATCTTGTACTTTCGATAATACAATTGTTCATTTTCGTTTGCATTGGGGAAAACGCGGGTGATGCGCCCTCTTCCCTTTGCCATTCATCCATCCCGAAGCCGGCGTGCAAGGCACGGGTCGCGGGCACAACGAATTAAAGCAGCGTCATCCTACCGCGCCACGACGCATGACGCTCTCTCCCAATGCAGTCGCGACGTTTTCGGCAACGATTCTCGCGACCTCGTCCTGTGCCTCGACCTGCGGCAGATGGCCGGTGCCGGCAAAACGATGCACGGCGATCCGGCCGGGCAGGCCTTCGGCATGTCGCGCCGGCAGGATGCGATCCTGCAATCCCCACACGACGCGCACCGGTACGCCTGCACTCACCTGCTCCAGCGCGCCGCGTAGATCGAGGCTTTGCGTGCCGTCGGGGAAAAACACGTCGGCGAGGATCGCGAGGCGTTCGCGCACTTCCGCGCTTTCGAGCTGCTGCCGCGCGGTAGCGACGAACGCGTCGTCCATCCGCGAAGGGTCCGCGAAAAGCTGCTTGAGCCATGCAGCGAGACTCGCGCGCTGCGTCGACTGCGTCACGCCGCGAATGAACGCGCCGTTGCATTCCGGCCCGAGCCCCGCGGGTGCGATCAGCGTCAGCGATCTGACACGCACGTGCGCCTGCGATGCAGCGACGGCCAGCGCGATCGCGCCGCCAAACGAATGACCGACGAGGTGACATGCGCCGACACCCCCGGCAAGCAGCGTCTCCTCGACGGCCGACACGATCGCGGCGATCGAACCGGCCGCTTCGCCGGACGATTTGCCGTGCGCGGGCAGATCGACGGCCAGCATCCCAAGGCCCGGATCGGCGATGACGCCGAGACTCCGGCTAAACGGACGCCAGCTGTTCAATTCGGCGGCGAAGCCGTGCAGCAGCACGAGCGGCACGCCGCTTGCGTCCTTGCGCAGCCACAGCGTGTGAAGCGCACGCGCAGCTTGCGTCGCCGGGGTGCTGCCGGGCGTGGGTGGTTTGTCGGCGGGGGCACGCAACACATCCTGTGCGCCGATTCTCCCGTTAGGACCCGTGCCCGCGATGGCAACCAGCTGCAAGCCCCGTTCGCGCGCAACCCGTCGAGCCGCTGGCGTCGCGCGCAGGGTGTCGTCGGGGCGGGCGGGCGTCTGCGCGTCCGAAGACCCGGATGCCACTGCGGGCGTGTCTGCGGGCGAGGCTTCTTCCTGCGCCGACGATGAAACATCCGCCGCCCCGCCGTGCTCCTGAAGCGCTTCCCCGCTCGCGTAGATCCACGCGACCGCCGTGCCGACCGGCACCGTCTTGCCGACCGGCGCACTGATCTGGCGGATCACGCCGCTCGCGGGCGCGTCGATTTCCATCGTCGCCTTGCTGGTCTCGATCTCGAAGATCAGCGTGCCTTCGCGCACCTCGTCGCCCTCGCTCACATGCCACGCCGCGATCATCCCTTCGGTCATGTCCATGTCGACACGCGGCAGGATCACTTCTGTCGGCATGTCAGGTCCTCCGGCCAGTCGCGCGCCGCGCCGCCGCGACGATGTCGTCGACCTGCGGCACCGCTGCCTTTTCCAGCTCGGGGTTGTACGGCAGCGGACAATCCGCGCCGCCAAGCCGGATCACCGGCGCATCGAGATAGTCGAACGCCTCGCTCTCGCACGCAATCGAAGCGATCTCGGCGCCGATGCCCAGTTGCTGCACGCCTTCGTACACGCAGATGAGCCGCGACGTCTTGCGGATACTCGTGATGATCGCGTCGCGATCGATCGGCCGCACGCTGCGCAGGTCGATCACTTCCGCGTCGATGCCTTCCTGTTCGAGCACCGCCGCGGCTTCGAGCGAGCGGATCGCCATCATCGATGTCGCGACGATCGTCACGTCGCGGCCCGCGCGCCGGATCGCGGCCTTGCCGATCGGCTCGGTGTACCAGCCTTCAGGAACGGGCCCTTTGCTTTTGTAGAGCAGCTTGTGCTCGAAGATCATCACCGGGTCCGGATCTTCCAGTGCGGCCAGCAGCAGGCCCTTGGCGTCGTGCGGCGTGCTCGGCTGGATCACCTTCAAACCCGGCACGTGGGCGAACCACGCTTCGAGACTCTGGCTGTGCTGCGCCGCCGCGCCCGTTCCCGAGCCCGCCGGAAAGCGCATGACGAGCGGCACCGACACTTCGCCGCCGAGCATGAAGCGCATCTTCGCGGCCTGATTGACGATCTGCTCCATCGCGAGCGTCGCGAAATCGGAGAACTGGAATTCGTAGATCGGGCGCGATCCGGTCATCGCCGCACCGACCGCGATGCCCGCGCCGCCGAGTTCCGAGATCGGCGTATCCATCACGCGGTCGGCGCCGAAGCGCTGGTACAGGTCGCCCGTGACCTGAAACGCGCCGCCATACACGCCGATGTCCTCGCCCATCAGGAATACGCGCTCGTCGCGCTCCATCGCGATCGCCATGCCTTCCTGGATCGCCTGCGCATACGTGAGTTCACGTACTTCTTCACGCACTTCGGTGCTCATGGCTGGCTCCCGGCAGCGGCCGTGCTGGTTTGCGGGCCCGCTTCGGAATAGACGTAGCGGGTCAGTTCGGAAAGCTTCGGCGAAGGGCTCGCCTGCGCGAATTCGAGTCCTTCCTGGATCTGCGCTTCGACTTCGTCGTAGAGCGCGGCGAGCGTCGCTTCGTCCGACATGCCGTGTTGCAGTAGCGTCTGCTGGAAGCGCGCGATCGGATCGCGCTCGCTCCACGCGTCGATTTCCTCGCGCGTGCGGTAGCGGTTGCGATCGCTTTTCGAGTGACCGCGCAGCCGGTACGTTTCGCATTCGAGCAGCGTCGGGCCTTCGCCCCGGCGCGCGCGCGCCACTGCCTGCTCGCTCGCTTCGAGGACGTCGACGAAACTGTTGCCGTCGACCGTGACGCCCGGAATGTCATAGGCGAGCGCGCGTTGCGCGATGTGCGGCACGGCCGTCGAGCGTTCGACCGACATCGACATGCCGTACCTGTTGTTCTCGCAGACGAAGATCACTGGCAGCTTCCAGATCGCCGCGAAGTTCAGCGATTCGTGGAACGCGCCTTCGTTGTTCGCGCCGTCGCCGAAAAAGCACATCACGACGGAATCCTTGTGCTGCCTTTTAACCGACAGCGCCGCGCCGACCGCGATCGGCATGCCGCCGCCCACGATGCCGTTCGCGCCGAGGTTGCCGCGCGTCACGTCGGCGATGTGCATCGAGCCGCCGCGGCCGCGGCAGTAGCCGGTTTCCTTGCCGAAGAACTCGGCGAACATCCGCTTCGGATCGGCGCCCTTGCCGATGCAGTGCCCGTGGCCGCGATGCGTCGAGGTGATGTAGTCCGCGTCGGTGAGCGGCAACGTCGCACCGATCGCGCTGGCTTCCTGGCCGATCGACAGATGCATCGTGCCGTGGATCAGTCCGCGCATATATGCCTGCTCGGCGCTTTCCTCGAAGCGGCGCACGAGGATCATCTTGCGCAACGCCGCGCGCAGCACTTCGGGTGCGTGATGGCGCAACACCGACGGCATCGCGGCGGACGGGCGCGACGGCGACTCTACGACCTCATTCATGTCTTTTCTCCTGTCGACCGGAGTTCGCGCTTTAGCGCGTTACTCCGGTCCCATGCAAGTCGCTTGCGGTCGACCGGAGTTCGCGCTTTAGCGCGTTACTCCGGTCCCATGCAAGTCGCTTGCGGTCGACCGGAGTTCGCGCTTTAGCTGTCG
>NZ_CAJQZB010000064.1:0-14496 GCF_907164545.1 Paraburkholderia gardini | reverse complement strand
CGCAGTTGCGCTTCGCTTCGCTCGCTGTGATCAACTTACGGTGGGACTTGCACCCACAAGAGTGCGCCCATGCTGGGCGCACAAGATAAAAAAGGTGGTGTGTTTCACGTGAAACACACCACCTTTAACCGCAATCAGACAAGACCCTCCGCGGTTAAGCGACCTTTTTGGTCAGCCCCAGATACGTCTCGATAACCCGAGGATTCTGCGCCAGATCCACAGCTGCACCCTCGAGTGCAAGTTCGCCGGTTTCAAGAACATAGCCGTAATCTGAGATCTGCAGCGCCGCGCGGGCGTTTTGCTCGATCAGCAACGTGGCAACGCCCGTCTGCCGCAGCGCGCTAATGATATGAAAAATCTCTTTCACAATGAGCGGCGCAAGCCCGAGGCTCGGCTCGTCGAGCATCAACAGATCGGGCTTGCCCATCAATGCCCGACCGACCGCCAGCATCTGCCGCTCGCCGCCAGACAACGTACCCGATGCCTGCTTGCGTCGCTCCTTCAGCCGCGGAAACAACTGAAACACCGGCTCAAGCTGATCGAGAAAATCCCGCTCCCCCGCCCGCTTGCGGCGCCAGGCGCCGAGCACGAGATTGTCCTCGACCGTCATTGTGGAGAATAGCTCGCGCTTTTCCGGGACCAGGCACATGCCCCGCGCAACACGTTTTTCGACAGGCACGGCGCTGACGTTTTCGCCTCTGAAGGCGATCGCGCCCTTAGCATGCCCGCTCACCGGCAGCGCACCCATGATCGCGTTCAGCAGCGTCGACTTGCCTGCGCCGTTCGGCCCGATCACCGACACGATCTGGCCTGGCCGAACCTTGATCGCCGCATTGTGCAGCGCCTCGACCTTGCCGTAGCGAACGGACAAGCCTGTGACGTCAAGAATCGACACGCCGGAATCAGGTTGCATCGTCATCATTCCACCCCACCGAGATAGGCTTCGAGTACGGCCGGATCCTTCTGCACATCTTGCGGCAAACCTTCCGCGATTCGGGTGCCGAACTCCATCACTACCAGCCGATCCGTCAGATTCATCACAAAATCCATGTCGTGCTCGACCAGCAGCACGCTCATGCCTTCTTCCTTGAGCTTCTTCAGTAGCACAGCCAGTTGCTGCTTTTCCTGATACCGAAGCCCTGCAGCAGGTTCATCCAGCAGCAGTAACGTCGGATCGCAGCACAGCGCACGCGCGATTTCCAGAATCCGCTGCTGTCCCAGCGCCAGACTGCCGGCCTCGTCAAACATATGCTGCTCAAGGCCGACGCGACGAATCTGCAGCGCAGCCTCCGCCATCAGGCGGCCTTCTTCCGCGCCGTTGAGTTTCGCGACGCTGCGCCAGACACCCGCGTGGCCGCGCAGATGCGCGCCAATCGCAACGTTCTCCAGTACCGTCATGCCGGGCAGCAGCTTGACGTGCTGGAACGTCCGGCCGATTCCGCGTTTGACGATTTCACGTGAAGTCAGCGAATCGATCCGTTCGCCACGGAACGCGATCTCACCGCTTGTCGCCTGCAACACGCCGGTCACCAGATTGAACGTCGTCGACTTGCCTGCACCGTTCGGCCCGATCAGGCCGATGATCTGACCAGCCTTCACTTCAAAGCTGACGTCGTTCACCGCAACCAGGCCGCCGAACTGCTTGCGCGCCTTCACGACCGACAGCAGTGTCTCGCCAGCCATTGGTTTGCTGCGCTGCGGCAAAGGCTCGGCGTGATCGGGTACATGGGCACGCGGACCGCGCGGAAAGAACCGCGCGACGAACGGCCAGACACCCTGACGCGCGTATTGAAGCAACAACACCATCAGAATGCCGAAGACGATCACTTCGAAATTGCCGCTTTCGCCAAGCAGCTTCGGCAGCCATGTCTGGAGGTAATCCTGCAGGAGCGTCAGGATGGCCGCGCCCAGCACGGCGCCCCACACATGCGAAACGCCGCCCACCACCGCCATGAACAGAAACTCGATGCCGTGGTTCAAACCAAACGGCGTCGGGTTCACCGAACGCTGCAGATGCGCATAGAGGAAGCCCGAAACAGAAGCGAGAACCGCTGCATAGACGAAAATCACGACGCGCATCCAGGCCGTGTTCACGCCCATCGCCTCAGCCATCGAGCCACCGCCGCGAAGCGCCCGGATCGCGCGCCCGGGCCGGCTATTAAGCAGATTCTGAACAGAGATCACCGCGGCGAGCACGACGACCCAGATCAGGTAATAGATATGCCGCCCCGACTCCAGCGGGATACCGAATACGTTGAGTACTGGAATGCCGTTAATGCCGTCGTACTTGCCGAGCATCTCCATATTGCCGAAGAGGAAGAACAGCGCGAGCCCCCAGGCGATCGTCCCGAGCGGCAGGAAGTGGCCCGACAGGCGCATCGTCACCGCGCCCAGCACGAGCGCGATCAGCGCCGTCAGCACGACGCCGACGATCAGCGCGAGCCACGGCGACACGCCAAACTGCGTCGTCAGATACGCCGTGGAATACGCGCCCACGCCGACGAACGCGGCCTGCCCGAAGCTCGTCATCCCGCCGATGCCCGTCAACAGCACGAGTCCGATCGCGACAATCGAATACAGTCCGATGTAGTTGAGCAGCGTGACCCAGTATTCGGGCACACGAATCGGCTGAGGCAGCACCGGCAGCGCGAACATCACCACGAGAAACAGCCAGAAGAACCTGTTTTGCATGATCCGTTTCATCGTGTCACTCCTCGTCCTCTTCCGCGTGCGGGCTCACGAAACTTCGCCACAGCAGCACCGGAATGATCAGCGTGAACACGATCACTTCTTTATAGGCACTCGCCCAGAACGACGAGTAGGACTCCAGCAAGCCCACCAGGATCGATCCGGCGGCCGCCAGCGGGTAGCTGACCAGGCCGCCGATGATCGCCCCCACGAACCCCTTCAGGCCAATCAGGAAGCCCGAGTCGTAGTAGATGGTGGTCAATGGCGCGACGAGAATGCCGCACAGCACGCCGAGGCCCGCGGCAAGCGTGAACGCGAGCCGCCCCGCCTGCGTCGTGCCGATGCCGACGAGGCGTGCGCCGACGCGGTTCACCGACGTCGCGCGCAGCGCCTTGCCGGAGATCGTGCGGTCGAAGTACAGGTACAGCGCCGCGATCAGCACGACGGCGGTGCCGACGACCCACAGGCTCTGCCCGGAGATCATCATGCTGCCGACGTTGAACGTGGCGTCGGAGAAAGCCGTTGTGCGCGAACCTTCCGCGCCGAACATCACGAGACCCACCCCGACCATCGCGAAATGCACGGCGACCGCGACGATCAGCAGCAGCAGCGTGGTCGCTTCCGCGATCGGTTCATACGCAAGCCGGTATACGAACGGTCCCATCGGGATCACGATCAGCAGCGTCAATGCGATCTGCACGACCATCGGGAGCGGATGCATGAAGAGCCCGCGCGTCACTGCATAGACGGCAACCGGAAACAGCAGGTACTTGCTCGCCAGCGTCACGAGCGTGCGGGCTGCGTGGCGGCGTCGCTCAGGATGCCGCACGAGGCCGGCCGTCTCGATGACGAAGCACGCTGCGCCCATCGCGATCAGCAGCCAGCAGGTGGCCGGAAACTTCTGCGTCTGGATGGCGGCGAGCGTCAGTGCCCCGTATGAAACGAACTCGCCCTGCGGAATGAAGATCACCCGCGTCACCGAAAACACCAGCACCAGCGCAAGTGCGAGCAACGCATAGATTGCGCCTGTGGTGATCCCGTCCTGTGCAAGGATCGCCGCTATTGATAGATCCATACTTCCTCTGAAACGTCGAAGTCGAAATTGAAACTGGGGCCGACGCGTGAAACAGCAGGCCCGTTGTCGTCGGAATGAGTTCGTCATCCCTGCACTGAAACGCGAGCGCCGCGCCCGGGTAAGGCGCGGCGCTCGGCGCCATTTTTATCGAACAGAATGCAGGTGCAGCGTCGCCGCCCCACCGTATGCGAGAAGCGCGTACTTTTTTAGTCGTTCTGAAGCTTCCACTTGCCGTCGACGATTTCGACCATCACGCGTGCGCGGTCGTCGAAGCCGTTGTGATCGGTCGTCGTGGTGTTCATGATGCCTTGCGAGACCGGCAGGTTCTTCAGGTTCTCAAGCGATGCACGCAATGCCTCGCGGAACGCCTCCGTGCCCGGCTGCGCCTTCTTCAGCGCTTCGGGGATCGCGTGCTGCAGCATCTGGCCTGCATCCCACGCGTGACCGCCGAACGTGGAGAGCGAGCCCACGCCATAGGCCTTCTCATAGGCTGTCTTGTACGCTTCCGAGGATTTCTTCACCGGGTTGGAATCCGGCAGCTGCTCTGTCACGAGAACCGGACCGGCGGGCAGCAGCTCGCCTTCGCAATCCTTGCCGCATACGCGCAGGAAGTCGTTATTGGCGACGCCGTGCGTCTGGTAGACCTTGCCCTTGTAGCCGCGCTCCTTCAGCGTCTTCGCGGGCAACGCGGCCGGCGTGCCCGAGCCGGCGATCAGGATGGCATCCGGGTTCGAGCTGACCAGTTTCAGCACCTGACCCGTCACGGAAGCGTCCGTGCGGTTATAGCGTTCGTTCGACACCACCTTCAGGTGATGCGTGGCGGCCGCCGCGCTGAAGACCGTGTACCAGTTCTCACCGTACGCATCCGAGAAACCGATGAAGCCCACGGTCGTCACGCCATGCTTTTCCATGTATCCGGCGATCGCATCGGCCATCAGGCCGTCGTTCTGCGGCGTCTTGAACGCCCACATGCGCTTCGCGTCCATCGGCGCGATGATCGCGGCCGACGCGGCCATCGAGATCATCGGCGTCTTGCCTTGCGACACCACGTCGAGCATGGCCAGCGAATTCGGCGTGACGGTCGAGCCGATGATCGCGTCGACGTGATCTTCATCGATCAGCTTGTGCGTGTTCTGCACCGCGCGACTCGTATCGGATGCGTCGTCGAGCACGATGTACTCCACGCTCTTGCCGCCAATCTCCTTCGGCAATAGCGCGATCGTGTTCTTCTCCGGAATGCCCAATGAAGCCGCCGGACCCGTGGCGGATACCGTCACGCCGATTTTCACCTGTGCCGACGCGGCGGTCGCGCCGCATACGAGCGCTGCTGCGAGGCTTGCGCGTACCCAGTTGCCTGTTGTTTTCATTGCTGTCTCCAAACGCTGTGCGTTGCCTGTTGTTTGATCCGGCTTTTACACCGGTTTCTGAATCTAGTTTTCGGCTTCGGGCGTGAATAGCATGGTTTTCCCTGCTCGGGATAAAACGCCTCTGCGTTACTGCAACAACCGATACGCAGAAAAAAAGGCACGTCTGACTGAACGTGCCTTTTTCCGGGTTCAGATGCGCTATCTCGCCCTCGATCAGTCTGTAGCCAGCTTCCACTTGCCGCCGACGATCTCGACCATCACGCGCGCCCGCTGATCGAGGCCCGCGTGATCGTTTGCGCTCATGTTGAAGATGCCATGTGAAGCCGGCATGTCCTTCGTGCTTTCGATCGCCGCGCGCAACGCATCGCGGAACGCCGGCGTGCCCGGCTGCCCTTTCTTCAGTGCGAGCGGAATCGCGCGTTGCAGGAGCAGGCCCGCGTCCCACGCATGGCCGCCGAACGTCGACACCGAACCCGCGCCATAGGCTGCTTCATACGCATGCCTGTACGTCAGCGCGGATTTCTTCACCGGGTTCGAATCAGGCAGCTGATCGGCAACCAGCAGCGGACCGGCCGGCAGATAGGTGCCGTCGCAATCCTTGCCGCACACGCGCAGGAAGTCGTTATTCGCGACGCCGTGCGTCTGGTAGTACTTGCCCTTGTAGCCGCGTTCCCTCAAGGTCTTTTGCGGCAGCGCAGCCGGGGTACCCGAACCGGCGATCAGCACGGCGTCCGGATTCTGCGACATCATCTTCAGCACCTGGCCGGTCACCGAGGCGTCGTTGCGCGCAAAGCGTTCGTTCGCCACCACCTTGATCTTCGCGAGATCCGCGGCCTTGCCGAATTCACGGAACCAGCTCTCGCCGTAGCCGTCGGAGAAGCCGATGAAGGCAACGGTCCTCACGCCGTGATTCGCCATGTGCTGAGCGATCGCCGTCGCCATCAGGATGTCGTTCTGCGGTGTCTTGTAGACCCACGCACGCTTCGCATCCATCGGTTCGACGATCGTGGCCGCGGCGGCCATTGAAATCATCGGCGTGGCGGTTTCAGCCGCGACGTCGATCATGGCCAGCGAGTTCGGCACGACGGTCGAGCCGATGATCGCGTCTACATGGTCTTCGCTCGTGAGCTTGCGGGCATTCTTCACCGCCAGCGTGGAATCCGTCGCGTCGTCCAGCACGATGTATTCGATCTTCTGGCCGGCGACTTCCTTCGGCAGCAACGCGATCGTGTTCTTTTCCGGAATGCCCAGCGAAGCCGCCGGACCGGTGGCCGATACCGTCACGCCGATTTTCACCTGCGCCGACGCCGCGCCGCTCCATGCTGCCAATACGCCCGCCGCGACGCATGTCGCGCTGATCCATCGCATTGCCGACTTCATTCCGCTCCTCTGCCCCGTCATATCCGCGCGCATTGGCGCCGACTCAATAATTCGAGAATTTTTACACCGACCACATGGTCGGCGAATGGCGAGTGTAGCGGACGCGCGCGCCCGGCTGCAAGCGTTTTGGCAGCTTCAGGGCATTGATAATCCAGCGAAAAATGCGAAAGGGAAATGCGTGAAGAAATGCTGCGGGGATTCAGCGCGGGATAAACCGGAAATAAAGCAGGTGCATATCTAAAAAGGCAAATAAAAAGCGCTGTTGGATATCAATCCAACAGCGCTTTCGTGTGGGCACTTGGTGCCTCATGTCTCCTCGTTCTCCACCTGCAAATTTCGTGTCGCCGGTGCTTCAGAACTGCGTGAAGATTAAACAACCCCGAATCGTGGGACAACTAGCATTTACCCTAGTGGTGCAATGCAGCACTCATTTGGGGCACGTTTTCTGGCGTCAGACTGATGTTTCGGGTTCGTCACTGCGTACATGCAAGGCCATTATTTTTTACATCGGATACCGAATCATTTTCAGACGCCACGAGAGCCTTCACGCACGCAGTGGCCGGACCCGCGCCACGATCTCTCCGACAATGCCGCGCCGGAACGCCAGCACACACACGATGAAGATCACCCCGGTGACGATCGTCACCGCTTCGCCGAACGAGCGAAACCAGTCGATGCCGGTCACGTTCGCGAGTGCGGTGCCGAGATCGCCCAGCCGGTCCTCGAGCGCAACAATCAAGGTCGCACCGAGCAGCGGCCCGAAGAGCGTGCCCATGCCGCCGACGAGCGTCATCAGTATCACGAGACCGGACATGGTCCAGTACGCGTCGCCGAGCGTCTCGAAGCCGAGCACGAGCACCTTCAGCGATCCGGCAAGACCCGCGAGTCCCGCGGACAGCACGAACGCGAGCAGCTTGAAGCGATCCGTGTCGTAGCCGAGCGAAACCGCACGCGGTTCGTTCTCCTTGATCGCGACCAGCACCTGGCCAAACGGCGAATGCACGATCCGCACGATCAGCAGGAACGCCAGCACCATGATCGCGAGTACGACGTAATACAGCGCGAGGTCCGACGAGAGATCCAGCACGCCGAAGAGCTTGCCGCGCGGCACGCCTTGCAGACCGTCTTCGCCATGCGTGAACGGCGCCTGCAGAAACACGAAGTAGACCATCTGCGCGAGCGCGAGCGTCACCATCGCGAAGTAGATGCCCTGCCGGCGGATTGCGAAGAGCCCGACGATCAGGCCGAGCAGCGTCGCCACCGCGGTGCCCGCAACCAGACCGAGCTCCGGCGAAAATCCGAGCGACTGGATGCCATAACCCGTCGTATAGCCCGCCGACGCGAGGAACATCGCGTGCCCGAACGACAGCAGCCCCGTGTAACCGATCAGCAGGTTGAACGCGGCCGCGAAGAGCGCGAAGCACAGCACCTTCATCACGAACAGCGGATAGGCGCCGACGAATGGCGCGGCGATCAGCGCGATAAACAGCAGCCCATATAGCGCTTTTCTCTGCATCATTTTTCCTTGCCGAAAAGACCCGCGGGGCGCACCAGCAACACGAGCGCCATGATCACGAAGACGACGGTCGCCGACGCTTCCGGATAGAACACACGCGTGAGGCCCTCGATCACGCCGAGCATCAGGCCAGTCAGGATCGAACCCATGATCGAACCCATCCCGCCGATCACGACGACGGCGAACACCGTGATGATCATCGGCTGCCCCATCAGCGGCGAGACCTGAATGACCGGTGCGGCCAGCACGCCGGCAAACGCCGCGAGCGCAACGCCGAAGCCATAGGTGAGCGTGATCATCAGCGGCACGTTGACGCCGAACGCCTCGACGAGCTTCGGGTTCTCGGTACCGGCACGCAGATACGCGCCAAGACGTGTTTTCTCGATGACAAACCATGTCGCGAAGCACACGACCAGCGATGCGACGACAACCCAGGCGCGATAGTTCGGCAGGAACATGAAGCCGAGATTGGTCGCGCCGGACAATGCGGACGGCACGTCGTAAGGCTGGCCCGACGAGCCGTAGATCGAACGGAACACGCCTTCGACGACGAGCGTGAGCCCGAACGTCAGCAGCAGACCGTAAAGATGGTCGAGACGATACAGCCAGCGCAGCATCGTGCGTTCGATCACCATGCCAAAGAGCCCGACCAGCAGCGGCGCGAGCACAAGCATCACCCAGTACGGGAGATCGAAATACGCGAGACCCATCCACGTGAGCATGGCGCCGAGCATGAACAATGCTCCGTGCGCGAAGTTGATCACGTTGAGCAGGCCGAAGATCACGGCGAGACCCAGGCTCAGGATCGCGTAGAACGAACCGTTCACGAGTCCAAGCAGCAACTGGCTCAGCATCGCCGGAAGCGGAATGCCAAAGATTTCCATTAAACCCGTCGTCCAGATGAGATCGATAGACGCGCGAACCACTCGGCGCGCGCGGGCCGTCGGGCGACCGCATGTGACCCCCACACCTGTGCGGGTCACATGCGACGATGCCGCCTGCCGCGCCCCGAACGGGCGCGCGTCAGCCGACGCTTACTTCCACAACGCGCAGCGCGATTCCGCCTTCGTATCGAAAGCCTGGTCGCCCGGAATCGTCGCGAGGATCTTGAAGTAGTCCCACGGCTCTTTCGATTCGGACGGCTTCTTCACTTCCATCAGATACATGTTGTGAATCATGCTGCCGTCCTGGCGGATATAGCCCTTCGCGTAGAAGTCGTCGATCTTGATCTTGTGAAGCTGATCCATCACCTTGTCGCTGTCGGTCGTGCCGGCTGCCTGCACGGCCTTCAGATACGTCGTGACAGCCGAGTAGTCCGCAGCCTGCAGGCTGGTCGGCATCTTCTTCGTCTTCGCGAAGTAGCGCTGCGCCCACTGACGCGACTTCGCGTCCATGTTCCAGTACCAGCTGTCCGTTGCCAGCAGACCCTGCGTGGTTTCGAGACCCAGGCTGTGGATGTCGGTCAGGAAGACCAGCAGCGCGGCGATTTTCATCGTCTTCGTGATGCCGAATTCCTTCGCGGCCTTGATCGAGTTGATCGTGTCGCCGCCGGCATTCGCGAGGCCGAGTACCTGCGCCTTCGACGCTTGCGCCTGCAACAGGAACGACGAAAAGTCCGATGCCGACAGCGGATGACGCACTTCGCCGAGCACCTGGCCGCCGTTCGCCTTCACGACGTCCGCGGTGTTCTTCTCCAGCGCCTTGCCGAAGGCGTAGTCAGCCGTCAGGAAGTACCACGTCTTGCCGCCCTGCTTCGTCACGGCGGAACCCGTGCCCTTCGCGAGCGCCATCGTGTCGTACGCGTAGTGGACCGTGTACGGCGTGCATTGCTCGTTCGTCAGGTTGTCCGCGCCCGCGCCGATGTTGATGTACGGAATCTTCTTTTCACCCGCGACCTGGCTGGTCGAGAGTGCCGTCGCCGAATTCGTGCCGCCGATGATCGCGTTCACGCCGTCGCGGTCAATCCATTCGCGCGCGCGCGAGGCCGCGATGTCAGCCTTGTTCTGGTGATCGGCGTAGACGAGTTCGATTGGCTTGCCGTTCACCTTGCCGCCGAAGTCGGCGATTGCCATGCGGATCGCTTCGAGGCCGCCCGGGCCATCGATGTCCGCGTACAGGCCCGAAAGATCGGTGATGAAGCCGATCTTCACGGTGTCGCCCGCGGCGGCCTGAGCCGTGCCCATCGTCAGCGCGGTGCTGGCGAAGCAAAGTGCTGCGAGTCCTGCGAGAGTCTTCAGTTTCATGCGTGTCTCCTTGTTTCCATGCTTGTGGTTATTCAGAGGCATTCAGGCGTTCCCACTACGTCGACGCTTACACCCCGAGCAGATCGTGTAGAACCGGCATCTTGCTTTCAAGCTCCCCTGCGCCAAAATGCTCGACGATACGGCCGTGTTCCATCACGTAAAAACGGTCCGCGAGCGGAGCCGCAAACCGGAAATTCTGTTCGACCATGACGATCGTATAGCCGCGCGACTTGAGCGTCATGATCATGCGCGCGAGCGCCTGCACGATGACCGGCGCGAGACCTTCGGATATCTCGTCGAGCAGCAGCAGGTTCGCCCCAGTGCGCAGAATACGCGCGACGGCCAGCATCTGCTGCTCGCCACCCGACAGGCGCGTGCCCTGGCTCTGGCGCCGCTCCTGCAGGTTCGGGAACATCGCATAGATCTCGTCGATGGACATCGCGCGCGCCGCATCGCCGACGGGCGGCGGCAACAGCAGGTTTTCCTCGCACGACAGACTCGAAAAGATGCCGCGCTCTTCCGGGCAATAACCGACGCCGCAGTGAGCGATCCTGTGCGTCGGCATCGCGATGGTTTCGCGGCCTGCTACCTGGATCGAGCCAGTGCGACGCCCTGTGAGCCCCATGATCGCGCGCAGCGTCGTCGTGCGGCCGGCGCCGTTGCGGCCGAGCAGCGTGACGACTTCGCCCTGGTTCACCGTGAGATCGACGCCATGCAGAATGTGGGACTCGCCGTACCAGGCCTGCAAGCCTGCGATCGCAAGCGCGGGCACGGCACCGGCCGCGCCGCTCACTTCGGCGCTTTCGCGTTCCGCAATTGTGTTCATGCATGCGCTCCGGCGAGGGCCGCGTCCGCGCTACCCATGTAGGCCTGCATCACGAGCGGATTCTTCGACACATCCGCGTAGCTGCCTTCGGCCAGCACCTCGCCGCGTTGCAGGACCGTGATCGTGTCGGAGATGCCGGCGATGACGTTCATGTTGTGCTCGACCATCAGGATCGTGCGTCCCGCCGATACTTTCTTGATGAGCGCCGTCACGCGGTCGACGTCCTCGTGGCCCATGCCCTGCGTGGGTTCGTCGAGCAGCATGAGTTCGGGCTCCATCGAAAGCGTCGTTGCGATTTCGAGCGCGCGCTTGCGGCCGTACGAGAGCTCGACGGTCGGCACATCGGAGAAATCGCTGAGGCCCACCTGCGTGAGCAGATCCATCGCGCGGTCGTTCAGCGCGCGCAGCGAGCGCTCGCTCTTCCAGAAATGAAAGGCTGTGCCGAGCGAGCGCTGCAGCCCGATGCGAACGTTCTGCAATGCTGTCAGATGCGGAAATACCGCGGAAATCTGAAACGACCGGATGATGCCGCGCCGCGCGATCTGCGCTGGACGTTCACGCGTGATGTCGACGCCGTTGAAGACGATCTGGCCCGCTGTCGGTTCAAGGAATTTGGTCAGCAGGTTAAAGCAGGTGGTTTTACCGGCGCCGTTAGGGCCGATGAGCGCGTGGATCGACCCGCGGCTCACGCGCAGGTTCACACCGCTCACGGCGGTGAACCCTTTGAATTCCCTGGTCAATCCGCGCGTCTCAAGAATCGTGTCGCCGAGAATCATGTTCCCTTCCAAACGGAGTGAGGCGAACTGCTACGATCTTCCGCGCCTGACTGCCGCGCGACGTTTTATGACGACACCCCCGTGTCGCCCGTTTGCGTGGTGCACCAATGCGGACGGTAATCCATGCCGCACCACGCAGCACGGGTGCCATTGTCTCGCCAATGATGCAGCGCATTCATCGGGATTTGCACTTAGTGTTTTATGCGCACCCCTCATTCGATTACGTGCAAGTCTTGCATGTCATGCAATTGACACGGTCTGCGGGCGATGTGTCTCTGTTTCGAGACCCGAGCGCCGGGCACGGCGATCGGCGCGGATCATCTCGCTTGCGCGCTCCGCGATCATCAGTGTCGGCGAGTTCGTGTTGCCAGACGTGATGGTCGGCATGACCGAAGCGTCGACGACACGCAGACCGTCGACGCCGATCACGCGCAGCCGGTTGTCGACGACCGCGGTGGGATCGTCGGCGACGCCCATGCGGCAGGTGCCGACTGGATGAAAGATCGTCGTGCCGACCTGGCCGGCGGCCTGCTGCAGTTCTTCTTCCGTCTGAAACTGGATACCGGGCAGGATTTCTTCTGGACGATAGCGCGCCAGTGCCGGCGCCGCTGCGATCCGGCGCGTCAGGCGCAGCGCGTTGGCGGCAACGTGACGGTCATGGTCGGTGGAGAGATAGTTTGGCGCGATGAGCGGCGCCGCAAGCGGATCGTTCGATCCGATGTGGATGCTACCGCGCGACGTGGGCCGCAGATGGCACACCGAAGCCGTAAACGCGTTGAAGCGATGCAGCGGCTCGCCGAACCGGTCGAGCGACAGCGGCTGCACGTGGTACTCCAGATCGGGGCGCGTGAGCGCGCGGTCATCGGGATCCGACTTTGCGAATGCGCCGAGTTGCGATGGCGCCATCGACATCGGTCCGCTTTGCAGCAGCAGGTATTGCAGGCCGATCATCAGTTTGCCCCACCAGTGCGCGGACGCCGTGTTGAGCGTACGTACGCCGTCGACCTTGAAGGCCATGCGTAATTGAAGATGGTCCTGAAGGTTTTCGCCGACGCCGGGCAGATCGCGCACGACGTCGATACCCAGGTTTTGCAGACGCGCGCCGCTGCCGATGCCTGAGAGCTCGAGCAGTTGCGGCGAGTTGACGGCACCCGAACTGAGCACGACTTCGCAGCGCGCTTTCGCGATGAAGTCGGTATTGCCGCCACGATATTCGACACCTGTGCAGCGGCGTCCTTCGAAGACGAGGCGTTGCGTGTGCGCGCCTGTGATGATCGTCAGGTTTGGGCGTTGCATTGCCGGGCGGAGGAACGCTTTCGAGGCATTCCAGCGGATACCGCGTTTCTGGTTGACGTCGAAGTAGCCGACGCCGGTGTTGTCACCGCGGTTGAAGTCGTCGGTGGCCGGGATACCGGTTTCCTGCGCGGCTTGCGCGAAGGTTTCGAGCACCTTCCATTTGAGCCGCTGTTTTTCGACGCGCCACGGGCCGCCTGCGCCGTGCGATTCGCTGGCGCCGCCGTGATGGTCCTCGCTGCGCTTGAAGACGGGGAGGACGTTTTGCCAGGCCCATGACGGGTCGTTCGTGATGCGCGCCCAGTCATCGTAATCTTCGCGCTGGCCGCGCATGTAGATCATGCCGTTGATCGACGAGCTGCCTCCCAGTACGCGTCCGCGTGGATAAGAGAGGGAGCGGCCGTTCAGGCCGGATTCCGGTTGTGTTTTATAGAGCCAGTCGGTGCGGGGATTGCCGATGCAGTAGAGGTAGCCGACCGGCACATGAATCCAGTGGTAGTCGTCCTTGCCGCCGGCTTCCAGTAGCAGTACCTGCACGTCTTTATCTTCGCTAAGGCGATTGGCAAGCACGCAGCCTGCCGTGCCGGCGCCGATTACGATGTAGTCGAATTCGCCTTCCAGCACGCGATGGTTTGTTTCTTCATTCATGGTGGTCACCCAGTCGTTCCTTGTTCGGGTCGCCGTTCACGACATACCGATGGGGTTTTTTGCCGCAGCGCGTGGTTATTTTTTGTTGGCCTTTCCTTGTATTGGTGTTGGTCTATTAGCGTCGCCCCTGTGCGGGGCGGCACCTACTTTTCTTTGCCTTGCCAAAGAAAAGTAGGCAAAAGAAAGGCGCTCCGACAATTCATCTTTTCCCGGTGTGTCATCGTTGGGGAATGGCAACCCATGAAGTGTCGCCCCCGCACTTCACCCGGCATCGGCCCCCGCGCGATTCCATCTCGCGCGCGTTCACTGCAGATGACAAAGCCGTCATCCACCCGACTCCACGCTTCGCGCATCGCCGATCGGCATAACCTTCCCATGCAACCGCAACTGCTAATACTCGACACCTCGCGCTGCAAAAACGTCACTTTGACCGACCGCACCGCAGCGCACGCAGTGCGAAGCGGGATGAATGACAGCCTTGTCACGAGCATGGAACGCGCGCGGGACTGAATCGCGCGGGGACCGATGCCGGATGAAGTGCGGGGGCGACACTTCATGGGTTGCCATTCCCCAACGATGACACACCGGGAAAAGATGAGTTGTCGAAGCGCCTTTCTTTTGCCTACTTTTCTTTGGCAAGGCAAAGAAAAGTAGGTGCCGCCCCGCACAGGGGCAACACTAATA
>NZ_CAJQZB010000063.1:0-16043 GCF_907164545.1 Paraburkholderia gardini | reverse complement strand
AGCATATGAGCTTCGGTGTTGCAATCGGCACATAGAAGCTACGTCCGCCCAAAGCGGCCATACGCGACGGACGGCTCATGGCCGGCAGTACGCGTTCATCTACCTCGTCGAAAAGCGACCGTTGACCTCAGCTTGGAGACGTCTCTTCACGCGCGCAAAACAGACGTTGCTGATGTTGATTGAACGTGTGCCGAATCTGTCTCTGTAGATGCTCCGGCGAACTTGCGTATGCGAGGGTCGGCTACCGCCTGACGCGATCCCCAGTCGCCCCACTTCTGCCGCACGTTTCGGCGCCACCCTAAAGCCAGCTTCCAAGGGCGCTACGGTCATTCGTGCAGTGGTGTCGACCAGGACAACGACGTCAGTTTCCGGAACCCAGCACATCCAGGGCGCTCGCCCCAGGCAATTAAACTCCTGTGAAAAAGCCCTGGAGGTTGCGCATTTCGAGTGCGTTAGCTGTCCCGAGCGTAAGGTTCCGTTTCCTCGGATTGACATTCGCCAGGCTTCGGAGCAATGTAATTAACGTTTCAAACAGGGGACTTTTTTTTCGATTTTTTGGGTAGTGAGCCGTTAAATTTGTTCTGCAAGCACTGATAGACGCGGCACACGCCGGCTTGTCACAACGGGGAAGCTTCTAAATGAACGATAAAGTGGACGACAAAAGCAATTCGAAAGGAATCAGCCGTCGCACCATCCTGAAAATGGCGGCGACAACGGGGGCGGCGGCGATGATATCGCCGGGCATCGTTCGGGCGGCCGGCGAGCAACCCGTGAAGTTCGGCGTAAACAACCCCGTGACGGGAACCTACGCGATCACCGGCAGGAACGAACTGCACGGCATGGAACTGGCCATCGAGGAAATCAACGCCAGGGGCGGCATCCTCGGGCGCCCCGCCACGTTGATCGTCGAAGATTCGACCAGTGGCGATGCCGGGGTGGCGGTGCAGAAGGCGCACAAACTCATCGACCGCGACAAGGTCGATTTCCTCATCGGCAACGTGAACTCTGGCCTGACCGAAGCCATTTCCCAGGTGGCTTTCGCAAAAGGCGTATTCATGATGGACCCGGGCGGGCACGCCGATCCCATCACCGGCACCGAATGCCACTGGAACGTGTTCCAGACCTGTCCGTCCACCACCTTGCTGGTCAATGCGATCGCACCCGATCTCATCAAACGCTTCGGCAAGAAGTTCTACTTCCTCGTTCCCGATTACGCGTTCGGCCACGGCTTGCTGGACGCCTACAACGTGAACCTGAAGAAGTACGGCGCCACCAACGTCGGGGCCGACCTGATCCCCCTGGGCACCTCCGACTACTCCTCTTACCTCATCAAGGCGCAGTCGGCCAGCCCGGATGTGATCGTCATCCTGCAGAACGGTGATGACCAGACCAATGTCCTCAAGCAGGCCGTGCAGTTCGGCCTGGACAAGCGCTTTCACATCGCTGGCGCGAACATCGAGCTCGAAACGCTCGAAGCGCTGCCGCCGGACGCGCGCATCGGCAACTGGGTGATCGAGTGGTACTGGAACCAGCCCGGCGTGCCGCATGTGAAAGAGTTCGTCGACGCCATCAAGAAAAAGACCGGCCGGGTGCCAACCGCGCGTACCTGGTTCGGCCACACCGCGATCCACGCCTGCGCGCTGGCGGCCAACAAGGCAAAATCGCTCGACGCGGTAAAGATGGCCAGGGCACTGGACGGGCTCGTGCTGCCGCCGGAGGTCTCCCTGCAGCCGAAGCAGGCCATCTACCGGGCCAACCAGCACCTGCTCATCGGAACGCTGTGGGCCGGCCACGCGCAACCCCAAGGCAGCGACGGGGCCGACGACCTGTTCCATATCGATTCCATCATCGATAGCAAGACCATCGCGCCAACGATCGAAGAGGCCGGCTGCAAGATGACCTGGCCGACCTGACAGTCTTTGCCACCGGAAAACCAGGCCATCCGCGCGCTATCGCGGATGGCCCGGTCCGGATCGCTCCATGCATACCTTGAGCCAGGCAGGTGCGTCCTCTGCCGGGGATGAACCTTGTTGTTTTAATGGAGAAATGGCGTGACCCAGTTGATCCTCTTCAACATATTCAACGGACTGGTCATCGGCGCGTTCTATGCGCTCATGGCCCTGGGCCTGTCCCTGATCATCAACCTGACGAACGTCATCAACTTCGCCCATGGCGGATTCCTCGCACTGGGTGCCTACTTCGCTTATACGCTCGATCCCTACCTGGGGTTCTGGGGCGCGCTGATCGTGTCGCCCTTCCTCGCGGCGATCGTGGGCCTGATCGTCGAGCGCGTGCTCATACGGCCCCTGTACAACCGCGACCCGCTGTACAGCCTGCTACTCACGTTCGGACTCGCCTACGTGCTGCAGGATTCGGTGCGCTTCATCTGGGGCGCGCAGGGCTTGCCGCTCAAGACCCCCGACATCCTGAACTCGTCGCTCAGCCCCACGCTGTTCTTCCTGACGGGCTACCGCGTCTTCATGGTGGCCCTGGTCGCCGTGGCGGTGGCGGTGCTGTTCTACGTCCTGAAGAAAACCCGCGTGGGCATGCGCATACGCGCCGGCACGCTCGATCTGGAAATGGTGTCCGCCCTGGGTGTCGATGTGCGCATCCTGCGCAATCTCAATTTCGGGCTGGGCATCTTTTTCGCGGGTCTGGCCGGTGTGTTGGCGGCCGGCATGCTGGGCCTGACGCCCACCATCGGCGAAGGCCTGATCATGCCGAGCTTCGTGGCGGTCATCGTGGGCGGCCTGGGCAGCCTGGTCGGCACCCTCTTCGGCGGTTTGCTGATCGGCGTAGCGTCGGGCATCGTGACGGTGTTCTACCCATCCGCCTCCGAGGCTTCCATCTACGTGATCATGGCGATCGTGCTGCTGTTCCGGCCGTACGGTCTGTTTGGCGAAAAAGGCGGGACGAAACTGTGAATCACCGCATGAACATACAAAAGAGCTGCCAGTGGGTGTTGTGGATCGTGCTGTTGAGCATGCCCTACTGGATCACGCCCCTGGGCGGGTATACGGATCTCGCCACGCGCCTGCTGGTCATCGGGCTGGCGGCGATGGCGACCAACCTGCTGATTGGCCATACCGGTGTCATGTCGTTCGGCCATGCCGCCTATTTCGGCCTGGGCGCTTACGCGACGGGCCTGATCCTTAAGTACGTGATGCCAAGCACACCCGCGGCCTTCCTCGTGGGCATCGTGGTCGGCACGCTGGGGGGCATGCTGATCGGCTACCTGATCGTCAGGCTGCGCGGGATCTACTTCGCGCTGGCGACCATCGCCTTCGGCCAGGTGTTCTACTTCATTGCCTTTCGCTGGAATTCGGTCACCGGCGGGGACAACGGCCTGCGGGGTTTTCAGCGCCTGCCGATAGACCTGGGGTTCATGAAATTCGACATCACGTCCAGCCTGGCTTTCTACTATGTCGTGCTGACCGTTCTGGCGGTCTGCGCGTATGCCATGGCCACGATCCTGCGGTCTCCATTCGGGCATACGCTTCAGGCCATTCGCGAGAACGAACGCCGCGCGCAGTTCCTGAGCATCCCGGTCAACCGCCACATCTGGATCGCCTACACCATCTCGTGCTTCTTCGTGTCGGTCGCGGGCTCGCTCTACGCCCTGCTCAACAACTTCGCCAGCCCCCACGACCTGTACTGGACGCAGTCGGGCGACTTCGTGCTGATGGCGGTCATCGGCGGCATGCGTTCCTTCTGGGGCCCGCTGCTCGGGGCCGCCATCTTCGTGGTGGCGCAGGACTATCTTTCCGGCGTTACGCAAGACTGGATGTTCTTCATCGGGATGATCTTCGTGCTGGTCGTGCTGCTGCTTCCCCGCGGCATCGCTGGGCTGATCCAAAGGAGGACCCGATGAGCGTTCTCGAAGTCCACAACGTTTCCCAGCATTTCGGCGAGCTCGTGGCAGTGAACGGTGTCTCGCTCACCGTCGAACCGGGCGAGCTGCACGCGATCATCGGTCCGAACGGCGCGGGCAAGACCACGTTCTTCAACATGATCAGCGGGTTTTACCGGCCAACGAAGGGCCGTATCGTGTTCGATGGCATCGACGTCACGGACGTGCCGCCGCAAAATCGCGTGGCCATGGGCATGGCGCGAACCTTCCAGATTACCGAGGTCTTTCGCGAGCTGACCGTGCGGGAAAACCTGCGCATTGCCGTCGAAGTGACGCAGGGCCTGAGGCTCAGGCTGTTTCGTTCCCGGCAACAGGCCCGCGAAACCGAGGACCGCATCGACGAACTGCTGGAGATGGGCGGGCTGACCGACAAGGTCGACCGCCACGTCGGCGAACTATCGCACGGCGATCAGCGCTCGACGGAAATCATGATGGCGCTCGCGTTGAAACCCAAACTGCTGCTGCTGGACGAACCCGCGGCGGGCATGGGCAACAAGGAAACCTACGAAACCGCGCTGCTGATACGCAGGCTGCACCGTACGCAAAAGTTGACGATAGTCCTGGTCGAGCACGACATGCGCGTCATTTTCAACCTGGCCGATCGCATCACAGTCCTGACCGAAGGCGAAGTCCTGGAACAGGGCACGCCCGACCAGATCGCCGCCAGCGAGAAAGTACAAGTTGCCTATCTGGGGGAAACACATGAAGGCGCTTGAGGTGCAGCAACTCAATACCTATTACGGCAAGAGCCATATCCTTCACGGCATCGATCTTGACGTCAACGAAGGCGAACTGGTCACGCTGCTGGGCCGCAATGGCGCGGGCAAATCCACCACGCTGCGCAGCATCATGGGGCTGACGCCGGCGCGCGCCGGGCACGTGAAAATATTCGGCACGGATTCCACGCATCTGCCGCCGTTTCGCATCGCCAGCCTGGGTGTGGGGCTTGTGCCCGAGGGGCGCCGTGTCTTCTCCAACCTGACTGTCGACGAAAACCTCAAGGTGCCCGTGGACCGCCCGGGGCCGTGGAATGTCGCCCGCATCTATCAAGCCTTTCCGCGGCTGGCCGAACGCAAGGGTCACAAGGGCGGGCAGCTATCCGGGGGCGAGCAGGAAATGCTGTCCATCGCCCGCGTCCTGCTGCTCAATCCCAGGCTGCTGATGCTCGACGAACCTTCCCAGGGGCTGGCTCCGTTGATCGTGCAGAATGTATTCGACATCATCGTCGCCGCGCGCAACGAAGGCACCGCGGTGCTCCTGATCGAACAGAACGTCCGCGCCGCGATCGGTATTGCCGATCGCGCCTACGTGCTGGACCGGGGCATCATCACGTATAGCGGTGTTGCCTCGGAATTCGGCAAGGACGAGCAGCGCGTGCAGGAGCTAGCCGGTGCCAGTGCCCAGAAATGGGAGTTCCCTGACGATTGATCGCGATGAACGTTCAGACGGCGGAGTGCCTTCTGGAACGTTCCAGGAGCGTCAGGAAATGATCTCGAGCCTGGCGATTCGCCAGGTAACGGTCTTGGCCCCTGCGTCGCGGAACTCTTGCTGCAAAATTATCTTTCCTTTCCCAGCCGCATGACGAACGCAGCAGCCAGCATGGCAATGGCGAAAGGCAAACGTTTGCCCCACGAAACAGGGCAACGCGCTAGAAGCGGCACTCCAGAAACCGGGTCTTAAGTAAACGCCGCGCAGGCCGTTAATCAGTTAACCCGGTTCATTCGCACATGCCGTTCAAACATGCACAGCACATACAACATCTGGCTGGTCGTACTTTCGCTGATCGTCGCGACGCTCGCTTCCTATACGGCGCTCGATCTGGCGGGGCGTATCACGCTGCTGGGCAGAACCACCGCGCGCCATGCGTGGCTGGCGGGCGGCGCGGCGGCGATGGGCGTCGGCATCTGGTCGATGCACTTCATCGGCATGCTCGCGTTCTCGCTACCGATCCCGCTTGGTTACGATCTGCGCACGACCGGGTACTCACTCGCGATTGGGATACTCGTGTCATGGTTCGCGCTCTTTATCGTTACGCGAGACGTGCTCAAGCCGTCGCGGCTGGTCGCGGCCGGCATCCTGATGGGCCTCGGCATTGCCGGCATGCACTACACCGGCATGGCTGCGATGCAGATGCAACCGGGCATTCACTACGATCCGGAGCTTTTGGGTGCATCGATTGCGATTGCGATGATTGCCGCGACAGCGGCGCTGTGGATCGCGCATGCGCTGCGCGATTCGCAGCAGCGCTTCGTGATCGCGAAGCGGGTCGGCGCGGCGTTCGTGATGGGACTCGCGATCACGGGCATGCATTACACCGGCATCGCGGCCGCCGATTTTCCAGCAGGCGCGATCTGCGGCGCCGCGCGCGGCATCAATTCCGAATGGCTCGCGACGAGCGTCACGCTCTTCAGCTTTGCCATCCTCATCGTCACGCTGATGATGTCCCGTTTCGATGCGCGCACCACGCTGCTGACCGGTTCGGTATCGCGGCTGAACGGACAGATCGTACACATGGCCGCGTTCGACGCGCTCACCGACCTGCCGAACCGTCTGGCGCTCACCGGGCGCATCGCGGCCGCCATCGAGACGTCGCGGCGCAACGGGAACCTGTTCGCGATCCTGTTCATGGATCTCGACGGCTTCAAGACGATCAACGATTCGCTTGGCCATTCCGTCGGCGACGAGGTGCTCAAGGCGTTCGCGCAGCGACTGTCGAGCTGCGTGCGGGACAGCGACCTGGTGGCGCGTCTGGGCGGCGACGAATTCGTCGTGCTGCTCGAAGGTCTGGCGACATCGCGTGAAGCGGAAGAGGTGGCCGAAGGCGTGCTCGAGAGGATGCGCAAGGGCGCATGGAGCGACGGCCAGCCGATGCAGGTGACGCCGAGTATCGGCATTTCGCTGTATCCGGCCGACGGCGACACCGTCGATACGCTGCTGAAAAACGCCGACGCCGCGATGTACGAAGCAAAACGCGCGGGCCGGGGCACATACCGGTTCTTCGAAGCCGGCATGAACGAAGCCGCCACGCGCACGCTGAAAATTCAGGGTGCGCTGCACGATGCGCTTTCGTCGGGACATTTCTCGCTGCATTTCCAGCCCAAGTTTCGCGGCGACAGCGGCGAGCTTGCCGGCGCGGAGGCATTGCTCCGGCTGAATCATCCTGAACTGGGCCTGCTTGCGCCGATGGAGTTCATCCCGATCGCCGAGCGCTCGGGGCAGATCGTGCACATCGGACATTGGGTGGTGCGCGAGACGTGCCGGCAGATTCGCCGCTGGATGACGGAGGGCCTCCCGGCGATGCGTGTCGCGATCAACCTGTCTCCACGACAGCTGATGCAGCCCGACCTCGTGAGCACGGTGCTGGAGATCGTGCGTGCGGAAAACGTCGAGTGCCATCAGATCATGTTCGAAATCACCGAAACCGTTGCGATGCAGGACGCGCCGAAAACCATCGAGATGATTCACGCGTTCCAGGCGCATGGCTTCGAAATCTCGATCGACGATTTCGGCACGGGCTATTCGAGCCTCGCCTATCTGCAGCGCTTTCGCGTGAAGCAGCTGAAGATCGACCGCTTCTTCACGAACGGTCTCGATGCGGATGGTCACGAAGGCGACGCGATCGTCTCCGCGATCATCGCGCTCGCGCACTCGCTCGAAATGGACGTGGTGGCCGAAGGCGTCGAGACGCCTTCGCAACTCGCCAAACTGAAGACGATGATGTGCGACGAGATCCAGGGTTTCCTGCTCGGCAAGCCGCTCACCGCCGATGCGTTCGGCACGCTCCTGCAGCACACGGTAGCCGCGTAGCGTCGCTGTCCGCTGTCCGCTGCCCGCTGCCCGTTCAAGGGCGCCTTGGGGGGTATGCATGGACCGGGTCCGGCGAGGCGCTCTTATAGTGCGCTCCGGTGTCGTCCGGTGTGACGTGTTCGCTGAAGACGCATTGTTTGGGAAAAACAGCGAACGCCCGGCTTCTGCTATCGTCGCGTTCATGCAACCGATCCTGTCCGTCACCCATCTGTCCAAAACCTACGCCACGGGCTTCCAGGCGCTCAGAAATATCAATCTGGCGATACGCCAGGGCGAGATTTTCGCGCTGCTGGGGCCGAACGGCGCGGGCAAGACCACGCTCATCAGCATCATCTGCGGTATCGTCAAGGCGAGCGAAGGCAACGTCGTGGTCGCGGGCCACGACATCGCGCTCGACTACCGCGCCGCACGCTCCATGATCGGCCTCGTGCCGCAGGAACTGACGACAGACGCGTTCGAAACCGTCTGGGCCACGGTCTCGTTTAGCCGCGGCCTGTTCGGCAAGCCTGCGAATCCGGCTTACATCGAAAAGGTGCTGCGCGATCTCTCGCTTTGGGACAAGCGCAACAGCAAGATCATCACGCTTTCGGGCGGCATGAAACGGCGCGTGCTGATTGCCAAGGCGCTGTCGCACGAACCGCAGGTGCTGTTTCTCGACGAGCCGACCGCTGGCGTCGACGTCGAGCTCAGGCGCGACATGTGGAACCTGGTGCGCGAGCTGCGCGACAGCGGTGTCACGGTCATTCTGACCACGCACTATATCGACGAAGCCGAAGAAATGGCCGACCGCATCGGCGTGATCAACGGCGGCGAGATCATGCTCGTCGAAGACAAGACTGAATTGATGCGCAAGCTGGGCAAGAAGCAGCTGACGCTGCAACTGGATCATCCACTTGCCAGCATTCCAGCCGGTCTTGCCGGCTGGAACCTCGAGCGCGCGAGCGATGGAAACGAATTGACCTATACCTACGACACGCAGGGCGAGGGCGGCAGCATCATCGCGCTGCTCAAGGACATGAACGACGCTGGTATCTCCTTCAAGGATCTTCACACGACACAGAGTTCGCTTGAGGACATCTTCGTGAGCCTCGTGCGAGGTGAACAATGAACCTCCACGCAATCCGCGCGATCTACCGCTTCGAAATGGCGCGTACGTGGCGCACGTTGATGCAAAGCATCATCGCACCGGTGATTTCCACGTCGCTCTATTTCGTGGTGTTCGGCGCGGCAATCGGCTCCCGTATCAAGGAAGTAGACGGCATCAGTTATGGCGCGTTCATCGTGCCGGGTCTCATCATGCTGTCGCTTCTGTCGCAAAGCATCTCCAACGCGTCTTTCGGCATCTACTTTCCGAGATTCACGGGCACGATCTACGAGTTGCTGTCCGCGCCCGTGTCGTATTTCGAAATCGTGGTGAGCTATGTCGGCGCGGCCGCGACGAAATCGATTGTGCTGGGGCTGATCATTCTCGCAACCGCCGGTCTTTTCGTGCCGATCCAGGTTCAGCATCCGTTCTGGATGATCCTGTTTCTCGTGCTGACCGCGCTGACGTTCAGCCTGCTCGGATTTATCATCGGTATCTGGGCGAACAGTTTCGAAAAGCTGCAACTGGTGCCGCTTCTGATCATCACGCCGCTGACGTTTCTGGGCGGCAGTTTTTATTCTGTCAGCATGCTGCCGCCGGTGTGGAAAGTCGTGACGCTGTTCAATCCGATCGTCTATCTGGTGAGCGGATTTCGCTGGAGTTTTTATGGGCTCGCGGACGTCAGTGTAGGCGTCAGTCTTGCGATGACCGGCGTGTTTCTCGCGGTGTTCCTCGTGATCGTGGCGTGGATCTTCAAGACCGGCTACCGGCTCAAGACGTAACAGCACACCCGCTTAAGCCCACCTGCTTAACCGCTACTCACGAGGAGTGCCGTGGCATGGACCGACTTCAGGCAATCGAAGTCTTTACCCGTGTGGTTGAGACCAACAGTTTTTCAAAGGCGGCGGAGCTGCTTGACCTGCCACGCGGCTCGGTCAGCAACCTGATTCAGGGGCTCGAGGAGCACGTTGGCGTGCGCCTGCTGAATCGCACCACACGTTCGGTAAGCGTCACCGACGATGGCGCGCTCTATTACGAGCGCTGCGTGCGTATTCTGGCCGATCTGGCGGAAGCCGATTCGTCGCTGTCGAACAAGATTCAGAATCCTTCGGGCATGATCCGCGTCGACACATCGGGCACGCTGGCGAGAACGCTGCTGCTCCCCATGCTCGACGATTTCTATCGCCGTTATCCGGAGATCGAAGTACGCCTCGGTCTGGCGGACCGCAATATCGATATCGTGCAGGACGGCGTCGACTGTGTGATCCGCATGGGCACGCTCGAGGAATCGAGCCTCGTCGCACGGCGCATCGGCAACGCGCCGCTCACCACCTGCGCTTCGCCGGCGTATCTGGAGGAGCACGGCACGCCCGCGACGATCGAGGACCTGCGTGCGCATCAAGCGGTCAACTATGTGTCCGCGCGCTCGGGAAAGACCTTTCCGTTCGAATTCGAAGTGAACGGGGAGATCGTCAAGGTTTCGCTGGACGGCCCGCTTGCGGTGAACGACGGCACCGTCTATGTGAGCGCAGGCGTGCGCGGCTTCGGCATCATCCAGCCTTCGCGTTTCATGGTTGCGGATCTGATCGGGCGCGGTGAGCTGCGAGAGATCCTGACCGGCTACAAGACGTCGGCCACGCCGCTGTCGCTCGTTTATCCGCATCGCCGCAATCTGAGTTCGCGGGTTCGTGCGTTCACGGACTGGGTGATCGAAATCGCCCGGAACCATCCGGACCTGAACACCTGACGCTTGTCATCCTCCTCACGCGGTGCACGGAAGACCGTTGCACCGACGCGATGCTCACGGCTCTTCCCGTGGATGCAGCTTGCGCAGCGGCTCCAGCAGCGATGAAAGCCCGTTGTGATCGATCTCCTGCATGAGTGCCAGCAACTGGCCGATCTCGCCCGGCGGGAAACCCTTGTTCGCATACCAGTTGAGATACGGGCCAGGCAGGTCCGCGATCAGCCGTCCCTTGTATTTGCCATAAGGCATCACACGGGTGACGAGCAGTTCCAGGTGTTCGGGTTTCATATCGTGTCTGTCTGTTGTGACGGGCGCCAATGCGAACGGGGTTACCGGATCGTGCGGCGACGTGCCCGCAAGATACCCCAACACCGCGCGCATGACGCGCTTTCTCAATACCGTGAGCGGCATGGCGGGATGAAGCAGGACAGTGAAGGGCAGGGCTGGCGGGGCGTGGTTTTAATTACACAAAATTGCAATAAGGCAAATTTGTGCAACACTAGCGGCTACGAGCGCTGCGCCGGCGCGCGGGCGCGAGAGGCGGGGCTCATGACTTGAGCCGTTCTCGCGTCGCATTGCCTGAATATCGTACTGCCTTATGCTGATTCTTCTCAACCTGCTGTCGGGTGTGGCTTTGCTGGTCTGGGGCTCACACATCGTGCGCACGGGCATCCTGCGGGTGCTGGGCGCGGACCTTCGGCGCGTGCTGAGCCACAGTACCCACGGACGGTTCAGGGCGTTCGGCGCAGGCGTCGCGGTAACCAGCCTCGTGCAGAGCAGCAACGCGACAGCCGTGATCGTGACATCCTTCGCCGCTCAAGGGCTGTTGCCGCTTACCAGCGGTCTTGCAATCATGCTCGGCGCCGATGTCGGTACCGCGTTGATGGCGCGGATCCTGACGCTCGATCTTTCATGGTTATCCCCGCTTCTCCTGCTCGTCGGCGTGCCGCTGTTTCTCTCGCGCAAGCAGACGCGCGTGGGTCAAATGGGCCGCACTGCGATCGGCCTCGGGCTGATCCTGCTCGCGCTGCATCTGATTGTCGAAGCCGTGCAGCCGATGACGCATGGCGCCGGTGTGCGCGTCATGTTCGGCGCGCTCACGGGCGACACGCTGCTCGATGCGCTGGTTGGCGCAGCCTTTGCGATGATCTTTTATTCGAGCCTGGCGACGGTGTTGCTCACCGCGACGCTGGCATCCTCCGGCGTGATTTCGCTGAAGGTGGCGCTGTGCCTCGTGATCGGCGCGAATCTCGGCAGCGGGCTGCTCGCGCTGACGGGCACGCTTGCGCAGAATGCCGCCGCGCGCCGGCTGGCGCTTGGCAGCCTTGCGTTCAAACTGGCCGGCGCGCTGCTCATCCTGCCGTTCACGTCGCTGCTCGCGACGGGATTGCCGATGTTGATCAGTCTGCCGCGTGAAGCGGTGGTCGGATTTCATCTGATCTACAACACGCTACGCTGCCTTGCGTGCGTCCCGCTGATCGATCCGGTCGCCCGCATCTGCTCCCGCTTGTTGCCGGACCGCCCCGATCCGAATGGGGAGCTGCGCGCGCGTCATCTCGATGCGGCCGTGCTTCTCACCCCGACGCTGGCGCTCGCCAACGCGGCCCGCGAAGTGCTGCGCATCGGCGACATCGTGCGCACGATGCTCGACAACGTCTCGGACCTCATTCACCACAACGATCTGCAAAAGGCGCGCGAAACGGCGCGGATGGACGACGACGTCGATTACCTCTACGCCGCCGTGAAAGACTACCTGTCGCGCATTTCACGCGAGCAGCTCGACGAAACCGACAGCCGCCGCTGGACCGACATCATTTCGCTGACCATCAATCTCGAACACGCGGGCGACATCATCGAGCGAATCGTCGCCGATATCGAAGAGAAGAAGATCGCCCACCGTTTTTCGTTTTCGGAGGAAGGGGTCGGGGAACTGGAAGACCTGCACGCGCGCCTGGTGGGCAACCTGCAACTCGGACTGTCGGTGTTCCTGAACAGCGACCTGCATTGCGCGGAAATGCTGCTGGCGGAGAAGGAGCGGTTTCGCGATCTCGAACGTGCGTATTCCTACAAGCACCTGGACCGTCTCGCTGGACAGACGGTGCGCAGCATCGAAACCAGCGCGCTGCACCTTGACCTGATCAGCGACATGAAGCGACTGAACTCGCTGTTCTGCTCGACCGCGTATCCCGTGCTCGATGCAGCGGGCGCGTTGCACGACACGCGGCTTCGCAGGCGCACGCTCGATGCGATCCACGTTGCCACGGAGTAGAGGCGTCGCGGCGCGCGCTCAGGCGAGAATCACCTGCTCCAGTTTTCGTTTCAGCGTCGAAAATCCGGCGATTTCAGCGGCCTTGCGGTTCGTGATCAGCAGATCGATGCGGTTGACCGGGCAGTACGCAATGCGACTGCGCTGTCCGATCTTGCTGTAGTCGGCGAGAATCGCCACGCGGTCCGCGTTGTTGACCATCGCGCGCGCCACTTCTGTTTCGGCGTGGTCGAAGTTGGTTGCGCCGCTGCGGTGGTCGACACCGACCGGCGAGAGCAGCGCGATGTCGGCGCGATAGCGCTGGATTTCCGCGATCGTCGTACCGCCGATGGTTGCGAGCGCGCGATCGCTCAACGTGCCGCCGAGCAGGATGACTTCGTTCGCGCTTTCGCCTGATTCGCTCGCACCGCGCAGCTTGAGCGCGACGTCGATCGAGTTGGTAATGATCGTAAGATTGGCGAGCCTCGCGAGTTCCTCGGCCAGCAACGCGGTGGTTGTGCCCGCATCGATAAAGAGCGTCTGCCCGCTGCTGACGATGCCGGTGGCCGCGCGCGCGAGCGCAATTTTCGATTTGACGTGCGTATGGGCGCGTTCGGCGATCGGCGCTTCGTCAGCGGGTTTGATCGCGCCGCCGTGCACACGCCGCAATTCGCCGAGCGCTTCGAGATCGAGCAGATCGCGCCGCACTGTCTCGCGCGAGACACCGAGATCGGCCATGATGCGTTCGGTCGATACCCGTTGCAGCGTCGAGAGCAGTGCGCGAATGCGCTGATGTCGGTCTTCCTGCCACATACTTTTCCCCGGCAATAGAATCTTTCAGGACGCCCGGCGCCGCCACATGCGAGGCATGCCAGGAACCTGTGAGCGGCCGTCCGCGCGCTCGATTATCAACCGGTTTTACACGACCAATATTGCATTTTTTTGTCGGCTTGCAAATTTGTGTAATTGCTTCTAGCCTTGCTCCGAACCCGGAACATGGTGCATATCCGGATATCGACGGGGCGGGCTTTTCGACGACAGTTGACGTTAGACGACGGCAGACGAAGGCAGGGAAACTTGGCAAATCCGAACGATCGTGTCAGTGCTGAAAGCTGGCCTTATCCGCGGCTCGTCGCGCATCGGTGTGGCGGCAAGCTGGCGCCCGAGAATACACTGGCGGGCATCGACGCGTGCGTGCGCTACGGGTATCGCATGATCGAATTCGACGCCAAACTCTCCGCCGACGACGAAATCTATCTGCTGCACGACGACACGCTCGAGCGCACCACGAACGGCGCGGGTGCCGCCGTCGACCGCACGTGGAAGGAACTCGCGCAACTCGATGCGGGCGCGTGGTTTGGTCCGCAGTTCGCAGGCGTTCGCCTGCCCACACTGGCTGAAACGGCCGCACGTTGCGGCGATGAAGCGCTTGCCGCCAATATAGAAATCAAGCCGTGCCCCGGCCGCGAAGCGGAAACGGGTCATCTCGTCGCGCGCGCCGCGCTGGATCTCTGGCGTACGCAGACCCAGCCGCTACTCTCGTCGTTTTCTTTCGAAGCGCTTGCTGCCGCCCGCGATGCCGTTCCGGAACTGCCGCGCGGGATGCTGTTCGAAGACGTCCCCGAAGACTGGCTGCGTATCGTGCGTGAGCTCGACTGCGTATCGCTGCATGCCGACCATCGGCACCTGAACGCGCGGCGGGTCGCGGATATTCATGCCGCCGGGTTGCGCGTGCTGGCCTATACGGTCAACGACCCGCTGCGCGCGAATGAGCTCGGTGAATGGGGCGTTGACATAATTTGTACAGATCGCATCGATATCATCCGGGCCGGCGCGGGTGCTGCGTCGCCGGCCGCGCGATAGATTCAACGCACATTCAACGCGCGTGAAGCAGCATGTCGTGTCGTGGCGCAGTACCGCAGACCTGATCGGATAGCAGTTTTCCCAACGTAGCAATGTCGGCAGAGGGTGGAAAAAACATGAACCGGACCTGGGCACATTCTTTTGTTTCGATGTCGGCGATCGCTGTTGCTGCGGCGATGTGCATGAACAGTGCGTCTGCCGCGCCGCCGGATGCGCTCGTCGCGGCGGCAAAGCAGGAAGGCCAGTTGACGGTGATCGCGCTGCCGCACGACTGGTGCGGCTATGGCCCGATGATCGCGGCTTTTCAGGCAAAGTACGGCATCAAGATCAACGAGCTGAATCCCGATGCGGGTTCGGGCGATGAACTCGAATCGATCAAGGCGAACAAGGGGAACAAGGGCCCGCAGGCGCCTGACGTGATCGACGTCGGCCTGTCGTTTGGTCCGCAGGCGAAGGCGGCGGGTCTGCTGCAACCGTACAAGGTCTCGACGTGGAAGTCGATTCCCGACGCGCTCAAGGATGCCGAAGGCTACTGGTACGGCGATTACTACGGGGTGCTCGCGTTCGAAGTCAACGCGGACATGATCGACAAGGTGCCGACCGACTGGCCCGACCTTCAGAAGCCGGATTACCGGAATGCGGTTTCGCTCGCCGGCGACCCGCGTTCGGCGAATCAGGCGATCCTGAGCGTGTTCGCAGCGGGCCTGTCGGCGTCGAAAGGCGATGCATCGAAGGCCGACAAGGCCGGTCTCAAGTACTTTGCCGATCTGAACAAGAGCGGCAACTTCGTGCCGGTCATCGGCAAGGCGGCATCGCTTGCGCAGGGCACGACGCCGATTGTCGTGCGCTGGGACTACAACGCGCTGGCTGACCGCGACACGCTGAAGGGCAATCCGAAGGTTCAGGTCGTGGTGCCGAAGACGGGTGTCGTCGCAGGCGTCTACGTGCAGGCGATCAGCGCGTTCGCGCCGCATCCGAACGCCGCGAAGCTGTGGATGGAGTACCTGTATTCGGACGAAGGCCAGATTGGCTGGCTGACGGGCTACTGCCATCCGATCCGTTACAACGAACTGGTCGCCTCGAAGAAGGTGCCGCAGGCGCTGCTCGACAAATTGCCGCCCGCTGCGCTCTACAAGAACGCGGTGTTTCCGACGCTTCAGCAACAGGACGCGTACAAGGACACGATCTCGAAGCAGTGGGATGCCGCGGTCGGCGCGAACGTGAAGTAATCCAGGCGCAAGCCCGGATTAACAGGGCAGTACGGCGATGAACCCGGCGGGGGGGGGGGGGGGGGGGGGGGGGGGGGGGGGGGGGGGGGGGGGGGGGGGGGGGGGCGGGGGGGGGGGGGGGGGGGGGGGGGGGGGGGGGGGGGGGGGGGCGGGCGGGGGGC
>NZ_CAJQZB010000062.1:0-19407 GCF_907164545.1 Paraburkholderia gardini | reverse complement strand
TTTTCGAAGCGCCTTTCTTTTGCCTACTTTTCTTTGGAAGACGCCCCGAAGGAAGTCCCCTTGGGGGACAAAGAAAAGTAGGTGCTGCCCCGCACAGGGGCGACGCTAATAGACCAACATGAATGCAAGGAAAGGCCAAAGCAAAAACCTAAGCCGCATGCAATGCAGAGGAAGAAGAAACCAAAGAAGAATCCACAACCTCATCGCGCGGCAACAAGCGCCGCTCCGCAAAGGCCTCGCCGATCATCAAAAGGCTGGGCTGGGCCTCATCAAGCCACTGCTGCGCGTCGCCAGCAGCAAGCGCCTCAAGGGTCAAGGTCAACGACCGTTCCCGAGCCGTGCTGCAAGCTTCAACAATAGCAACAGGCGTAGACCCGACGCGCCCAGCGTCAATCAACCGTTGGGCAATTTCGGGCGCACTGTCCCGCCCCATATAGAACACCAGTGAATCCGCCTTCACCTGCTCGCGGATCTCGTCGGTGTCCGCTGCCCGGCTATGCGTAGCCAGCGCGACACTGCGCGACACCCCTCGCAGCGTCAGCGAACGCTTCAGCGCCGAAGCACCGGCAAGCGCAGCCGTAATCCCCGGCACCACCTCGTATTCAATACCCGCCGCCTCAAGCGCCCGCATTTCCTCATCGGCACGGCCAAACAGCATCGGGTCGCCGCCCTTCAGGCGCACCACCACATCGTGCTCCAAAGCCGCATCCACAATTTGCTTGTTAATGAAGTGCTGCGCCGTCGAACGCTGCCCACAACGCTTGCCCACGGCAATCCTGCGCGCGTGCGAAGGCGCGTAATCGAGCATCGACGGCTCAACCAGCGCGTCGTGCAGCACGACATCCGCCATGCCCAGCAAACGGGCGCCGCGCACCGTGATAAGGTCCGCTGCGCCCGGCCCTGCACCAATTAGATACACCTTGCCCATTTGCTCAATCCCATCCGTTCAGTTCGTGCCAGTACAACCGCGCTCAAGCGCGATCACTCAGGCACTAAACGCACGAATCATGCCGGCCGCGACCGTGTGATGCGTCGCCTCGTCGATCAGCACGAACGCGCCCGTACCAGGGTGCGAATCGTATGCGTCGGCCACGATCGGCTTTTGCAGCGTCAGCGACACGCGACCAATATCGTTCATGGTCAGATCATGCCGGTCGGTAGCCTGCGACAACGTATGCACGTCCAGCACTTCCCGGATCGCGCCAATGCGCGCGAACACCGTATTGGTAGTCTGCTTCAGCAGATACTTGCGCTGCGTCGACAGCGGTGTCTCGTCAAACCAGCACAGGTCGGCTTCCACCTTCTTCGCCGGCACAGGCGCGGCTTCGCGAAGCACGAATGTATCGCCACGCGATACGTCGACGTCTTCCGCCAGGCGGATCGTTACCGTTTGACCCGCGAACGCGCGGTCAACCTGCGCGGTGCCGCCCGGCACCGGCGCGATGATCTCCGAGACCGTCGCTTCACGGTTCGCCGGCAGCACGACGATCGTGTCGCCCAGCTTCACTTCGCCCGCTTCGACGCGCCCCATGTAGCCGCGGAAATCGTCGGCCTGGCTGCCGTCCTGGCGCGCCACCCATTGCACCGGAAAACGCAGTGCCTGACCCGTCGGAATCTCCACCGGCAAGGCCTCGAGCACGTCCAGCAGCGGTTCGCCCGCATACCACGGCATGCGCTCGCTCGCGGTCACGATGTTGTCGCCCTTCAGCGCCGACACCGGCACGAAGCGTACGTCGTTCAAACCCAGTTGACGCGCCAGTTCGACGTACGCATCGCGGATTTCGTTGAAGCGCGTTTCGCTGTAGTCGACGAGATCCATCTTGTTGATCGCGACGATCGCATGCTGCAAGCCCAGCAGCTTCACGATCGCGCTGTGACGCTTGGTCTGCGGCAGCAGTTGCGCCGCGCCATCCACGAACGTGACGCGCGTCGCGTCGACGAGAATGATCGCGGCATGCGCGGTCGATGCGCCCGTCACCATGTTGCGCGTGTACTGCTCGTGGCCCGGCGTATCGGCGATGATGAACTTGCGCTTCGCGGTCGCGAAGTAACGGTACGCGACGTCGATCGTGATGCCCTGCTCGCGCTCGGCTTCGAGGCCGTCGGTCAGGAGCGACAGGTCGATTTCGTCGCCCACGGTGCGCTTGTTCTTCGCGCGCGACAACGCGGAAAGCTGGTCCGACAGCACAGCCTTGCTGTCGTACAGCAGGCGTCCGATCAACGTGCTCTTGCCGTCGTCGACACTGCCTGCAGTAATGAAACGCAGCACGCCGAGGTCTTCTGGTTGATGAATACTCATGATGTTCCTTGTCCCTCTGTCGACGGGAGTTCGCGCTTTAGCGCGTTACTCCCGTCCCATGCCTTAGAAATAACCTTGCTTCTTGCGTGTTTCCATCGCGGCTTCGGATGCCTGGTCGTCCATTCGCGTTGCCCCGCGCTCCGTGATTTCGGTCACGGCCGTTTCAGCGATGATCTTCTCCAGATCGTCGGCGTCGCTTTCCACCGGGCACGTGCAGCTGATGTCGCCCACGGTACGGAAACGCACGAGCGCCGTTTCGCTGGTTTCGCCTTCGCGCATCGGCGTCAGCGGCGTCACCGGCACGAGCAGCCCGTTACGGCGCACGATTTCGCGGTGATGCGCGTAATAGATCGACGGCAGTTCGAGCTTTTCGCGGGCGATGTATTGCCATATGTCGAGTTCGGTCCAGTTCGAGATCGGGAACACGCGCAGATGTTCGCCCTTATGCAGACGCGCATTGAAGAGGCTCCACAGTTCCGGACGTTGTGCCTTCGGATCCCACTGGCCGAATTCGTCACGGAACGAGAAGATGCGCTCTTTCGCGCGCGCCTTTTCCTCGTCGCGGCGAGCGCCGCCGATCATCGCGGTGTAGCCGTATTGCTCGATCGCTTCGAGCAGCGTCACCGCCTGCGCGGCGTTGCGCGAATCGAGTTCGCGACGCAGACGCACCGTGCCGCGTTTGATCGAATCCTCAACGTGGCCCACCACGAGTTGCGCGCCAATCTCTTTAGCACGACGGTCGCGGAAGTCGATCACTTCGTCGTAGTTGTGGCCGGTGTCGATGTGCACGAGCGGGAATGGCAGCACCGTCTTGCGATTCGCACCGAGGCCGAATGCCTTCAGCGCCAGATGCAGCACGACGACCGAATCCTTGCCGCCCGAAAACAGCAGCGCGGGGTTGCTGCATTCGGCAACCAGTTCACGCAGGATGTGAATCGACTCGGCTTCGAGCCAGTCGAGGTGATCCATCCGGTTCGCGGTGTTGGCGAGCGGAGCGTTCAGTGCGGGATCGAGCGTCGTGCTCATGGTGTGTCCTTCCTTTGTTCCCGTCACAAGGGGTGACTTGCGACGCGATATTCAATCGTTCAATTGATCTGTTTCTGCTGCCCGGGCCGCGCTTCAGATGGCGGAGCTTTGCCCGCTGACCACTGCAACCGGAATCGTCGTGATGTGCAAGCCGCATTCCTTCGTATCGCGCGACTCCCACCACCAGCGCCCTGCCCGGCTGTCTTCACCAGGACGGATGGCGCGTGTGCAGGGTTCGCAGCCGATGCTCGGATAACCGCGCGCATGCAGTGGGTTGACCCGTACGTCGAACGCCTTGAGATACGCCCACACATCGGCCTCGGTCCAGTCCGCGAGCGGATTGAACTTGGCGATATTGCGCGCGCCGTCGTGTTCTTCCTCGTGCAGTTCGGCACGCGTCACCGACTGCTCGCGACGCTGGCCCGTCACCCATGCGCTCACGTCCGACAGAGCGCGGTTGAGCGGTTCGACCTTGCGGATTTCGCAGCAGCGCTTGCGCAGATCGATGCTGTCGTAAAACGCGTTCAGACCATGCTGCACGACGTATTCATCGACCGCATCCGCTTGCGGGTGAAACTGTTCGATATCGTAGCCATAGCGCTCTTTCACGCGATCGAGCATGCCCAGCGTTTCCGCATGCAGACGTCCGGTATTGAGCGAGAAGACGCCGATCTTCACGTTGCGCGAAAGGATCGCGTGCGTGAGCAGCATGTCTTCCGCGGCAAGACTGCTGGCGAGCTTGACGTTCGCATGACGCGCAGCGATCGAATCGAGCAGCGTATCCAGCCGTTCGATCTTCACCGCGAGCTCAGGCGTCACTGAAAGCGTGGCGTCGCTCATGCCGGTGCCTTTTGCGCCGTCGCGGCAGCCGCGGCTTCGCGGCGACGGAACAGCGGCACCGGATCGTCGACCGCGCCCTGATACTGCACGGTGAAATCGTCGAATGCCTTGAACGCGTCGTGGATGTCCTTGTCTTCCCGCACCGCAAATGCGTCGAACCCGCAGCGGTACATGAGGCGCACCTGGTCGCGCAGCACGTCGCCGATCGCGCGAATTTCGCCCTTGTAGCCATGGCGTTCGCGCAGCAGGCGCGCAATGCTGTAGCCGCGGCCGTCGCGGAACACCGGGAAGTCGATCGCGATCAGCGCGAGCCTGTCGAAGTCGGCCACCACGTCGGCCGGTTCGCTGTCCGGCTCGAGCCATACGGCGATTTCGCCGTCGCCACGCGATGCGATCAATGCATCGCGCGAGGCGGTCCACAATGCGAACGGCACGATCACCTTGCCTGCCGGCAGTGCTTCCACCGCGGGCAAGGTGCCGTCTTCCGCCGCACGCACCACCGTCCAGTCATCGCTAACGATCGTGCGGTTCTTGATAATCGAAGCCATCTGCAGAATCCTTTAAGCCTGTATCGCGGGTTAAGCGTGAGCCGGCTGGCGCGATGCGTACACGCGCTCCTTGAACGGCGTGATGCCGATGCGGCCATACGTGTCGATGAAACGTTCGCCGTCGATACGGTTTTCCACGAACGTATCGATCACCTTCGACACTACGTCCGGCATTTCTTCCGCCGAGAACGACGGGCCGATCACGCGGCCCAGATGCGCGCCGGTCGCTCCCGTGCTCTGTTCGCCGCCGAGCGTCACCTGGTACCATTCGGAGCCGTCCTTGTCGACGCCCAGCACGCCGATGTTGCCGACGTGGTGGTGACCGCACGCGTTGATGCAACCCGAGATATTCAGCGAAATGTCGCCGAGATCGTAGACAAAGTCGAGATCGTTGAAGCGTTCCTGGATCGCCATCGCGATCGGAATCGACTTCGCGTTCGCGAGCGAGCAGAAATCGCCGCCCGGGCACGCGATGATGTCGGTCAGCAGGCCGATGTTCGGCGTGGCGAACCCTTGTGCCTTGGCCAGCTCCCACAATTCGAACAGGTCGCGCTTCTTCACGTTCGCGAGAATCAGGTTCTGTTCGTGCGACACGCGGATCTCGCCGAACGAGTATTTGTCGGCCCAGTCGGCGACGGCTTCCATCTGCGCATCCGTGGCGTCGCCCGGGGCGATGGTGGCCGGCTTCAGCGAAAGCGTGACCGACGCATAGCCCGCCACCTTGTGCGGACGCACGTTGCGCTCGACCCAGCGCGCGAACGCGCGGTTTTCGAGCAGATGGTTTTCGAATGCGGTATCGGTGTCCGCCAGCTTTTCATACACCGGCGGCACGAAGTATTGCGACACGCGATCGAGTTCAGCCTGCGTGAGCGTCGAAGGACCGTCCTTCAGGTGCTGCCATTCTTCCTCGACCTGCTTCGAGAATTTCTCAGGGCTCAAGGCCTTCACGAGAATCTTGATGCGCGCCTTGTACATGTTGTCGCGACGGCCGTAGCGGTTATACACGCGCAGAACAGCTTCGCAGTAAGTCAGCAGATGCTGCCACGGCAGGTCTTCGCGGATAATCGCGCCAACGATCGGCGTGCGCCCCAGGCCACCGCCGGCCAGGATGCTCGCGACCACTTCGCCCTGTTCGTTTTTCTTCAGATAGACACCTAGATCATGCACCTGCACGGCCGCGCGATCTTCCTTCGAACCCGAGACGGCGATCTTGAACTTGCGCGGCAGCCACGCGAATTCCGGATGGAACGTCGACCACTGACGCAGGATTTCAGCCCATGGACGCGGATCGATGATCTCGTCCGGTGCGACGCCGGCGAACTGGTCCGCGGTGATGTTGCGGATGCAGTTACCCGAGGTCTGGATGGCGTGCATCTGGACAGACGCGAGTTTCGCGAGAATTTCCGGCGTTTCCTCGAGCTTGATCCAGTTGTACTGGATGTTCGAGCGCGTGGAAAAGTGGCCGTAGCCGCGATCATGTTCGCGCGCGATGCGGGCAAGCATGCGCAACTGGTCGCTGCGCAGATTGCCGTAAGGAATCGCGATGCGGTGCATGTAGGCATGGCGCTGCATATAGAGGCCGTTCTGCAGACGCAGCGGACGGAACTCTTCTTCGCTCAATTCGCCTGACAGCCGGCGACGAACCTGGTCGGCGTATTGCGCGACGCGTTCGTCAACGATGGTCTGGTCGTACTGATCGTATTGGTACATTCGGGGACCCCATTTTTTCGTAACCGCACGGCGTTCCGGTGGCGCCACGCCCTGTCTACCGGTGTCTGTCAGCGCAAGCGGAAGAAGGTTTTAGACGCATCCTTCATTTGCTTATGACAAATACAGATATCCATATTGGAAAAGTTGGACAAATCGTAATAAACTCCCCTTATATTTCAAACGACTTAAAAATTGTTTTCATATGCTAAGAGGTTATAAATGAACCTGCACCAGTTTCGCTTCGTGCGCGAGGCGGTCCGGCAGAACTTCAACCTCACGGAAGCCGCCAAGGCGCTGTTTACAAGCCAGCCAGGCGTCTCCAAGGCAATCATCGAGCTCGAAGACGAACTGGGCGTCGAAATCTTCACACGGCACGGCAAACGCGTCCGCTCGCTGACCGAGCCGGGCCGGATCATTCTTCAGTCGGTTGAAAAGATCCTGCAGGAAGTGGAAAGCCTCAAGCGCGTTGGTAAAGATTACGCAGCGCAGGATCAGGGCAATCTCGTCATCGCCGCCACGCACACGCAGGCGCGCTATTCGCTGCCGGCCGCCATCGCCGAATTCAAGAAGCGCTTTCCCAAGGTCCACCTTTCGATTCTGCAAGGCAGCCCGACGCAGGTTGCCGAAATGGTCATCCACGACCAGGCGGACCTGGCGATCGCCACCGAGGCGATCGCGGACTATAAGGAACTGGTCTCGCTGCCCTGCTTTTCGTGGCATCACGTCGCCGTCATGCAGCCGGATCACCCGTTGCTGGACCGCAAGCAGCTTTCCCTCGACGACCTTACGCAATATCCGATGATTACGTACGACAACGCGTTCGCGGGCCGCACGAAGATCAACGAGGCGTTCCGTCTGCGCGGCCTGCATCCGGACATCGTGCTCGAGGCGATCGACGCCGACGTGATCAAGACCTACGTCGAGCTGGGTCTTGGCGTCGGGATCATGGCGGATATCGCGTTCAACGCGGAGCGCGACCGTCATCTGCGTGCGATGCCGGTCGGCCATCTGTTCGGCAGCAACGTGACGCGCGTGGCGCTCAAACACGGCGCGTATCTGCGCAGCTATGTGTATACGCTGGTGGAGCTGCTCTCGCCGAGCCTGAACCGCCGGCTGATCGAACAGGCGCTAAAGGGCGAGCACGAATCCTACGAGCTTTGAAACACCCTCTGTCCGGTTTTATAACAATCGCTGTTTCGATTCCGCCATGGAGACCCAACCGATGAGCTTCACGTCGTACAAAAAGAACCTGCGCTACGTCGCCGCTGCCGCGGCACTCGTGGTCAGCACGGTCGCCCACGCCGACATCAAGATCGGCATCGATCTGTCCAGCACGGGCCCCGCCGCCGCCATCGGCATCACCAGCAAGAACGCGATGCTGATGTGGCCGAAGACGATTGCCGGCCAGAAAGCCGAATACATCATCCTCGACGACGGCTCCGATCCGGGCGTCGCGGTGCGCAACATCCGCAAGCTCATCAGCGAAGACCACGTCGACGTGATCGTCGGCCCGAACGTCACGCCCGCGGCGCTGGCCGCGCTCGATCCCGTCGCGGAAAGCCAGACGCCGATGATCACGCTGATCGGTTCGGCAAGCGTGGTCGAGCCGCAGGAAGGCAAACGCGTATGGGCCTTCAAGATGGCGCAGACCGACAGCGCGATGGCCGACGTGATGACGCGCTACATGTCGAACCACAACGTGAGGACGGTGGGCTTCATCGGCTTCGCGGACAGTTATGGCGATAGCTGGCTCAACGAATTCACGAAGTTCGCGACGCTGCGGCACATTCAGGTCGTGGCGACGGAGCGCTTCAACCGGACGGACGCGAGCGTCACCGGCCAGGTGCTGAAGCTGATGGCGGCAAAACCCGATGCGATTCTCGTCGCGGGCGCGGGCACGCCGAGCGTGCTGCCGCAACGCACGCTCGTCGAGCGCGGCTTCAAGGGGCCGATCTACCAGACGCACGGCATCGCCACGCCGGAATTCATCAAGCTCGGCGGCAAGGATGTCGAAGGCACGCTGTTCCCGACGCAGCCGGTCGTCGTCGCGCGCACGCTGCCGGCGGATCATCCCGCGAAGAAGGCCGCGATGGCGTTCGTCGCCGCATATGAAGCGCAATACGGCCCGAATAGCGTCACGCAGTTCGCGGGCGATGCGGCGGGCGTCTATCCGCGCCTCGTCGACGCAGTGACGCGCGCGCTAAAAACGGCGCAGCCGGGCACGCCCGCGTTTCGCGCCGCGCTGCGCAGCGAGCTCGAACACGCGCATGAACTCGTCGTGCCGAACGGTGTGGTCAACACGAGCGTGAAGGACCACGTGGGCCTCGACCAGCGCGCGAGCGTGATGGGCATCATCAAGGATGGCAAGTTCACGTATCTGAGCCAGTAAGGTTCGATGGCGGGCGGTGCGTGCCGTTCGCGCCGCCCGCCGCGCCCGCTACTGAGTTACTGATACAGTGTGCGTCTTCACACCGTAGCTGAAATCATGCGTACTACCCGAGCCATCCATGCCGTCGAGCGGCTGAAAACCCGCACCGGCAACCCGCAATTTTCGGCGATCAGCCTTTCCGGCGGTCTCTTCTATCTCGTCGACAAATCGTCGGGCAGCGACAAGAAAGTCTCCGATCCGCTGACGCTCGACGACTTCGTCAAGTTCGTCGACGCATTCGGCCCGCAAAAGCCGCGCAAGGCAAGCAAGTTCGACCTCGCGCTCGAAGAGCAGATCAAGAACAGCAAGCGCTAAGGCGCAGGAGCGCCGCGATGCAGCGCGTCGTTTTCGATGATCGTGACGCCTTGCGTATCGCTTAACGCAGCGTCAACCAGAGCGCGCGCGACATCGTCGGCGGCAATCGAGCGCCACTTGAGCGGCAGAATCACGCCCAGGCGGCGCGCGATGCTTTCCAGCGGCCGGCTTTCCGCACGCTCCCCCATCAGGAAAGACGGCCGCACGATCGTGACGGCCGGAAAGCCGAGACCCAGCGCACCGGCTTCGACCTCGCCCTTCACCCGGCTATAGAACGTGCGTGCCCGCGGACTCGCGCCGATGGCGCTCACGAGCGCATAGCGCGACGCGCCGTGCCGGCGCGCGAGCGCACCGACGCGCAACGGATACTCGTAATCGACCTTGCGAAACGCTGCTTGCGAGCCAGCGGTCCGTATCGTCGTGCCCAATGCGCAGATCACTGCATCGACGGCGAAGAGATCAGCGCTGCTGGCCAGGCTGTCTAGCCGGTCGAAATCGACGGCCTGCTCGATCACACGGTTCGCGTGCCCGGCGATTCCCGCGATGCCCGCGCCCGACGCGCGCCGCACGAGCAGGCGCACTTCGGCGACGCGCGGATCGCGTGCGAGCAGCTTCAGGCATGCACTGCCGACCAGCCCCGTCGCACCGACCAGCAACACGATGCGTTTGCGCGGGGCGGAACCTTTGACAGGATCGATGGAGGCAATATTGGCCGACATGCGCGCGCCCGTGGAAAGATGAGGTGATGCATCTTACCGTGCGTTGATGGCGCGGGCACGAAGCCCCAAGCTATTGTCAGATCTGGTGTACGAGCGATCGGCGGCATGATCAGGCGGCCAGCGGCAATCCCTCCCGACCTTTCCGCTTGCCTGGCATCGCCCACCCATTCGTGAGGCTGACAACGCTGACCGATTCCCCGAGCCAATTTGCACCAGAGCCGTTTGCTTTTTCCATGCCCTCTCATTTCCACGGATTCAAAAGCGGGACACCGGTCAATATGAAATCATCGGTGTTACGGGTAACGACAGTCATGCCATGCACAAGCGCCGTTGCGGCGATGACTGCGTCACGTTCGGCGCGAGGATCAGGAACGTGTAGCTTTGCACACCGCATTGCCACCGATTGGTCAAATGCCAGCACGCGTCCCGCGAATTGAGGCAGAACCTGCCCATCGAGCCAGGTGCGCAGAGCGGCACCCTGGACGGCATCTTTACGCTCCATCCGCAAGACACCAAGCTCGAGTTCGAGAACGGTAATAGCGGAAAGGAATTGCGCAGCCACGGGCTGAGAAGACGCCCACGCGAGCACGTTTATGTCGGCCCGTTTCGGCACACGCAATTCGGAAACAACGTTTGTGTCGAGGAGGAACATCAGGAAAGGTCTGCTGCCCGATAGAGTCCACCGACGCGCGGCACGTCGAATTCAATATCGACCTCGCCCCGTTGTGCGAGCGCATCGGCTAGCGTTGTCATTCCGCCAGCAAGCTTCCGGTATTCGTCGATGCTCAGAAGTACATGCGAAGGCTTACCGCGATCCGTGATAAACACCGGGCCGTCTAAAGACGCTTTCTTTGCCTCGCTGGCCGACTGGTTAAACTCGCGGCTACTCATGGTGATAACGCTCATCGCACATTGTCCTTTCAATATATGTAGCAATGTTACTACATATGGCTGGGGCGCGCCAGTCTCCCGGTCAGCGGTTATGAAGTGGCTCATCAGCAGTAGGGGCAATCGCAGGCCAGCTTGTCTCCCGAAGCCCTCAACCGTTGCCCACTTCCCGAAATTGCGCGTTCATCGCGCTACTCTTTAGCACGGCTTCGATAAAACGCATGCCTTCAACGCCATCGTCGACGGTCGTCAGCAAGCGGCTCTCGGGTGGCACCGGCTTGCCGGCATCGAGCGCCTCGATCTGCAATGCCGCATCGAGATACAACTGCGCGAACGCTTCGAGGTAGCCTTCCGGGTGTCCCGGCGGCACGCGCGTCGCGTGCGCTGCAATCGCGCTTTGGACGCGTCCGCGCGTGAGCCGGCAAGCCGCACCGCCCAGCGGCGTGAACCACAGATCGTTCGGGTATTCCTGATCGAACGCGAGCCCCGCCTTCGTGCCGTACACGCGCAGGCGCAACGCGTTCTCAGCGCCGCTCGCCACCTGGCTCGCCCACAGCATGCCGCGCGCGCCGCTCGCGTAACGCAGCATCACCTGCACGTGATCGTCAAGCTTCCTGCCCGGCACGAACGTGTGCACTTCCGCTGACAGTTCCTTCGGCACCATGCCCGTCACGAACGCAGCGAGGTGGTACGCGTGCGTGCCGATATCGCCCAGGCATCCGGCGGGTCCCGATTGCGCCGGGTCCGTGCGCCATCCCGCCTGCTTGTTCGTGCCGGTGTTTTCGATCGGCTCGGCCAGCCAGTCCTGCGCGTACTCGACCTGCACGACGCGGATATCGCCCAGTTCGCCCGCGTCGACGAGTTCGCGTGCATGCCGCACCATCGGATAACCCGAGTATGTGTGCGTCAGCGCGAACAGCTTTTTCTTCTCGCGCGCGAGCTTCGCGAGCGCTTCACCTTCCGCCAGCGAAATCGCAAGCGGCTTGTCGCAGATCACGTGAATACCGGCTTCGAGAAATGCCGTTGCGACCGGCGCGTGCAAATGATTCGGCGTGACGATCGCGACGGCGTCGATGCCGTCGTCGCGAGCCGCTTCAGCCTTCGCCATCTCGCGCCAGTCCGCGTAGCTGCGCGCGATGCCCAGTTCCGCGGCGCTTGCCCGCGCGCGCGCCGCGTCCGAAGAAAGCGCGCCCGCCACGAGTTCGAACCGGTCGTCGAGGCGCGCGGCGATCCGGTGCACGGCGCCGATAAAAGCGCCCTGCCCGCCGCCGACCATGCCCAACCGCAATTTACGTGTCATCGGATGCTCCCTGATGCCTGATCACAGCCCCAGCACCTTTTTGATCTGCGCCTGATCGACGCCGCTGTCCGCGAAATCGTCGAACGATTTTTCGGCGACGCGAATGATGTGCCGGCGAATGAACTCCGCGCCTTCGCGCGCGCCGTCTTCCGGATGCTTCAGCGCGCATTCCCATTCGAGTACCGCCCAGCCCGGATAGTCGTACTGCGCCATCTTCGAGAAGATCGCGCCGAAGTCGATCTGCCCGTCGCCGAGCGAGCGAAAGCGTCCCGGCCGGTCGATCCAGTCGCTATAGCTGCCATACACGCCGGCCCTGCCCGTCGGACGAAACTCCGCATCCTTCACGTGAAAAACCTTGATGCGCTCGTGATAGATATCGATGAACGACAGGTAATCAAGCTGCTGCAACACGTAGTGGCTCGGATCGAACAGGATGTTCGCGCGACGATGTCCGTTCACGCGCTCCAGAAAGCGCTCGAACGTCACGCCGTCGTAAAGATCTTCGCCCGGATGCAGTTCGTACGCGACGTCGACACCGACCTCGTCGAACGCATCGAGAATCGGCTGCCAGCGGCGCGCGAGTTCATCGAACGCGGCCTCGACGAGACCGGCTGGCCGCTGCGGCCACGGATACATGTACGGCCATGCGAGCGCGCCCGAGAACGACACGTGCGTGTCGAGCCCGAGACGGCGCGACGCCTGTGCCGCGAGTTTCAGCTGCTGGATCGCCCATTCGGTACGCGCCGCCGGATTGCCGCGCACATGCGGCGCGGCAAACCCGTCGAACAGCTGGTCGTAGGCCGGATGCACGGCCACCAGTTGCCCTTGCAGATGCGTCGCCAGTTCGGTGATCTCGACACCGGCGTCCGCGACCGTGCCGAGCAGTTCGTCGCAGTACGTCTGGCTCGAGGCGGCCTTTTCGAGGTCGATCACGCGCGCATCCACAGGCACCTGGATGCCTTTGTAGCCGAGCTTCGCGGCCCACGTCGCGAGATTGTCGAGGTTATCGAAGGGCGCCTTGTCGCCCAGGAACTGGGCCAGATAGATCGCCGGCCCTTTGATGGTTTTCATCGTGCGGCTCCTCGGAAACGGATAGTGAATTCGTGCGTTCGACATCCTGAGCGCCCCGCGCGTGCGATGCGTTTAACGCACATCGCACGCGCGCGGCAACGCGCAAGCCGTCAGAACGGCGAGTCCGGGAAGTAGTATTCCTTCGCGTTGTCTTTCGTGACGAGCACCGAAGGCACGATCGTCGTCGCCGGCAGCTTTTCGCCCTTGAGGCGCGCTTCGGCGGTGAGCTTGATCGCGTCGTAGATGAACTTCGGCGAGTAGGTCACATCGGCGTTGATGATCTTGTCGCCATCCATCACGCGCTTGATCATGTCCTTCGACCCCGCGCCGCCCAGTACTTCCTTGATGTCGGTGCGCTTCGCCTGATCGATGGCCTTCAGCACGCCAACCGACATGTCGTCATCGGCCGACCACACCGCATCGATGTGCCTGAAGCGCGTCAGGTAATCCTGCATCACCTTGAACGCATCGTCGCGATTCCAGTTCGCGTATTTCGCGTCCAGCACCTTCACGCCCGGACACGCCGACAACGCCTTCGTGAACGCGTTGTAGCGCTCGTTATCCAGCGTGGTCGGAATGCCGCGCAGCGCGACGATGTCGCCCTTGCCGTTGAGCGACTTGCAGAAGTATTCGCCCGCGAGCCGGCCAAACGCGGTGTTGTCGCCCGCGACGTACGCGTCCTGTGCGCTTGTGTCGGTGAGGCCGCGATCGACCACCGTCACGTAGACACCCTTCTTCTTCACCTGCGCGACCGGCTGCGTGAGCGAAGCCGATTCATGCGGGAAGATCACGAGCGCGTTGATATGGTTGACGGTCACCAGATCCTGCAACTGGTTCGCCTGCTCCGGCGCGCTCGCCGACGACTTCAGGATCACCTTCAGATCCGGATGCGCCTTCTCCATGTCCGTCTTCGCCTTGTTCGCCCACCAGACGATGCCGCCCGTGAAGCCGTGATCGGCCGTCGGAATCGCGACGCCCAATATGACCTTGTCGTCCGCCCGTGCCGCGCCCGCCGTACCGAGAATGCCCAACGCCAGCACGCCGGCACTGATCGCCCGAATGACCTGCTTCATGTTGTGTCTCCTGTCGTAGGGCGCGTCGTACGCCCGGTTTTTGAGGTGCCGGCAATGCGCCGGGTACTGCGGTTCAAGCTGCCTGCTGCCTGCGATTTACCGTTTGCTCTCGTGGTTGCATGTTCGATCAGCGCCGTCCGCGCTGCAGGAACGCGACGATGATGATGACGACGCCCTGCACCGCCGCGTTCAGATACACGCTGATGATGCTCGTGAGGTTGAGAATGTTCGCGATCACCGAAAGCAGCACGGCGCCGATCACCGTGCCGAGCACACGACCTTCGCCACCCTTGAGCGCGGTACCGCCGACGACCACCGAGGCAATCGCCTCCAGTTCCCACAGGAGGCCCGTGGTTGGCGTGGCGGAACCCAGCCGCGGCACATACAGCACCGTCGCCACGCCGACGCAGATGCCAAGCAGCATGTACGTGACGATCTTCACGCGATCGACGCGGATGGCCGCATAGCGCGCGACCTGTTCGTTCGAGCCGATCGCCTGCACGTGCCTTCCGAACGCGGTGCGGTTCAGGATCAACGCGCCGCCTGCCGCGACGATCAGGAACACCCAGATCGGTATCGGCACGCCGAACACGCTTGCGTAATACACGGGGCCGTACAGATCGGAGAGCGAGTTGTCGAGCGTGAGCGCGCCGCCGTCCGCGAGCCACGTCAGCACCGCGCGAAAGATGCCGAACGTCCCGAGCGTCACGATGAACGGCTCGATCGGGCCTTTCGTGATCAGCAGGCCGTGCGCGATGCCGAACGCGCCGCCCAGCACGAGCGCCAGCACCATGCCGATCATCACGATCAGGAGCGGCGCGATCATGTGGCCGTCGATCCCGCGGGCGAGCACGTTCATCGTGTAGATCATGCTGCCCGCGATCAGCGCGGCCATCGATCCGACCGACAGGTCGATGCCGCCCGAAATGATCACGAACGTCATGCCGACCGCGATGATGCCGATGAACGACGTGCGCGTGAGCACGTTGGTGAGATTGTCGATGGTCGCGAAATCGTGGTTGAGCAGCTGGCCGCCCACGCACAGGACGATCAGGCCAAGCAGCGGACCGAGCCCGTGCAGCCGGCGCGCGAGGCGCATCGCACGGCCCGGTTGCCCTGGTTCAGTGTGTGCCGGTTGCATGGGCAATCAACTCCTCTTCGGTTAGCTGGTCGAGCGCGAGCGTCGTTTGAAGCCGGCCCGTGCGCATCACGGCGACGCGATGGCACAGGCCGATCAGCTCGATCAGCTCGGACGAGATCACGATCACCGCCCGCCCCTGCGCGGCGAGCCGGTGAATCAGGAAGTAGATGTCGCGCTTCGCGCCGACGTCGACGCCGCGCGTCGGTTCATCGAGCACGACGACGTTCGGGTCCGGATGCAGGAACTTCGCGAGCGCGAGCTTTTGCTGGTTGCCGCCCGACAGCATGCGCGCGCGGATCGACGGGTCGCCCGTGCGAATGCCGAATTCGGCGATGCCCGCTTTCAGCGCGGCGCGTTCCGCTTTTGCGTCGAGGAACGGATGCGCGTAGCGATCGAGCGTCATCAGCGTCAGGTTGTCCTGCAGGTTCAGATTGACGTGCAGCGCCTTGTTCTTGCGGTCCTCGCTCAGATACGTGAGGCCATGCCGCATCGCGTCGAGCGGATTGTGAATCCCGACTGCGCGCCCCGCGAGCTCGATGCGCCCCCCCGTGCGTTTGCGCAGGCCGAGCATCGCCTCGAACGCTTCGGTGCGACCCGCGCCGACGAGGCCCGCGAAACCGAGTATTTCGCCCGCACGGACTTCGAATGACAGCGACTCGACCCAGCCAGGCACGACGAGCCCATCCACACGCATCGCAATGGGCGCATCCGGCGCAGGCGGGGTTTTATCGGGAAACATGTCGGAGACGTCGCGCCCCACCATCAGGTTCGCCATCTGCTGCCGCGCGAGGCTCGACGTTTCGCCACGCGCGACGAAGCGGCCGTCGCGCATCACAATTACCTCGTCGGTGATGTGCTCGACTTCGTCGAGCTTGTGCGAGATGTAGACGATCGTCACGCCATCGGCCTTCAGTTTCAGCATCAGCGTGAAGAGCCGCTCCGTTTCCGAGGGCGTGAGCGTCGCGGTCGGTTCGTCCATGATGAGAAAGCGCGCGCGACGCGACAGCGCCTTGGCGATCTCCACCATCTGCTTTTCCGCGACGATCAGGTTGCGCACCTGCGTGTCGGGCGATTTCTTCAGGCCGACCTGTTCGAGATAGCGCGCTGCCTCTTTTTTCATCGCGCCTTCATCGAGCAGCCAGCCGCGCTTTTTCTCGTGCCCGAGGTACATGTTCTCGACGATCGACAGATGATCGGCAAGATTGAATTCCTGGTGGATCAGCACGATGCCCGCAGCTTCCGCATCGCGCGAACTGGTGAAGTGCTGCGTTATGCCATCGACGGACAGCGTGCCTTCGGTTGCGCTTTCGTAGCCGGCGAGAATTTTCATCAGCGTCGATTTGCCAGCGCCGTTCTCGCCAAGCAGGCCATAGATGCGCCCAGGCGCAAGATCGAACGACACGCCGTGCAGGACGCGCACCGGGCCGAAATCCTTGCGGATATCGTCGAAGCGGATCGAGAGACTCATCGCGCGCGTTGCTCCTTTGCCTGGTTGCGCGTTATGCGCTTAGCCGCACCACGAGCCGGTGCGGCAACAACACGCCCGGCACGCTGGCCGCCGGGTCCGCGAGACGCTTGAGCAATAACCGCGCGGCCGTCTCGCCGAGTTCGCGCATCGGCTGCGCGATCGTGGTGAGCGGCGGATCGATCTGCGCGGCCACGGAGATGTCATCGAAGCCGACCACCGCGACATCGGCCGGCGTGCGTTTGCCGACGCTGCGCAGGCCGTTGATCGCACCGATCGCGAGCGTGTCCGACACGGCGAAGATCGCATCGGGCGCGTTTTCGCCCGGTTGCCGCGCGAGTTCGGCGGCGGCCGCGGCAGCGGCTTCGTAGTCGAGGCTGTAGACGTTGCGACGCCATGCAGACAGCGGGTTCACGCCGGCCTCGCGCAGTGCGTCGAGATAGCCTTCCTGACGCTGACGGGCATAGAGATAACCGTCATCCGAATTGATGAGACCGATGCGACGGCGTCCGCGCGACAGCAGATGCCGCACCGCGTCACCGGCCGCGCGATAGTTGTCGATGCCGACCCACGGCACGCCCATGTCGGCGTCGAACTCGCAGCACGCGACCCACGGCAGCGTGCCCGCATCTTCCACGAGCGCGTGCTGAACCGTGTCGGGATCGAGGCAGATCGCGCCGTCGGCGCGGTGGCGGCGCAGCATGTCGAAGTAGCTGCGCTCGCGGCCGGGATCGGCGCCGGTATCGCAGAGCAGCATGAAATAGCCATGCTGACGCGCGACGGCATCGATACCGCGCACCACTTCCGCGTAAAAGGGATTGCCGAAGTCCGGCACCATGGTGAGCAGCAGGCGGCTTTCGGCGGTGCGCAGGTTGCGCGCGAGTTCGTTGACGCGATAGCCGCTTGTCTCGACTGCGGCGAGTACCCGGTCACGCGTTTCGGGCCTCACGTTCGAGTGCCCGTTGAGCACGCGTGAGACCGTGGCGACGGAGACGCCGGCCTGCTCGGCGACGCCGGCAATCGACATGTCGTCGGACGGTCGAAGCGATGCAACGTCGCGCTGGCGCGGTCTCGACACGGTGTTCGTCCCCGAAAATGTAATCGATTACATTTTTGGTCGAGATCGTGCGGAATCTCAAGGTCGAATGTGTAGGGATTTATACGGAGGTGCGACTGCCTGGCGGACTCTCGATTATTTCGTCGGCCCTGAACAATTCGCTTTAAAAAGCGCTAGCGTCAAGCCAGCGCTTGTACAGCCATACTGCGATTCAACAAGACAGCAAGAATCAAGGCATAAAAAAGCCGCAGCTTTCTCAGGATCATGCGCAGGTTGTGACCGGCCCCGCACAGCACGGCATTCATCGCATCGCCCAGCGCACCCTTGAGCCAGTTCCGGTCGAGCTTGCCGTCGGCCTTCATATGCCCGATGGCCGGTTCAATCGCGCTGCGCCGTCGGATCATCTTGCGCAATCCGCGCGTGATGCCACGCCGCAGGCCCGGGTGGTAAATCTTCACGCCCTCAATCGCTACGCCCCGATACCCCCGATCCACAACTGCAACCTCCGGTATCACGTCACTGAGGATCGCCGCCTGCTCCAGCGCTTCATCCAGCGTATGTCCATCGGACGGATTGCCCGGCATCGAACGCATCCCCACCACCAGCCCTTCCTTGTGCGTCGTCGTGATCGACACCTTCACACCAAACTCGTACGGCTGACGCGCCTTGCCCTTGCTGATGCACTCGACTTCCGGTGCGTGCAAGGCGTACAGCTTGTTCTTGTCCTTCATCTTCTGCGACAGAATTCGCTTCGTGCGGTCAAGCAGGTCCTGCAATGCAGCCCGACTGTTCTCGGCCACCGAATCCATCTGCCGCTCAACATCGCGCACGCCCCGAAGGAAGTCCCCTTGGGGGATCACTCGACCCACACGCGAACGCAACGTGCGCAGCGCTTTCCTCATCCGCTTGTACTGCTTCGCGTGCGCGTAGCGGCCAATCTGTCCTGCCAGGCGCGGGGCCTCGCGGTTGTAGTTCTGCCGCAGCTTCAGGCCATTACGTGCAGCAGCCTTTACCAGATGCTCACGACACCGCTCCAGCAGGCGCGAATCGGTCGGGTGCGCAATCGCTTTCTCCATCACCGTCGTGTCGACAATCACCCGCTTCACGCTCGACGTCTTGATCACGCCTGCGCGTCTTGCCGCTTCAATCGTCTCGGCCAGCAGCTCTTCAACTCCGGCTTCGCCCAGCCGCTTGCGCCAGCGTGTCAGGCTCGACGGGTCAATCGGTGGCTCAGTCTGCAAATACCCTTCGCCGGTAAAAACCTGCCAGTACGGGTTCTCCACCCATTGCCACACAACTTCTTCGTCGGACAGGTCGAACGCATGCTGCAAGTACAACAGCCCGGCTATCAGGCGCGGTGACGTCGCCGGCCGACCTCGGCCAGACACGAAGCTCTCGCTCATCGCCATGCCCAGTCGATCCCAGTTGATCAACCCGGCCATACCGACCAGCGGAATGAGATGAACGGCCCCCGCCCACCGATGAGGCCGAACAGGAGGTGGGCCCTCACGGCCGACGGCGTCACAG
>NZ_CAJQZB010000061.1:0-19482 GCF_907164545.1 Paraburkholderia gardini | reverse complement strand
AACATCGCTTAGCAACTGCCGCCGCTCAGCAGCTCAATTCCATCACGCCGTCGTTTAGTGTCGGATTTAGGCCGGCGTTCACAGTTTGAGACGCTCTCGCCTGCGGCGCTCGAAAGCCGGTTCGTCGAATGGGTCCAGGGCGTCCGCGGTGCGCTCGATGGACGGGTGATCGCCATTGATGGCAAGGCGCTACGCGGCTCACGTTCGGTGGCGCGCGGTACCGGTGCGCTGCACCTGGTGTCGGCATACGCGGCCGAGATGGGCCTGACGCTGGGACAGCAGCCGTGTGAGGAAAAATCCAACGAGATTGAGGCGATCAAGGAATTGCTGCCGGCTCTGGCACTCGAAGGCGCGGTGGTGACGATCGATGCGATCGGCTGCCAGAGCGCAATCGCCCGCCAGATTGTAGAAGGCGGCGGCGATTACGTGCTCGCCGTCAAGGACAACCAGCCGACGCTGGCCACCGCGCTGCGCGAGTTCTTCGCCTGCCTGAATCAACCCGGTTATCCGCCGCGGCCATGCGATATCCACGAAACCGTTGACAAGGGCCATGGCCGCTTCGAGACGCGCCGCTGCACGGCGGTGGATGATCTCGCGTGGCTCGACGCCATCGAGTTACGCGCACACTGGCCGAACCTGCGCTCGGTGGCGTGCATCGAGTCGCAGCGCGAGACCCACGGCCAGGTCCAGACCGACACGCGCTACGTGATCAGTTCGCTGCCGGCGGATGCCCAGCGCATCCTGTACGTCGCACGTACCCACTGGGCTATCGAGAATGGCCTGCACTGGTGCCTGGATGTCACCTTCAATGAGGACGCCAGCCAGATCCGGCTACGCAACGCCGCGCTGAATTTCTCCTTCCTGCGCCGGCTCGCCATCAACCTGTTCCGCGCCGATTCCAGCCGCGCACTCAGCCTGCCAAAGAAGCGCAAGGCCGCCGCCTGGAATCCCGACTACCTTGCACAGGTCTTGAATCTACAGAAAATTTGATGCTCCGGCCCTGACAGCCATCCCGCAAATCTATCCCATCGCTCTGCCCCTCTGGCATCATTACGGACTTCGTTAAGGAGTTGCACGTGTCCCGATTGACCGACCTGATTGCCCAAACCAAAGCCAAAGATCAACAATTAGGGGCAGATCTTGATCGGGAGTTCAAGGTTCTTTCCTCGCGCCTGCCCTTCGGGTTGAACTTTGAACGCCACAGCCCCGAAGCCGTTGAGTTGCCCCAGTGTCCTATCCGTAAGGGAGACAAGGTCCGTGTTTTGCCGCTGCGCGGCACCGTCAAGAAGGGCGATCAGCGCTTGTGGCAGGTGAAGGCCATCCACAAGACCACGAAGCAAGCCGACCTGGTTCTGCTGGGTTTTGACAGCGTCGAGACGCAGAGGGTTGCGCTGGATGATCTAGTGGTGGTGGCCGAGTTCAGCGACACGATCCACCCCGGCGTTGTTAGCACCGGTAAAGTACAGCGCGGGGGCGAGAAACCGTTCCATACCGTCATCAACGGCGAGAATTATCACGTCCTCAATGCGTTGACCTACACACATCGCGGCAAAGTCGACGCCATCTATATAGATCCGCCGTACAACACCGGTGCGAAGGACTGGAAGTACAACAACGATTACGTCGAAGGTGACGATCTATATCGCCATAGCAAATGGCTGGCGATGATGGAGCGCCGCCTGTTGGTGGCGAAGGAGTTGTTGAACCCGGCGGATTCAGTGCTGATCGTCACTATCGACGAGAAGGAGTACCTCCGGCTAGGGTTGCTCTTGGAGCAAGCCTTTCCCGAAGCCAGGATTCAGATGGTGTCAAGCGTGATCAATCCCGCCTCCTCTGCGAGAAAGGGCGAGTTCGGGCGGAGCAATGAATATGTGTTCCTCGCATACTTCGGTGACGCTTCTCCCTCGCCGCTTGTTCTTGATCCCGACTGGTTCGGGAAGACATCGGGAAAGCGCAAGGACCGTATTCGCTGGCAGGAGCTCTCGCGGAGAGGAGATAACGGCAGGCGCCTTGCTCGACCAAACCTCTTCTATCCGCTATTCGTGCTCGAAGACGGATCCGCAATTCACTCGGTAGGCGATGAGGTTCCAACGGACGCGGACCTTAGTTCGGTGCAGGCTCCGGCTGGAACAGTAGCAGTTTGGCCGATCCGGCAGGACGGATCTCACGGCACGTGGGGGCGCAATCCGCAGTCGCTACGAGCTGCGCTGAGTCAGGGATTCGTCCGGCTCGGCGGGTTTACGCCGCGGGGCATGGCCGTCTACCACCTCGCATCAGGTGAACAGAAGAAGGTGCTCGACGGAACGTATCCAGTCACCGGCTACAGGCCCGATGGGTCGGTGATCGTTGATGACTCGGACTACCAGACGGCGTTGGTGCCCGGCACGCAGTGGGATATCCAGTCGCACGATGCAAGTTCATTCGGATCCGCATTGTTGACGCGTTTGCTCCCTGGACGACGGTTCCCTTTTCCGAAGTCGCTCTACGCCGTAGAAGACGTTATCCGCTTCTTCGTGAAGGAAAAACCGGAAGCCATCATTCTCGATTTCTTCGCCGGCTCCGGCACCACCGGCCACGCCGTGATGCGCCTCAACAAGCAGGACGGCGGTCGTCGGCAATGCATCTCCGTCACCAACAACGAAGTCGCGTCTGACGAGCAGAAGGCGCTGCGGGAACAACGGGTGCGCCCAGGCGATGCCAAATGGGAGCGGCTGGGCATCTGCGACTACATCACCAAGCCGCGCATAAAGGCTGCCATCACTGGCAAGACACCGGACGGCGAACCGATCAAGGGAGACTACAAGTTTACCGACGAGTTCCCGATGGCCGAAGGCTTCGAGGAGAACGCCGAGTTCTTCACGTTGACCTACGAGACCCCTGTCTCGGTCAGCCACAACCTGGCCTTCGGTCGCATTGCTCCGCTGCTCTGGTTGCGAGCCGGTGCTCGTGGGTGGCGCATCGACAAGCCGCCATCCGATGGTTGGGCTGTTGCCGATGCCTACGGTCTGTTGACGGACGTGGACGCAGCGACCCCCTTCATCAAGGCGGTCAAGGCGGCCAGCGGCATCAACGTAGCCTACATCGTCACCGACGACGAACGGCGCTATCAGGCGATCGCACGCCGTCTGCCGGACGGTGTGGAACCCGTGCGCCTGTACGAATCCTATTTGACCAACTTCAGCTTTACCCACGGATACTGACGGATGAAGTTCACTCTCAAGGACTACCAGCGCGATGCTGTGCGCGACGCCTTGGCCAATCTCGGCAAGGCGCGCAGGTATTGGCGTGGTGAAAGGGACAAGACCGCCTTCTCTCTCACGGCCGTCACGGGTGCAGGTAAGACCGTCATGGCCGCTGCGGCGTTTGAGGCACTGTTCCACGGGGACGACGAATTCGGCTTCGAGGCCGACGCGGGTGCCATCGTCATCTGGTTCAGCGACGACCCATCTCTGAACGAGCAGACCCGCTTCCGACTGATGGAAGCAAGCGACCGTATTAACCATACCGACATGGTTGTCGTTGAAAACACCTTCAATCGGGCCAAGTTCGACGCGGGGAAGATTTACTTCCTCAACACACAGAAGCTGGGCAAAAACAGTTTGTTGGTGCGAGGCTTCGATCAAGCCGAACTCGAGGCCAAGGCAGGTAGCCTGCTGCCCGAGACCCGTCCGGACCTACGGGCCCATACGATCTGGGACACCATCCAGAACACCATTGAGGACCCAGACCTGACCCTGTACCTGGTGCTCGACGAAGCGCACCGTGGCATGGGCAATCCCACTATGGCCAGCCAGAATGCCAAGAGTACCATCGTCCTTCGCTTGATCAACGGCGCCGGTGCAGTGCCCGGCATTCCAGTCGTCCTTGGCATCTCCGCTACGGTCGATCGATTCAACCAAGCGATGAAAGGTGCCGCGAAGCGCCTCAAACTGGATGACGTGACCGTGGACACAACGAAGGTGCAGGAATCCGGCCTGATCAAAGACACGATCTTGCTTGACATTCCAGAAGAGGCTGGCGACTTCGATACCGTATTGGTCCGTCGTGCCACCGACAAGTTGAAGGATTCCACGCAGGCCTGGGCCGAATACGCCAAGCAGCAGGAAGAATCGCACTCCGTTCTCCCGCTGATGGTGTTGCAGGTGCCGAACACGCCGGATCCGAACGAGATCGGACGGGCACTGGACACCATCTATGCGCGTTATCCGGAACTGCCGCCCGGTAGCGTGGCGCACGTATTCGGGGAGCACACCACGCAGCGCTTCGGCAACCGTGACGTCCCCTACATCGAGCCGCAGCGCGTTCAGGAGTCAAACTGGGTCCGCGTGCTGGTGGCAAAGGACGCGATCAGCACCGGTTGGGATTGCCCGCGCGCCGAGGTGATGGTGTCGTTTCGCGCGGCCAGCGACCGTACGCACATCACGCAGTTGCTCGGTCGTATGGTGCGTTCGCCTCTGGCACGTCGCATCCCCGGAAACGAACGATTGAACACGGTCGACTGTTTGCTGCCGAAGTTCGATCGAACGACGGCAATCAGCGTGGTCGATGCGTTGATCAAGGGCGACGATACGCAGGGAGCTACGCCAGGCCGTATCCTGATCGATTACGTTGAGGTCAAGCCAAATCCCGACGTGCCGGTATCGGTGTGGCAAGTGTTCGAGGCCCTGCCGTCGCAGACCCGTCCGCAACGCGGCGCGAAGCCGGCCAAGCGCCTGACTGCGCTGGCGCACGAGTTGGCATCGGACGGAATTCTGCCGAACGCGGGCAAGTTGGCCCATGCCGCGTTGCACGACGCGCTCGACCGGTTCCAACAGGACAATCGCGAGATGATCGCGAACAGGCGCGAGGCAGTGTTGACGGTGGACGGGCGGACGGTCCGCGCGGATCTGCAAGGCAAGGCCAAGAGCTTCAACCAGTTGTGGGAAGAAGACGCCGATGCAGCGGCCATCGCCGATGTCTATCGACGTGCCACGCACGTCTTCACCCCGGACATCGCCCGCACCTACGTTGATCACCTGGCCTACAAGGTGGCCAATCCGGACGACGATGCCGATGAGTTCCTTGAAGCCATTGTTGAAGCGCGCGTCACCGTGGCCGGCCTAGGCCTCGTGACCGAAGTCCAGGCTTACTTCGACGGCGAGGCCGACCGTCTGGTGAAGGACTGGATGGCGCAATACGGCGCGCAGGTCAAAGCGTTGAACGACGACCGCAAGGAATCGTACCGCCAGATCGTCGAGATGAGCACGGATCCGCAGGACGTAGAGCTGATTAAGCCAGAGGACCGGTTCGAGCCGACAAAGGCCCGTGACGGCGATAAGGTGACGGACCTGCCGACCTGGAAGAACCACCTGCTCTGCGACAAGGACGGCGGGTACCCGGCCGAACTTAACGGGTGGGAGATAAAGGTGGTCGAGACGGAATCCGGCCGCAAGGGCTTCGGCTTCTGGTATCGGAACCCGCAGCAGCCGGGTCAATCGTCGTTGGGCGTGGCGTACCTATCGGACGGGCAATACCGAATGGTCCGCCCGGACTTCATCTTCTTCGCTACGCTCCATGACGGAACCGTGGTCGCGGATCTGGTCGATCCGCACGGCACGCAGTTTAGTGATGCTATTCCCAAGTTGCGTGGGCTTTCGCAGTATGCGCAAACCCATGCGACGGCCTACCGTCGTATTGAGGCCGTGGCCGAGGTGAACGGCAAGTTACGTGGGCTTGATTTGACGCGTGACGACGTACGAGCGGCGATCGACACGCTGAATGGTGGCGATGTCACGGCGCAAAGCCTGTTCGCCGGGAGCTTGGCGAGTGACTATCTCTGACGCCAGCGGAGCAGTGACAGAAATCAACGCGAATGCGGTCGTTGATCGGTTGCACTGGTGAAGGACCGCTTCGGGTCGCTATGCGCCTGGCGTCCCGGAAACGCCCAGGATACTCGACGATCGCAGCACAGCATGGATTGCGATCGTCAACCGCTTAATCCCAATAACTGTCGTTTCGCCCACACGAAGCGTGCGCTCCGCAGGGTCAGTCGAAAAGATCGGCCTGACGACGCTCGGCGGATACCTGCGGCTGCGGACGGCTCTCGATGCGAAAGAACTCAGGGTCGACGCCTGCGTGCCTGGCGGCTGCTAGCTAGTCGGGCATGGCTCCGACACCGTTCCAGTCGTTGCCCTTGGCATCGCGATAGACCGGGCGATTGGCGACGTCCTGCTCGATTGATGTAGCCAGCGCGTCGACGGTGATGCCGAATTCTTCCATGCGCCGGCGGATCCAGATAATGAGGCGCTCGCGCGCCTCGCCGTCGGCTAATTTTCGAATCATGTGTTTGGATTCCTCGGTGGTCATCTCACGCGCGCTTTCGCGCGATCTGATCGAATGACTCACCCGCGCGGAAGCGATCGAGCCTGTCGCTCGCCTCGGCGACTGCCGAGAGTGGGGCGCGCTGCAACTGGTAGTCGTAGGTGCTCGCGATCACCGCGAACTGGGCGAATCCGTCCTGGTCAAGCATCCAGACGCCGGTATCGCGGCCGCGATCGAACGCCGCTGAAAGGATGCCTTCCGCCTGCTGCATCTGCTCAAAGGTCGCTGCGCCGTATCCGGCCTCGGCCAGCAGCCCCGTCAGAATCATGGCCTGCGTCAAGGTTTGCGCCGCGTGCACTGTGCCGCAGCCGCGCCGCAGCGCATCCAGTGCGACATGAACCTGAAGCGAAATTTCGTCAACCGCGGCCCGCGGCATCGGGAGCAGCAGGGTCTTTGCGCGGCGGGCGCGGGCGGCCGCCTGGGTATTACGGGGAAACGGAATTGTTTTTGCCATCGTTGGAAAGTTAAGTCTGATTCTGGTCGTTGCCTGACGGTGCGCGACGTGCGGCCATGTATGCATCGATATAGCGTAGCGCTCGCTCGCACTCGTCAAGTGTTAGCGCGTGAATCGTCACCGGCAGCGGGTCGAACCCGAGCTCGGTCGCAACCCACCGGATCGCTTTGGCGCGAGCCTCGAACGCATTCACCGAATCACGGCGCATCTTGCCCGCGACCAGCGGCTCCAGTGCATCGTGCAGACGGCCTTTGGCATCGCGCAGCGCCGCGTTGGCGAGCCTCCCGAGCGGCACATTGCGCGTGCTGCGCGAATGCACGCCGATCCAGGCCTGACACGCCACACAGATCCACACCGGACCGTGATCGTCGTGGTACGGATAGGCCTCGTCGCTGGCACGGCTGAGCACGGCTTTTTCGCCGCAGTCGTCGCACAACGGTTGCGGCAATGCCTTGATAGGTTTTCCTACGCGCATCGCATCGACTCCGGTATCCAGTTATCGGCTCGATCCATTTCACTTTAGGATTCGCAAAACGCTAAAAGCTACACGATTTTCTGGAGCTTTCCGGTCCAGGACGGTCAACCGGTTTCCCGTCGCCGTGTCGCACGTCGCCATGCGTGACCCGATCATGTTGGCGCGCGGGTGCGACACGCTCCGGCCGAAAGCTGCTCGATTTGACCGCTCTTTCGGTCTGTTCAGGCGGTGCGCAGCTTGAACAATATCAGCATGTCAGAAGCTGCCGAAAATCCCCTGCTGAAAGTGAGCCAGCTCGAAGAGAGTGCGGTTCGCATGTTCTTCGAGTCGCTCAAGCCGTTGCGCGAGCAGCTCGACGCGCCCGACGTGGCCGAAATCATGGTCAACGACTTCAACAACGTCTGGGTCGAGCAGCGCGGCCGCATGCACCGGCTCAATCTCGAACTGAATCAGGCGACGCTGAACGGCGCCATTCTTTCGCTCGCGGCGTCAGTTGAGAAGTCAGCGCACGCGGGTACCTCGCAGGGCATCATCAACGCGGGTCACAAAGGCTTGCGGATCGCCGCGGTCATGCGCCCGACTGCGATCGACGGCCATGCGCTGTCGATCCGCAAACACCGCGAAATCCACCTCTCGCTGTCAGATTACGTCGCGATGGGCGCGTTCTCCCGCGTCAACGCATCGCGTGAAACCGCCAACATCGAGTTTCCCCCCGGCATCGAGAACGAAGCGCTCATGGAAGCGGTGCGCCAGGTGGTCATCCGGCGCAAGAACGTCCTGATATCGGGCGGCACCTCCACCGGCAAGACGACTTTCATCAATGCACTGACGGATCAGATTCCTGATGAAGAGCGTGTGATCTCGATCGAAGACACGCAGGAACTCAAGCTGCGCGTCCCGAACCGTGTGCGTCTGCTCTCGAACGTCGACAAGGGCGTGACGACTCAGGATCTCGTTGCCCTGAGCCTGCGCTTCCGGCCCGACCGGATCATCGTCGGCGAGGTGCGACGCGGCGAGGCCTTCGACTTCATCCAGGCATTGAGCACCGGCCACGATGGCGGCCTCGGCTCCATTCACGCGAACGACGCGCGCGGCGGCCTCGGCCGGCTCGAAACCCTTGGAATGCTGGGCATCCCGAAAGGGAGCCAGTGGGCGCTGGCCGACATGCGCAAAGCCATTTCCGACTGCTTCAACTATGTGATCCACCTCAAGCGCACGGGCGAGCTGCGCCACGTGTCCGAAATCATCGAGATCAAGGGTTTCAAGGACGGGGATTACATCCTCAATCGTGTTTTTTAACTTACCGGAGCAATGCATGAAGAAGTCCCTCGCAACCGTCCTGTTTCGACTGCGTTCCCGCAGCGTAGATCTGGCAAGTCGCTTTCTGAGCCGTAAGGAAATCCGCAGCACGCTCGTGGCTGCCGGCCTCGCAGTGTTCGCCCCGATGGCGTCCGCCGTCGATATGTCCGACCTGAGTTCGGCGACCGACGTGATCTGTCTGATCTCGGCCTATATCAGCGGCCCGTGGCTGTATGGCATCGGCATCGTGCTGATCATTGTCGGCGCGGTCGCCATCGGCAATTCGGAAAGCACGATCGGCAAGATCATCTCGACCGTATTCGTCGGCCTCGGTCTCGCCTCGTGCGCGATTCCGATCGTGAAGAACCACCTGCACATCAGCTACACCTGTGCGTAAGCCCACCACCGTCAGCCGCTCGCTGTCCTTGCCGCGCCAGATGGGCGGGGCGGACCGCACGCTCGCAATCGCCAACGGCACGGTCACGCTGCTGCTTTGCTACACGAGCATGACGCCCGCCTTCCTCGTCGTTGGCATTGCACTGCACATGCTGCTGCGGTGGAAAAGCTCGCGCGACCCCTGGTGGCGGGAGGTCAACCGGGTTTATGACCGGTACGCCGACGTCTACGAGCCAATGCCGACGACGAAATTCTCCGCCCGGTTCAAACGCCCGTACGGATTTGATCAGGATTTGCCATGCTGAAAACGAAACTCGCCCGGCGCTCGATTCAGGAGATCGCCCCGTGGGCGACGATGGTCACGCCCGAGCTGATCCTCGACAAGGACGGGTCGCTTCTGACGGTCTACACGTTCGAAGGTGTCGACGCGGACAGTCCGAACGCAACGGACGTGTCGGCCGCGCGCGACAACCTCGACCACGCATGCAAGAACTTCGACCACCGGATCACGGCGTGGTGGAAGCTGTCGCACCGCCGCATCAAGGGTGAGATTGACGGCACGTTTGCGTCAACGGTCGACGCACGCGTGGACGCGATCAACCAGGCGCACGTGGCGAGTGGCAAGTATTTTCGGAACACGCATTCGCTCGCGCTTGCGTACACCCCCGAGACCGGCATCAACAAGATCTTCGAAAAGATCGCGTACCACATGACGGTGGGCGGCAAGTCCATGCCCCTCGCCATGTTCGAGACCGCCAGGGATTCGATCCTCTCGCGCAGTGCGTTCGCATTCGACATCGAGCGGCTCACGTCCGATATCAAGCGCTTCGAGTCGGTCATCGACGCTTTCAAGGGCGGCGTCACGCGCCTGAAAATGAAGCGCCTTCAGTTGCAGAACGCGCTCGCGTTCCTCCACCAGAGTGCGAACCCCTCGGTACCGCCGCGCCGCGTGCGCTATCCCGTCACGATGCTCGACACGCATCTGACCGAAAGCGAAGTCACGGTCGGCGGCGATACCCTGATGTTTGATTCGGCGCACGGCAGGCGCTACGCGAAGATCATCGGCGTCAAGGAGTGGATGGGATTTCAGGAAGCGGCGCTCGACGTGCTCGCCGAAGTGGACGCTGAACTGGATGTCTGCGTGATGTTCCGGTTTCTCGACACGACGAAGGCCAGTGCGTACATCAAGAAGATTCGCAGTTTCTACAAGGTCGCGGCGTTCAACCCGTGGTCGATTCTCAAGGCGTACTTCTCGAAGGAAGAGCAGAAGAACGACGAGGGACGGGAACGCCTTGCCGACGAGGCAGAAAAGGCGCTCGCCAAACTCGTCGCGGACGGCCAGCAGTACGGGTTCGCGAACATCTCAGTCATCGTCTACGGGGATACGCCGCTGCAATGCGACGACGCGACACGCGAAGTCGTTGGGCGCATCGGCAACGCCGGGTTCGGTGTCATCGTCGAGCGCGACAACCTGTTTGCGGCGTGGCAGTCGACGTTGCCGGGCCGTTGGGACCAGCAAAAGCGCCTGCAGTTCGTCGAGACGCCGGCCGTCTCCGATATCGCGCCGCTGCGCAGCGTCGCGGAAGGCGCGAACGTCAATGACTGGCTCACGCAGCAGTCGGGCGAGAAGACCGGGCCACTGACCCTGCTGCCCACCCGGTACAAGACGCTGCAGCGCGTAAGCCTGCACCATCCGGGCGGCAAATCGCACTTGCTCGTTATTGGCCCGATCGGCGCGGGCAAGTCGATTTTCCTGAACTTCCTGCTCTCACAGACCGGACGCCACAAGGCGCGCCGGATCCGTTTCGACAAGGACCGCTCGACGCGAATTCCGACCGTGCTCGCCGGTGGGAAATTCATCGATGCGACGGGCCGCTTTGAGGCCGCGACGTCGGTCAACCCGCTCTCGTTGCTGCGCGATGAGAAGCACTTTCCATACGTCGCCGAATGGGTGCAGATGGCGATCGAGGACGATGACTTCAGATGCACGCCGCAACAGCAAAGCAAGATTTTCGAGGCGGTAACGACGCTCGGCAAGGGTTATGAGCCGCAACTGTGGACGCTGTCGAACCTGAACACGCTGCTGCCGATTGAGCTGCGCGAGCGCCTCAGTATATGGACGCAGGGCGAAAAGAACGGGCGCTTCTTCGACCACGCAGAAGATGCGTTCTCGCTTTCGGACGACATTTCCATCGAGATGGGCGATCTGTTCCAGAACTACCCGATCGCAGCCGCACTCTTCATGGATTACGCGTTTTACCGGATTTCGCACTGGCTGGACGGCAAGACCTACACGGTGATCGAGGTGGAGGAGGCGGGCTTCTTCTTCCAGTATCCGCGTTTCTACCAGCGGCTTGAAGTGTGGGCCGTCACGATCCGGAAGCTCAATGCGACGCTGGCGCTCGCCACGCAGTCGCTCGCGCAGGTGGCACGTATCCCGAACTTCGAGATTCTCAAAGAGAACATCCCGAACATCGTCTATCTGCCCAACAAGGATGCGAGGAACAACCTGCACCTGTACCGCGACCTCTTCGGGCTGACCGAGCACCAGATCGACATGATCTCGAACGCGGTGCCGAACCGCGACTATCTGTGGGTGACGCCGGACCAGACGCGCATGCTCCAGGCAAGTTTCCCGAAGGAAACGCTGGCCGTCCTGCGATCGGACGGTCGTGCACAGTCGGTGCTGGACAAACACTACGCGTCGGGCGCGGCGAACTGGGCCGAGGCGTATGTGCAGGAAATGCTGACTCTCGATTAAAGGACCATCAACGATGAAAAAGCTTCTCGTTCGTATCGCGCTCGCGGCCGGCCTCACGCTTGGCGTTTCCCAGGCTGCGATGGCGCAGTGGGTCGTCTTCGACCCGACCAATTTCGCGGAGAACATCATCACGGCGATGAAAGCCGTGAAAGGAGAGATCTACCAGGACACCAACATCACGTATCAGTACCAGATGATGTCCAATCAGCTACTTCAGGCCAAGAATCTGGACCCGAGTGCGATGCAGGCGCAGTACAACCAGATTTCGGGTGACCTGTCGAACACGAAGAAGCTCACGAGCACCATGCAGGATCTGTACGGCAATCTTCAGCAAGGCGGCGCCTGGGTGAGTCACGTTCAGGCACTGATCGCGCGTTCGGGAAAATCGAACGAACAGTGGTTCGCCGACATGAACACCTTCTACAACCAGAACGACAAGGCCTCGACGGAGCTGTTCCAGATGGGCAACGACGTGATGCAGCATACGCAGACGCTCGCGCAGCGTCGCCAGGATCTGCAATCCCAAATGGCGATGTCGCCCACCCAGCAGGCCACGGCCGAACTCACGACACACTACCTCGATATTGTCACGAGCCAGAACGCGGACCTGTTGCAGATGAGCGCGGCAAAGCAGCAGCAGGACGCGCAGAAGCAGTCACTGTCCAATGAGGATGAAAAGACCAAGTCGGCGGCGATGCAAAGCTTCACCGCGCAGCAGGACGCGGAGCGCGCGGCCTACGGGTTCTCGAAGTAACGGAGCGCGATTCCCATGTTGAAGTTCCTCAAACGGGCGACCGTCGCGGTACTGGTTCCGCTCCTCGTTGGTGTGCTCAGCCCAACGACCGCATTCGCGGACGACGTTCCTCTCCTTATGCCCGATGGCAACGTCATGCCCACTGGCACGCCGATCCCCACTGCGGGCGGCAATGTCGGAGCGACGGTGAAGGCCGGAGAAATCGGGGCGGGCAATGCGAAGGCGGTCGACAAGATCACTGCGCTCTTCGCCTCGATCATGGATACCGCCGTGACGCTCGCCGCGAAAATCAAGCCGGAAGCCGATAAATTCGCAAGCGGCCTTGCGGTTATCACAATCGTGCTTGCCGCGATCCGCTTCGCAGCAACCAAAGACCCGGTCATGGCCTGGGTCGCGGCGTTTGAGGAACTGGCGATACTGGGGATCTTCGCGTCCTTCTACGTGGGTTACGCGTCATTTGCGCCCATGTTCTACAAGTGGTTTCTCAGTCTGGCTACGACCATCAGTGGCTCGAATATGAGTAGCGCTGGAAGTATGATCGGCAGCGCCGCCGGGCAACTGTACGACTCATTCGCCAAGTCGTTTGCCGGTGCGAGCTGGTGGCAATACCCGGCGCTTTTGATGGCGGTCGGTCCGCTTGTGATGGCCTGGGCTGTTCTGTCCGTCACGTCCGTGGTGTTCCTTTTCTTCATCAATGTAGGCCAGTTGCAGATGGCCGCTGGCGCCGTGATGGGCCAGATTGCGTTCGCGCTCGGCTTTTCATCGTTCACGCGTGGGTATTTCAAGTCGTGGCTCGACTACATGATCAGCGCCGGCATGTACGTGGTGGTCGCCGCGATCCTGATGGCGCTGGTGACAAACGGCCTGACTTCCGCAATCAACGATTCGGCAACAGGCACCGGTGTATCGACGCCCCTCGGTGCGTCGTACGTGCTTGATCTGGCGCTCTTCGTGTTCATGCTGTCGTTCGAAATACCGAAGATTGCGGGCATGTTCGGTGGTGGCGCGAATGCGAGTGGCGCGATTGTCGGCAAGGTAGCGCGAGTTGCAAGCGGTGGCCTCGTATGACACCGTTACATGAACCTGTCACAGCGCGCGGGCTGGTTGAACAGCATCAGCATCGCGTGGACCTGATCCAGCAATGCGCCAATGAGGCCAGCATCGCCGAATTCGATCGGAAGTGGCTCGCGATACTCGAGCGCTGCGCCGCGTGGTTCTCGTCGGTCCCGCTTGGCGCGGATCTGTACAGGGAGCCGGGCGGGGCATTCCGGGCTACTGTTGAGACCGCGTTCTATGCAATGCGGCTTGCCGGTGGCCAGAAGTTCGGCACCAACCTTTCGTCAGAAAAACGTCGCCGCATCGAGCCGCAGTACAACTACGCCGTCTTTCTCGCCGCAGTGTGTTCTCGCCTGGACGAACCGTACCGGCATTTCGTTATCGAGCGCGACAGCGACCGTGCCGCGTGGAACCCGCCGGTGGATGGGGCGGCTGGACCGTGGCTCGGGGGCCGCCCGTACCGCATCGCGCGCCGTCCGTCGCCGCTGCCGGTCGAGCGCATGCGAACCGGCATGCTCGCGCAGATGCTTATCGGCAGCGACCTGCTGGCCTGGCTCGATCACGACGTGCTGGCCGAGATGTTCGGGGCGATCAATCCGAATATGAAGCCGCTCGAAGCCGAATCGCTGATTCACAAGGTGATCCGGCAGGCCGTACTCACGGCAGCCGAATTCGACCGCAAGGCGCAGCAATCGGTGTTCGAACCTGTGCAGTTCGCTGTGCCCTCTGCGATTCATGTGGCCGCCGAGTTGCAGCCCAGCGTTGCGGCGCCGCCGGCGGCCGACCGACCGAGCGTCATGCTGCCACCGGTCGCGCCAGCGCTCGCATCGAGCCCGCACACTCCCGTTGTGGCACCAGCCCATACGGCGACGCAGGAGGGTGGGGCGGCTACCGCGCCCGCAATTGCCGAGTCGGCGCTGCCAGCGGGGAGCCCCGACCCTGATTCGTCAACGCCGGCTGCGTCAACACCCGAACGAGTGGCGCGGGCCGTCGATCCGGCCGCAATGCGATCCGTCGCCGCGTCGAGCGCAGCCGCCGACCGCGCGGCATTCGACGAAGTGCTCAAAGGCGCGCCGAACATGATTCTCGAACTGTTCCGGGCGCTTCGCGAGGATGTCGCCGCTGGCAAGGCCAGCGTGCAGTGGACCGACGCAGGTCTCGCGGTCCAGAAGCGTCTGATCGGCAGCTACGGTGTGGCCAGCGACACGCTCGTTGAACACCTGAGGAAGCGGAGCTTGCTGCTCACGAACGGGCAGGGCGAAATCACCCTCGCGCCACGCGCCGGACAACTCATTCTCGGACGGCCTTCATGATCAGCTATATCAATCACTTCCGTCCGATCTATGAAGTTCGGGCCGCGACCTTCTGGCTTCTGGCTGTCGTGCTGTTGCCAGTCTCGGATATGCCGTACGGATGGGCTTTTGCCTTGTTCGCGCTGATGGTGCTGGCGTGGCGCTCCCGCCAGATCTGGAAGGCACTCAAGTTTCGCATGGCCATCTCGACGAAGTGGCTCACGACACTGGAAGTACCGAAGCTGCTCGAAATCCAGCGCCGGATGCGCGATGAAGCGAATTCGATGTATCTCGGGATCGGCTACGAGTGGACGCAAAAGCATTGCCAGATTGCTCACGACATCCTGCGCATGCCGACCACTGACATTCCCGGTCTGCCACGGTGGCTCTCGAAGACCCGCCGGGGCCGCCGGATCGAGGCGGCGATCGAAAACATCTTCGCGCCGAAAGACAGCCAGCGCGATCGCATGCCGCAAGGCTCGTCGTGGATACACGGCATGGAGCCGAAGAAGGCGCTCGTGCCATTCCACTACAAGGCGATGGGTGGCCACACGCTGGTGGGTGGCACAACAGGCGCCGGAAAGACCCGGACGTACGAGGTCATCTCCACGCAGGTGATCCATCTGGGCGACGTCCTGATCATTGTGGATCCGAAGAACGACGCCGAGTGGAAGCGGCGCGTCGAGAAGGAGTGTGCCCGCTCCGGTCGCAAGTTTCTCTATTTCAACCAGGCGAAGCCGTCCGAGTCGATCCGCCTGAACCCGATCGAGAACTGGTCGCAGCCGTCGGAAATTCCGAGCCGTATCGCGCAGCTGATGGAAGAGGGGCCGTTCCGGGACTTCGCGTTCCTGTTTATCGACCGTGCGGTGAAGGGCGAGCTGTACATCGGCGACAAGCCAACCCTCCGGTCCATCCTGAAGTACGCGCAGGCCGGTATCACGCCGCTACTGGAAAAGAGCCTCAAGCGCTTCTTCCGTGAGAACGGGGTGAACAACTGGGAGGAACTGGTCGCCTCGGAGACCATGCGTCAGGGCCAGAAGCAGAATGGTGCATCGCTCGTCGACGGCATGATTGCGCTCTACAACGCGCGCTTCACTGCAATGGACAAGGGGCACGAGGCAATCGACGGTCTGATCGCGACGCAGGTTCACGACCGGGAACATTACATGCGGATCATCGCGTCTGCGCTGCCGCTGCTGCAGATGCTCGCGACCGGCGAAACCGGACTGATGCTCGCGCCGAAGGCCGATGACTTCGAAGACGAACGCGAGATCTGGGACATCGACAAGGTCATCAAGCAGAAGGCGGTTCTGTACATGGGCCTTGACTCGTTGTCGAACAACATCGTGCAGAAGGCGATCGCGTCGATGATCCTCGCGGACGTAGCGGCGGTATGCGGATCGATTTACAACTTCTACGACGCCCCGCCCGAGGTGGTGCTAATCATTGACGAGATCGCAGAGGCGATCAACGAACAGGTCATCCAGATACTGAACAAGGGGCGCGGCGCGGGGTTCAAGGCGTTCGTCGCGTTTCAGGCGCGGGCGGATCTGGAGGCTCGCCTCGGAAACGCCGCGAAAATGCTGCAGGTTTTGGGCAATCTGAATAACCAGATCATCTTACGCTTGGAAGACAGCGACACAGCGCAGTGGTTCTCCGACAAGGTCGGCGAGACCGCGATTCGCAACCTGACGATTTCCGGCAGCACCAGCACGGGGAGCGAGGCGCATGTCGGTGAATTCACCGGGTCAGTTTCACGTTCGCTTCAACTGGAGAAAGCACCCCTGATTCCAACCCGCCTGATTCACGGCCTGCCTAATCTGCAGTACTTCATGCGTATCTCGGGCGCCGCCGTGTATCAGGGACGCATTCCAATTCTCAAAGGCTGAAAACCTACGCATGTCTGCCGTATTCAAAAAAATTATTCGCGACTACAAGCTGTCCTCCCGCCTGATTCCGGTCTTTACCCTGGCGCCCGAGCTTGAACTCGCCTGCGCACGCGTGGCCGACTTCATCGGAGAAAAGTTCATGGGCGAGAGCGAGCCGCTGGTCAAGGAGATGCTCGATCACGGGTTATCGGCGTACAGGCGTGCCCGCAAGACGGGCGACTCCCATATCGCCTTCATGCAGGGCCTGTTCGAAACGGCGCACCTGCTCTACGCACACCGGTACGTCGCGCGAGACGGAGAGCGGTATCACGTCTGGTCGCCGATGTTCGAGCCGGTTCCGGCGTTTGAGGCGCGCCACGAGACCCTCGAAATCGGGATGTCCGACGAGCGGTGTCCAGAAAGCATCACGCAGCGCTCGGCCGCGTTCCAGCTTGCCGCCCGGGCACTCACGGGTGAGAACTTTCGTCTCTATTTCGAGGACTACGATGTCGCTCACGCCTTTGCTGATAGCGAACCTGTCGAGGGTTGATCGGGACGTCGCGCGCCGCGCCATATCGACAGCGCGCGCACAGGACGAGATCGACGCACCTCGGCCTGACGAGTTTGTGCGCGGGCCGGGCGCAATGGCCTACGCGCTCGCCCTCTTCATCAGCCGCAAACCCATCCATTTTTACATCGGTCTGACCGGGCTGATCGCGTTCCCGACCTACATGCTGGTCGAGGTCGCGACTTTCCTGTTCAACTGGGGGATGCATTTCTATGGCCGGTAGCAGCCGATTTGTCTCCCATGTGAAGTGGTGGTTCTTCTTCGTGCCGCTCATCGCTGTATTCATCATGCCCGCGATTCCTGACCGTTCGTTGTTCGAGATTCCGGACGAGGAGGCAAGCTCGGTGATCACCACCATAGGTCAGGCGCGAGCTAACGAAGCGACGGAGCACGCTAACGATGTCTTCCGGCGGTGGTTCGTCGAGTCAGGTCTGGTGCGCGCAACAATCGATGCGACGCAAATGGAAGATATTGGCGACGGCGGCGTAACGGACTTCGCGCACACATGGGTGCATAACTTCTGGCTGCTGCTCTACCGCGTCGTCTATCGCGCGATGGTCATGAAGCTCTGGCTCGTCGGCACGGTGGTTTTCTGCGCGGCCATGTTCGTGGATGGCTCCATGCGGCGAAAGATCAAGGCGTCCGCGGCGGGATTTGCCAGTCCCTTATCGTTCCATCTGGCCGGACACGGCGTCCTGCTCGTGTTCGGCGTCGCCTTCGCCGTGCTGGTGGCTCCAATCCCGGTGCTTGCGCCGTACTGGATTGCCGAGTCCGCAGCGCTCGGCATGCTTCTGTGGAAAGCGTCCTCGTCGTATCAGTAAGCCAGCGTCGCAAGCCGGTGCATCTCCCCGAAAGCTACACGAAAAACCGCATCATTTCGCCTCAGGACGGTCAACCGGTTGACCGTCCTCGCTGCCTCGACTTCTGCCCGGTTCGGCCGTCTTTCCTTATGCCGGCCGCTTTTCGGTCCAGTTCCACGCCTACTCGATCGCGCGTGTAAGCGCGTCGCGCTCACTTTCGAGATATCCGGGGTGGTCTCCCTGGATTTCCACCTCGTCGCCTGAGCGGATGACGGCGTCGGCCCAATAGCCGGCCCACCGAACGAGGGATATTCGGATTGAGTGGTTGATCTCCTCAATGGATGTTGCATGGCGACAATCAAGCATTCTGGGCATCTACGAAACATCGGGCGCATAGCGACCGAGATGGAATGGACACCGCCCTCCCCCATGCGCAGCTAACGCCGCGATGCCGTTGCGGTCGGAACCGATGATTCAGGCAGATTGATCCGCTGGAACCAGCATCATCGCCTTACCTCCCAATTTCGGGGCAAGCTTCTGCTGGACCGCGACCACTGACGGAAGCGGGCGCCATGCCACGGTCATGCTATCGACAAGGCCCGCGTCGTTTAGATGCATGTGATCCATTCCGTCAATTACGTGGTCACCGAGTCTAATCGTGAACACGGCGACAAAGTCAGCCCCGTCGCGCAAGAGAAGCTTCGGTTCGAAGGCGTCCACGGTAGCGAGAAGCTGCGTCAGGACATCTGCGACACGCTCCTTCCCTACGAACGGGGCGGGAACGATTGGACTTCTGAGGACGACATTATCTGCCATATGGACCTTGGTACCTTCGACGTCGCGATTGCCCATGGCTTTGAGGTAAGCATCGAGATGTTCAGCGGTGGTCATAAAAATTCTCTCCTGATAGAACCGGTGCGCCGGCACGGCGCGTTTTGAGTTGCCAACACACTGGCGCTCCCATTGTTCGATCACTGCACACAGGTGCGCCAAGGACTGGATGAAGCGCGACCGGCATCGTGCAGGGGCCGGCCGCCTCTCAAATACATCGTAAGGCCATTGACCCATCATCATTAATCGGGGTAGCGTTCACATTAATCATGACAAAAATGTCACTAATGCCGCGTAGGGGGCTAATGTGGAAAATCTGAGTGCGCTGGGCGGGCTGGAAGTCTTTGTCCACACTGCGCGAACGCGGAGCTTTGCGGCCACTGGGCGGGAACTCGGCATCTCAGCGTCAGCTATCAGCAAGAGCATTTCCAGGCTGGAAGAGCGCCTTGGCGTGCGGCTCTTCCAACGTAAGCGACATTTGGCGGCCGTCTTGACGATCAGAATTTGATCTCGAAGAGGCGTTCGTTGAAGCCCTGGAGGTCAAAGGCAGCAGGATCGAAACTACCGC
>NZ_CAJQZB010000060.1:0-21774 GCF_907164545.1 Paraburkholderia gardini | reverse complement strand
CCGACCACGTATTACAGATGCCGATCACCGGACGACCATCGAATTCGTCGTGCGGGATGCCCTGGTTTTTCATCCACGAGCGATGCAGAAAGCCGTCGCGATCCTTCAGGCCGAACCAGGCCTGGCTGCGAAGCGGCTTCGCGTTCTTTTTGGAATCAGCCATGAAAACTCCTGTTTTTACCGTTGCGGCGAGCGCGAGAGGGCACCCGTCAATGCACGCGTTTGTTGCGGCGGTACTGATCGAACAGTACTGCGAGCAACAGAATTCCGCCGCGAATCAGATATTGATAGAAAGTCGGCACGTTCATCAGGCTCATTGCGTCCTGCACCGAGCCCATGATCAACACGCCAACGAGTACGCCGGAAATCGTCGCCACACCGCCCGTCAGCGACACGCCGCCGAGCACGCAGGCGGAAATCACGCCGAGTTCGAGACCCACCGATGTTTTCGGATCGCCGAGACTCATCCGCGACGCGAGCATCACGCCGGCGAAGCCGGTCACGAGTCCTTGCAGCACGAACACGGCGATCTTGATGCGCGTCACCGGCAAACCCGCGAGCAAAGCCGCTTCGCTGTTGCCGCCGACGGCCAGTACGTTCTTGCCGAACACGGTTTTCTTCAAGAGGAAACCGAACAGCACAAAGCCGACGATGTTGCTCCAGATCGGATACGAAATGCCGAGGAACGAACCGCCGCCCAGGTCGAAGAATCTTTCTTCGGAGATCATGACCGCATCGCCGTTCGAGGTGATGAACGCGAGGCCGCGCACGACTTCCATCATCGCGAGCGTGACGATCAGCGAGTTGATCTTGTAGCGCGCGACCAGCACGCCGTTCACGAGCCCGACCGCGCCGCCCGCCAGCACGCCCGCGGCGACGCCGAGCACGACGCTATGCGTCGCGGTAATCAGCGTCGACGCCACGACGCCCGAAAACGCGACGATCGACGCAACGGAAAGATCCACTTCGCCAAGCGCGAGCACGAACATCATCGTCACGGAGATCGAGCCGATCAACGTGACCGACAGCAGCAGGCCCTGGATATTGCGCGCGCTGACGAAGTCCGGCACCGTCAAGGCCAGCACCGCGAACAGGATGAGAAACACCATCACGATGCCGGACTTGTTGATGAGATCCCACGTGCGCGCCGCGCGCGAGCCGACGCCAGCCGATGCGTGCGGCGGCGGTGGCGGCGCGGAAGAATTGGTGGATTGCGTTTGCATGTTGTCTGTTCCCATTTCGATTGCCTGATTCGCGCGCTGATGTATCAGCGCGGTAGCGCGAGCTTGATGAGCGCGTCGGGCGTTGCCTGCGCCTTGGGCAGATCGCCCGTGATGCGGCCTTCCTTCATCACGAGCACGCGATCGGCGACACCGATCACTTCCGCGAGATCGCTCGACACGACGATCACCGTGCGGCCTGCTTCGGCGAGCCCGTACAGCAGGCCGTAGATCTCGCTGCGCGCGCCGACGTCGATGCCGCGTGTCGGCTCGTCCATGAGGAACACGTCGATCTTTTCGGCGAGCCAGCGCGACAGGATCACCTTCTGCTGGTTGCCGCCCGACAGCGTGCCGATCGGCGTATCGCCGCTGCGCGTCTTGATCGCAAGCTTCGCGATGTATTCCTTCGAGGTCTGCGCTTCCTTGCGTCTGTTCAGCACGTTGAAGCGGTTGAAGTGGCGGCGGCAGCTGATGTTCAGGTTGTCCGAGACCGAAGCGATCGCGACGATACCTTCCTGCTTGCGATCCTCCGGACACAGCGCGACGCCTGCACGCACCGCATCGCGCGGCGTGGCGAACCGCACGCGCTTGCCCTTGAGCGTGACTTCGCCGGCTGTGGGCTTTACCGCGCCGTAGATCAGCTTCATCAGTTCAGAACGCCCCGCGCCGACAAGACCAAAGAAGCCGACGATTTCTCCCGCGCGCGCCGTGAAAGAAGCAGGCTCCGAGAGACCCGGTCCCATCAGTCCGTTGACGTCGAGCTGCACGGCGCCCGTTTCGCGCGCGCGATAGCCGTACACGTCGCTGATCGAACGGCCCACCATGCAGCTGATAAGCCGGTCGCGATCGAGCCCGTCGACGTCGTCGAACGTCTCGATGCGTCGTCCGTCGCGAAACACGGTCACGCGGTCACACAGTTCGTAGACTTCGTCCATCCGGTGCGTGACGTAGACGATCGCGCGGCCTTCGGCCTTCAACGCACGGATGATGCGGAAAAGCTGCTCCGTTTCGCGTGAGGAAAGCGAGCTCGTCGGTTCATCGAACGCGATCACGCGCGCGTCGCGCATCAACGCCTTGCCGATTTCGATCATCTGCCGCTGACCGATCGACAGACGCTTCACCTGCATCGACGGATCGATCTTCTCGCCGAGCCGGTCGAGTTCATGAATGGCGCGTTTGACCAGCGCCTTCTCGTCGAGCACGCCGAAGCGGTTCGGCAGTGCGCCGAGCATCAGGTTTTCCGCGACCGTCAGTTCCGGTACGAGATGCAGTTCCTGATAGATGATCGCGATGCCGGCTTCGATTGCCGCCTTCGTCGTAGCGAACTGCTGCACGGCGCCGTTGAGCGACAACGTGCCCGCTTCGGGGTGGTTCACGCCCGAGAGCACCTTGAGCAGCGTCGATTTGCCCGCGCCGTTTTCGCCCATGAGACCGTGCACTTCGCCGCGACGCACGCCGAGCGACACCTGATCGAGCGCGAGCACGCCCGGAAATCGCACGGTAATGCCTTCGAGCTGGAGATACGGAGCGACGGCGCGCGTGTCGAGCGCCGTCGTTTCGTCTTGAGATAAACCGGTCATCAAATGCCTCTTGCTGATGGAGCGGGGCGCACGATGCTAAACGCGCCGTGTGCCCCGCACATGCATCCTTAGATACCCAGATCCTGACGCACTTGCTGCCAGTTGCTGCGCACCATCAGCTTGCCGGTGGTCTGCGTATCGGCAGGCGGCTGCTTGCCTTTCTCGATCCACTCGACGAGGTTCTCCGTGCTTTCCTTGCCGTGGTTCGTCGAGCTGACGGCGATCGTGCCGTAGAAGCCCGTCGGTTCCTTCTTCTGGAACTCGGCGAACGCTTCGCCCGCGCCGTTGATGCCCACGCCGATCACATCCGCTGCGGGAATGTGCAGCTGCTCGGTGGCGCGCACGCCGCCCAGCACGCTTTCTTCGTTAAGCGCGAAAATCACCCACTTCTTGATGTTCGGATGCTGTGCCAGCACCGGCGACGATGCGTTAAAGCCGCCTTCGTCGTCCGTCGTCTTTTGCGGGGCGTCGAAAATGTTTTCCTTCTTGAAGCCGTTCGCAAGCAGCGATTGCGTCGCGCCGTCGGTGCGCAACTTGGCCGTCGGCAGTTCGTAGCTCGTGATGCGCAGCGCGCCGACTTCTTCCGGCTTCCAGCCGCGATGCTTCATTTCATCCGAAATCGCCTGACCGACCTGGTTGCCGATCTTGAACGCGGACATGCCGAGGTGCGGCACGTTCGCCAGCGGCTTGCCGGTCGAGTCGACGAGCTGGTCGTCGACGGTGACGAACTTCATGTTGTAGCGCTTCGCGCGCGCCTGAATGGCCGGTCCGAGACGCACGTCGGGCGCGCAGATCACGAAGCCCTTCGCGCCTTGCGCGCCGAGGTTATCGATCGCGGCCAGCACCTTTTCTCCATCCGGCGTGCCGATATTCACGACCGAGAAGTGTTCTTTCTGGCCAAGCGCCGTAGCGGCTTTCTGTTCGTTGATGAACCACGCCTGCTCGGGCATCTTCACGAGGAAGCCGACTTTCAGCGGTTCGTCGGCCTGTGCCGACATGTGGACGGCAAACGGAGCGGCGAGGGCAGCGGCGGCCATCGCGGACAGCGTCAAACGGCGAAGCTTGCGATTCACAGAGAGTCTCCTTCGATTATTAAAGCTGCATGCCTGTCTGGCGGATAGCAGCCGGTCAATGCAGACGCATGCGGATCCGGGTGCCCGCGTGCGCCGGTGTGCCACGTCGCGTGCGGCGCTGGTTCATGCTCCAGCGCGCGTTCAGCCCGCGACGTAAGCGGTTTTCACAGTCGTGTAGAACTCCGCGGCGTACGTGCCCTGCTCGCGGGGTCCATAGCTCGAGCCCTTTCGTCCGCCGAACGGCACGTGATAATCGACGCCGGCGGTCGGCAGATTCACCATCACCATGCCGCTCTGGCTGTGTCGCCTGAAATGGCGCGCGTATTTCAGCGACTGCGTGCAGATGCCCGCGCACAGGCCGAACGGCGTGTCGTTCGCGAGATGCAGCGCGTGGTCGTAGTCGTCGGCGGGAAATGCGACAGCGACCGGTCCGAAAATCTCTTCGCGCGCGATGCGATGCCCCGGTTCGCCGATGAAGAGCGCCGGTTCGAGGAAGTAACCGCGCGTCGCACGTTCAAGCTGGCGACCGCCCGCGACCAGTTCCGCGCCTTCCTCGCGCCCGGCGCGCAGGTAGTCGAGCGTCACTGCAAGCTGCTGTTCGTTTGCGACCGGACCGATGTCGGTGCCGTGCCTGAGCGCGTGATCGACCGTCAGCGCGGCAAGTTTCGCCTTGAGCGCAGCGACGAACGGCTCGAATACACCTCGCTCGACGATCAGCCGCGACGACGCCGTGCAGCGCTGCCCGGTCGAGAAGAACGCGCCGTTCAGCGCGGCATCGACGGCGGTGTCCAGATTGGCGTCGTTCAATACGACAAGCGGGTTCTTGCCGCCCATTTCCAGTTGCACACGGGCCTGACGCGCGGCGGCCGCCTGCAGCACGCGTGTGCCCGTCGCGACCGAGCCGGTGAAGCTGATCGCCTGCACGAGCGGGCTCGCGACGATCCGTTCGCCCACCTGCCGGCCGCTGCCCATCACAAGGTTGAACACGCCCGCTGGCAGGCCGGCGCGATCGATGATGCCCGCCAGCGCCGCCGCGCACGCCGGCACGGTTTCCGCTGGCTTGAAGACGACGCAGTTGCCGTAGGCAAGGGCGGGGGCGATCTTCCACGCGGGAATGGCGAGCGGGAAATTCCACGGTGCGATGATGCCGATCACGCCGACCGGCTCGCGCGTCACGTCGATATCGATGCCGCCGCGCACCGACGCGAGATGCTCGCCCGGAATGCGCAGCGCTTCGCCCGCGAAGAACTTGAAAACCTGGCCGGCGCGCGCCGCTTCGGCGATGGCCTCGGACAGCGTCTTGCCTTCTTCGCGCGCCAGCAGGCGACCCAGTTCGTCCTTGCGCGCGAGAATTTCGCTGCCGATCGCATCGAGCGCATCGGCGCGACGCTGAATCGATGTGAGTGACCACTCACGAAACGCAGCGCTTGCTGCTTCGATCGCATCATCGGTCTGACGGGCGTCGGCGCGTGCATATTCGCCGACCGGATCATCGAGATCGGACGGATTCAGGGAAAGCCCGGTCGTCGCGCCCGATTCCCACGCACCGTTGATGAAGTGCCGGAATGGACCCGAAACGAGGGGAACGAGAAAGTCGCGATTCATCAATGCACACTGCCGGTTCGCTGAAAGTCCACGAATGGTATGAGTCGCTGCAATAACTTTCCAATCCCTTTTTGGGACATCGTGATATCGTTTCTGGTATAGCGAAAACTGCATTCACGCCGCTGCGACGCATTTTCCAGCGCGTCGCGGCATGACACGACAACGGAACGAGACACGCGATGACCCGCAGCTATTCGAACTGGTTTGTGCGCGCGCGGCTGAAAACGCGGCAGCTGCTGCTGCTCGCGGCGATGGAAGAAGAAGGCAACGTGCGCCGCGCCGCCGATGTGCTGGGCATGACGCAGCCCGCGGCATCGCGATTGCTGAAGGAACTCGAGGACATGCTCGGCGTGAGCCTCTTCGACCGTACCCCGCACGGGATGCACGCCACGCTGTACGGCGAAGTGATGATTCGCCACGCCCGGATGGTGCTGTCGAACCTCAGTCAGGCGCACGATGAAATATCGGCGTTACGCGAAGGACTTGCCGGCCAGGTGCGCATCGGTGTGATCGCGGCGGCGGTCGCGACGATGGTGCCGCGGGCGATCGCGAGCGTGAAGACGCAATATCCGCGGTTGCAGATCTGGGTGCAGGTCGAAACGTCGGACGTGATGTTGCCGCGCGTCGCCGAAGGCGAACTCGATATCATGATCGGTCGCGTGCTGGAGCGGCAGAATCAGCTGAAGACGGAGATCCACTACGAACCGCTCGCCGACGAGCCGTTGTGCGTCGTCGCGCGGCCCGGCCATCCGCTCGAAGGCGAAGCCGGGCTGACGCTGCGCGGTATCGTGAATGCCGGCTGGGTGCTGCATCCGCCGGGCAGCGTGCTGCGTCACCGGTTCGACATGATGTTTTCGCAGATCGGGCTGAATCCGCCGCAGAACGTGGTGAACACGAACAATTTTCTGGCGATCGCGAGCCTGCTTCTGCAAAGCGACATGCTCGCCGTGCTGCCCGACGAAGTCACGCGGCAGTACCAGCAATACGGCGTGCTGAAGCGTCTGCCGATTGAACTGCCGTACCGGATGGACGCTTTCGGTATCATCACGCGCCAGTCGCATCTGCTTTCACCCGCGGCTTCGGTCGTGCTCGGCGCGCTGCGCGCGGCCGCCGCGGATGTTTACGGCGGCCCGTTCGACGCCGCGGCGGCCCGCTAACCGGCGGTCCGCTGTCTGATCCCTATTTATTTTGAATCGCCCGTGCGAGCGGGCTGAAAACGCTGCATGGCTATCAAATCGACGATTTACAAGGCTGAACTCCAGATCGCCAACATGGACCGGCACTATTACGCCGATCACCAGCTGACGATCGCCCGCCATCCGTCCGAAACCGACGAACGGATGATGGTCCGTGTCGCGGCCTTCGCGCTGTTCGCGCAGGAACGCCTTGAATTCTGCAAGGGCCTCTCGGATACCGATGAGCCGGATCTCTGGCAAAAGGACCTGACGGGCGCCATCGAAACCTGGATCGACGTCGGCCAGCCGGACGAACGCCGCATCGCGAAGGCAAGCGGCCGCGCGAACGACGTGATTGTGATCGCGTACGCGGGACGCACGTCCGATATCTGGTGGCAGGGCGTGCGCAGCAAGGTGGAACGGCTGCGCAACGTGACAGTGTGGTCGCTTGGCGAAGGCGTGGCGGCATCGCTCGGCAGCCTGGCCGAACGGACGATGCGGCTGCAATGCACGGTGCAGGACGGCGCGGCGTGGCTCGGCAGTTCGACCGCCGACCCGGTGCCGATCGAGTGGTCGGTGCTGAAGGCGCCCGCCGGCGCCTGACGCGTATTTCCGTGCCGCGCCGTTTCTTCCGATGCCTTGCCTAGAGCGCGTTGGAATGCGCCGCTTCGGGTGGCCCTTTCAGTTCGACCATATTGCCTTCCGGGTCGAAGAGATACTGCGAAGGCCCGTAACCGTCCGCGCCGTATCGCAACGCCTGTTCGCCAGGCTGCACGCCGTGCGCGGCCAGATGGGCTCTGAGCGCATCGGCGTCGAACGGCTCGATGCGCAGGCAGACGTGGTCCATATTGCGACCCGCGTCTGGCGAGCCGCTCTCCGGACGGTCGATCGGACCGCCTACTTTCAGCAAATCGATCAGCGATCGCCCGGCACGTAACTGCGTGAGTCCGATGTCCGGCTGCTCTTTCTCGACGTTGCAGCCGAGCACGTCGCAGTAAAAACGCGTCATCGCCTCGGGATCGCGCACCCTGATGACGATATGGTCGATCTCGCGAATATGAAACTTCATGGGAATCTCTCCTTCGTTCCGGTCTGGACCCCGCTGGATGGTCGTCTAAGAGTGTAGGAGAGGCAGACGGCGCGCGTGAAACGGAAGCCCCAGAAGGAGTTGAATGACCGTTGGCGCGGCCCGGCAGGCGTAACGCCAGAGAAAAAACAGGCAAAAAAAAGCCCGCTCTATTGGAGCGGGCTGAATCCATATCAGGAGGAGACATGGAGGAGACAGAGACAACTATACACAACGGCCTGGTGCGATGCAATAACTTTTTAAGGGAAAACCCGAGGAAATGACAATTTGTCGCATATTACTTATGGCGCATCGCGCAAACCCCCGTCCGTTAGCCGAATGGCCGAAATGACAGCGCAAGAACCGGAGCGTAGGGTGAGGGGATGCCGACTACATTGGTGAACATCGAAACCGTCCTTCCGGGAACGTCATGAACACCTCGAACACCCTCCGTACCGCCTGGTCCACCGACGCAAAGCGCTGGGCCGCCGTCACCGAACGCAGCGTCGATGCCGACGGCGCGTTTTTCTTCGCCGTCCGCACAACGGGCGTTTTCTGCCGTCCTTCGTGTGCGTCGCGGCCGCCGCACCGCGAAAACGTCGAATTCTTCGACACGGCGGATGACGCCCGCGCCGCCGGCTATCGCGACTGCAAGCGCTGCCAGCCCGGCCGTCTGCCACGCGACATCGAGATCGTGAACCGCGCGTGCGCGGCGCTCGACGCCGATCCACAGCAGCGCGTCACGCTCGCGCAACTGGGCGAAGCCGTACACGTCAGCCCGTTTCATCTGCAGCGCCTTTTCAAGCGCGTCATGGGCGTGTCACCGCGCGAGTATCAGGCCGCCCAACGCGGCGCCGCGCTGCGCGACGCGCTACGGCGAGGCGAAGACGTCACGCGCGCCACGGTCGACGCCGGCTTCGGCTCGCCATCGCGCATGTACGACACCGCGCCCACCGAACTCGGCATGGCGCCTTCGGCGTACCGTCGCAAGGGGGCGGGGCTCGTCGTGCGCTACGCCAGTGCGCCGACGTCGCTCGGCTTCGTGCTGGTGGCCGCCACGGAAAAAGGCATCTGCAAGATCGCTTTCGGTGACGATGCGGGGCCGCTCGTCGACGAACTGCGCGTCGAATTCGCCAATGCCGAACTCCGCGACGAAGCCGGTCCGCTGATGCCGTTCATCGCGCAGATCGACGCGTATCTGCGCGGCAGCCGGCAGGAGGTCGATCTGCCGCTCGACATTGCCTCGACTGCGTTTAAATTGCGGGTTTGGGACGCCCTGCGGCGCATTCCGTATGGCGAGACGCGCAGCTACTCCGACATCGCCGAAGCGGTCGGCTCGCCACGCGCGGTGCGCGCCGTGGCCAGCGCCTGCGCGACCAACCCGGTGGCGCTCGCGATTCCCTGCCACCGGGTCGTGCAGAAGGGCGGCGCGCTCGCCGGCTATCGCTGGGGTCTGCCGCGCAAGGCTGCGCTGCTGGACGCGGAAGCACGCCACGCCAGCGCGGACATTGTCGGCGGCTCATCCGCGCCCGCTGAAACCCACGATATGGATCACGCCGCTTGAGTACATCCGCCTCGCTTGCCGCTGTCACGCTTGAACTGCCGTTCAAGCCACCCTTCGACTGGCCGCGTGTCCTGCGCTTTTTCGCGGGGCGCGCGACGCCTGGCGTCGAAGCGGTCGAAGATGGTGCGTACCGGCGCGCCATCGAGTGGGCCGGCGACAGCGGCACGCTCACCGTCCGCCTTCATCCGAAGAAGCGCTGCATTCTCGCGAGCCTCGAAGGTGCCGTCGGGCAGCACGCCGGCGCGCTCGCAGCGCCGATCGCACGGATGTTCGACCTGCACGCCGACCCGGCCGCGATCCGCGCGCATTTCGCCGGCGACCCGTGGCTCGCGCCGCTCGTCGACGCGTCGCCCGGTCTGCGTGTGCCCGGCGCGTGGTCCGGTTTCGAGCTGGTCGTACGGGCCATCGTCGGCCAGCAGGTCAGCGTGAAAGCCGCCACCACGATCATCGGCCGGCTCGTGCAGCGCGCCGGCCAGCGCATCGAAGATCATGCGCACGAAGGCACTGCGTGGCGCTTTCCGACGCCGGCGGCACTTGCGGCCGTCGATCTCGCGCAGATCGGCATGCCCGGCAAGCGCATCGCCGCATTGCAGGGCTTTGCCCAGGCCGTGGCGTCGGGCGCGGTGCCGGTCGACGGCGCCGGGATCGACGACCCCAATACGATGCGTGCGGCACTGCTCGCGCTACCGGGAATCGGGCCATGGACTGTCGAATACGTCGCGATGCGCGCGTGGCGCGACGCCGACGCGTGGCCGGCACTCGATCTGGTGCTGATGCAGGCGATCGCCGCGCGCGACCCGGCGCTCGTGCGTCCGGCGCAGCAACGCGCGCGCACCGAAGCCTGGCGCCCGTGGCGAGCGTATGCGGCAATGCATCTGTGGAACGAAGTCGCCGACCGCGCACAGGGCGCACGCGGAGGCTAGGGAATTGATGCAGGGTCAAGCGGTCAGGGAGTAGAACGAATGGACCGCAGGACGAACCGCCCGGCGGCACGGCAAAAGCGAAAAAACGCAGTGCCAGGGAAGTCCCGAATACGCTGAAAGCACCGCCAGAGTGGCCACAAGCAGCCGTCGTGGCGAGATGTTAAAGTGCCCGCTACCGAAAATTCCGCTGATCGTTGCCGGTAGCACACCGCACCGACAGCGCACGACCTGCATCAATGCCCAACACGACTCCCATCCGCACGACCGACGCTCTTTCGCACCGCCTGTCCGTGCTGACCTCCGGCCCGCAGCGCGACGCGCTGACGACCGGTCTGCGCGGCATCGAAAAAGAAAGCCTGCGCGTGACGCAGGACGGTCATCTCGCGATGACGCCACACCCACGCGTGCTGGGCTCGGCGCTCACGCACCCGTCGCTGACCACCGATTATTCAGAAGCGCTGATCGAACTGATCACGCCGGCCGAGAAAGACGCCAGCATCACGCTTGAAAAGCTCGATGAACTGCATCGATTCGTCTACGCTGAACTCGGCGACGAGATCCTGTGGAACAACTCGATGCCAGGCGTGCTGCCCGCCGACGACGAAATCCCGATCGCGCATTACGGCACGTCGAATATCGGCAAGCTGAAGTACGTATATCGCGTCGGTCTCGCGCTGCGCTATGGCCGCACGATGCAATGCATCGCGGGCATTCACTACAACTATTCGCTGAACGAAGAAGTGTGGCGATTGCTGCACGCCGACCAACAGTCGACAGCCAATCCGGTCGACTTCCAGTCGGAACGTTATCTCGCGCTGATCCGCAATTTCCGCCGCACGAACTGGCTGCTGATGTACCTGTTCGGCGCTTCGCCGGCGCTCGACCGGCGCTTTTTGCGCGAGCGCGCGCACACGCTCGACACCTTCGACGTCGACACGCTGTATCGCCCGTACGCGACGAGCCTGCGGATGAGCGATCTCGGCTATTCGAACACGACCGCGCAGGCCGCGCTGCACGCCGACTACGACACGCTGCCCGGCTACCTCGACGCGCTCGCGAAGGCGGTCAGCCAGCCGTATCCGCCGTACGAAGCGATCGGCACGCAGCGCGACGGCGAGTGGGTGCAGATCAATACGAACGTCCTGCAGATCGAAAACGAGTTCTACTCGACGATCCGTCCGAAGCGCGTCACATATCCCGGCGAGCGGCCGTTGCATGCACTGGCCGCACGCGGTGTGCAATACGTCGAAGTGCGCTGCATGGACATCGATCCGTTCGAGCCGATCGGCATTTCGCTGGAAACGGCGCGTTTTCTCGACGCCTATCTGCTCGTCTGCGCGCTCGACGACAGCGCCGCGCTGCCGCCTGACGCCTACGCGGAAGCGAACCGGAACTTTGGCCGCGTCACGATGGAAGGCCGCAAGCCCGCGCTCGAACTGACGCGCGACGGCAAGACGGTTCCGATGCTCGACTGGGCGAACGAGTTGTTCGGGAAGATCGATGCTGCCGCCGCCGCCCTGGACACGATCCGCGGCGACGACGTACATGCACGCGCAGTCGCCGCGCAACGCGCGAAGCTTGCCGACGTGTCGCTCACGCCATCGGCGCGCGTGCTGCAAACCATGCGCGACCAGAAACAGAGCTTCCTGCAATTCGGTCTCGCGCAAGGCGCCGCGCATGCGGCGGCTTTTCATGCGCGTCCGTTGCCCGCCGGCGAGGCTCAGGCGTTCGCCGCGCTGGCCGCGAAATCACTGGAAGAACAGGCGAAACTCGAACGTGAAGAAGTGGGTTCGTTCGACGCCTTCGTCGCCGCATATCGCGCGTACACGTTGAACCGCTTCAGCGTGTGAGTGCAGCGCGCAGCGCGCGCATGAAACGACCTTGACCGCTCCCGGTCAAACCTTCATGACATGAAGTGAGCCGCCGCGTGACTTGACGTCTGTCACCTTGCGCGGCTCAACCGATGGGGGGTGGATTGCGATGAAGAAAGCTCTTCTGGCTGTCCTTTGCGCGCTCGCCGCAGGCTGCTCGTCCAGCGGCCAGGTCGATCCCGACACGTTGCAGATCGCAACCGCACCGCTTACCTGTGCGAACAGGACCGAATGCGATATGTGGTGGAAGCGGGCACAGGCGTGGGTTACACAGGTATCGAGTTACGCGCTGCAATCGGTCAGCGATACGCTCATCCAGACCGCTGGCCCGGATGGCGGCAAACGGGCGCTCGCCTACCAGATCACGAAGACGGAGAACAAGGACGGTACCGCGACGATCGGTTTCGCCGCGCATTGCGACAGCGCGATGGGTTGCCAGCCGAACCCGTGGGAAGCCGGCGCCGATTTCAAGCGTTTCGTGCGCGGCAGCGCGGCAAGCGTGAGCCCGGCAGGACAACAACCCGCTTCGGCGCCCGCCGCCGCGATGCAGCTTGAAACCGGACCGCTCCAGTCCACTCATGCGCCGACCGGCGGGCCCGTGACGCAGTGAGCCAGGCGTCGCAAAGCGATACCGTTAGTGTCCCATCGACGGCGACGCGCCTTTCCTTGGCTTCGTGATCCACACGAGGCCCGCGAGCACCACAAAACCGACGCACGAGATCCGGAAGAAGTCGTTGGTCGCCATCATGTAGCCCTGCTGCGTGACGATCTGGTTGATCTGCGCCGTGATGCTCTGGCCGGCGATGCCCAAGCTCGACAACGCGTTGCTATACGCCGTCGTATTCGACGAATAGGCGTTGACCGACTCCGACAGCACCGCGTGGTGATAGATCGCGTCGTTTTCCCAGTACGTCGTGCTGACCGCGGTGCCGATCGCGCCTGAGAGCGTCCGGAAGAAATTCGACAGGCCCGACGCGCTCGCGAGACGCTCGTCGGACACGCTCGATAACGTGATCGTCGTCATCGGCACGAAGAAGCACGCGACGCCGATGCCCTGCACGAGACGCGGCCAGATCACGTGGCTGAACGGCACGTCGAGCGTGAAAGTCGAGTTCCACAGCGACACGAACGCGAATACGCAAAACGCGAAGCTCGCCACCATCCGCAAATCGAGCCGGTGCATGTTTCGCCCGATGAGCGGCGACAGCACGAGCGCCAGCAAACCGACAGGCGCCGTCGCGAGACCCGCAAGGCCCGCCGTGTAGCCCATCACCGTCTGCAGCCAGAGCGGAAAGATCACGACCGAGCCGAAGAACGCCATGAAGCCGAACGAGATGATCAGCACGCCCAGCGCGAAGTTGCGGTCCTTGAAGAGCGAGAGATCGATGACGGGCTCCTTCTCCGTCATCTCCCACACGAGCATGAACGCGATCGACACCACCGCGATGAGCCCGAGCGTGACGATGAAGGTCGAATTGAACCAGTCGCGATCCTTGCCGAGGTCGAGCACCATCTGCAGACACGACACGCCGATCACGAGCAGCGTGAGCCCGACGGCGTCGATGCGCTGCCGCGTCGTCTTCGTTTCGCGGCCGCGCAGCAGGAAAAACGCGCACACCGCCGAGAAGAGCCCGATCGGCACGTTGATATAGAAGATCCACGGCCACGTGTAGTTGTCGGTGATCCAGCCGCCCATCACCGGGCCGAAGATCGGCGCGACGATCACGGTCATCGCCCACAGGCCCAGCGCAAGCCCGCGTTTTTCGGGCCGATACGAGCGCATCAGGATGGTCTGCGACAACGGCACCATCGGACCCGACACGAGCCCCTGGACCAGCCGGAACGCGATCAGCGATTCGAAATTGTGCGCAAGGCCGCACATCGCCGAGGCAATCGTGAACAGGAGCACGGAAAGCGTGAAAAGGCGCACCTCGCCGACGCGCCGCGCGAGCCAGCCGGTCAGCGGCACCGCAATCGCCGACGCCACCGAATACGACGAAATCACCCATGTGCCTTCACTCGTCGCCACGCCGAGGCTGCCGGAAATGGTCGGCACCGCGACGTTGGCAATGGAGGTATCGAGCACTTCCATGAACGTGCCAAGCGCGAGGCCGAGCGTCAGCAAGGCGAGCGCGCCGCCGGCGAGCGGCGCGGGCTGGGCCGGTTGGGCCGGTTGCATCGGCCCGTCGGCGGTGGTCGTAGCGGAAGCTGACATTGTCGCAATCTCCTTTGCCTGCGGGAAAAGCTTGTCGCGGCATGCTTATGAAAGCGTTCGGAGCACGTCCAGGGCGCTCCTTGCATGCTCCGACATTCTCTGCCCAGACAGATAAATGCCCAAAAAACAGGCGCCTCAAGGCGCCTTCTCTTTATTCGTCCACCGCCGGGCCGTTCTGGATGAAGCGCTCGAGCAGGCTGACGAGCGTCGCCAGATCGTTCTCCGAAAAACCCCGTAACTGCTCGTCGAGCACAGCCGATCCGATCTCCGGCAGCACGCGTGCCGCTTCCTTGCCTTCGGACGTCAACTCCAGTTCAACCATCCGGCGGTCCGCATCGCTGCGGCTCCGCGCGATGAAACCCTTCTTTTCGAGCCGGTCCAGCATGCGTGTCATCGAGCCGCTGTCGTAGGACATCGCCCGTGACAGCTCGTACGGCGTATGCGCCCGCCCGCACGACAACAGCAGGATCACGCCAATCTGCGACGACGTGAGCCCAAGCGGTCCGACCGCCCGGTCCATCCGCTGGGCAAGCACGTTGCGCGCTTTCGACAGGTAATAGCCAAGACTCGCTTCAAGGCGCATCTCCTTGCTGTCGTCAGGTCCATCAATCATTGCGTGCCGCCGGAAACGTCGATTTCATTGAAGCGGGATTCTATCTGCCTGGGCAGACAGCGCAAAGGACTATCCGCGATGGCGCGCTGCAACAAAAAAACAACAGTCAATCGGACAAGGCCCAAAGTATGTTGAAATTTAATTGCATAGTCAATATTATGACAGGCAATGAGTTAAGCGCGACCTGCGCCATCACGAGACCATGTTCTGACCGATTGAACCGCACCGGCATGTGCCGCTGCACTGAGGATTGCCTGCAATGCTGTACCTGAAAAACACCCTTGGCGGCCTGAGCCGCTCCCTGACCGGTTCCGCGCTCCAGACTTTCCAGGGGCCCAACCGCTGGTGGAAGCTGGCGCTGTACGTGGTCATGTTCGTGTTGCCGGGTGGGTCGGTTGCGGTAATGGTCTTTGCATGGATCGATCACCGGCGCGCCGTTCGCGATCGCGCCGCGGTTGCGCCCACCGGCCAGCTGGCTTCGGGTTCGGACCAGGCCGGCAAGCCGGTTGCCACCGCGCCGTCGAGCGCAAATCTCTGCCAGACGCGCTGCGATGCGCCGCCGTGCCGTGCCGCGGCCGGCAAACAGGCACGCCAGACCTGCGATTCGCGCACTTAAGCGCCTCGCCATCTGGCGCCGCGCAGCGCATCGGCGGTAACGCGGTGTAACCGCGCCGAAACCGTCAGTAACACACCTTCGACGTCCGCCGCATTACCCTTTCAGTTTTCCACGTCTTATGCAACGCGTGCGCTACCATCCCGGTGCGCCGCGCTGTCGCGCTTCGGCCAGTCATGGCGGTCGCGTGGCGCATTCCGTTGTGCGGCGGGCCGGATCGAAAGGAACTCATTGCATGCAGTTTGAACAGACCACGCGCCCGCCTGCGGTCGCGCCCCGCGTCCTGACGCTAGCCGGCGCTTGCGCGATGCTCGCGCTCGCGCTCGCGGGCTGCGCGGTTGGCCCTGACTACAAGCGACCTGCCGTCCAGGTGCCCGCGTCGTACAAGGAAGCAGCCGAGGGCTGGAAAGTCGCGCAACCGGCCGACCAGGCCGATCGCGGCACGTGGTGGGCGATCTACAACGATCCGCAGCTGAACGCGCTCGAAGAAAAACTCAACCAGTCGAACCAGACCGTCGCGCAGTTCGCCGCGGCTTATCGTCAGGCGCGCGCGCTCGTCGGCGAGGCAAGGGCGGCATACTTCCCGGTCATCAGCGCATCGGCGGGCGGCACGCGGCAACGCACGCCATCGCGCAGTTCGACGAGTTCGGTAACGGGTTCGAACGGTACGTCCATCGGCCTCAGCAGTTCCGGTTCGATCAGCAACAGCTACAACCTCGGGCTCGATGCGTCCTGGGAACCGGATCTCTGGGGCCAGGTAAGCCGCTCGGTGAATTCGCAGGAAGCCGGGCAGCAAGGCGCCGCAGCCGATCTCGCCAACGCGCGTCTCTCCGCGCAGGCCACGCTCGCGCAGACGTATTTCTCGCTGCGCTCGCTCGATGCCACGCAGAAGTTGCTCGACGACACCGTCGCCGCCTACACCCGCTCGCTGCAACTGACGCAGAACCAGTACCGGCAGGGCGTCGTCGCGCGTTCGGATGTCATCCAGGCGCAGACGCAACTGCAGTCCGCGCAGGCCGCGGCGATCGACAACGGCGTCGCGCGCGCGCAGGACGAGCACGCGATCGCCGTGCTGGTCGGCGAGCCGGCTTCGACGTTCGCGATCCCGCCTTCGCCGCTCGACGCGACGCCGCCTGCCGTCCCCGCGCAGATGCCTTCGGCGCTGCTCGAACGCCGGCCGGATATCGCTTCGGCGGAGCGCAAGGCGGCCGCCGCCAACGAACAGATTGGCGTGGCCATTTCGGCGTTTTTCCCGACACTGACGCTGACGGCGAGCGGCGGCTTCGAAAGCTCGGTGCTTTCGCAACTGCTGACGGCGCCGTCGCGATTCTGGACGCTCGGCCCGCAACTCGCCGCGACGATCTTCGACGCGGGCCTGCGCAGCGCGCAGACCGATGCCGCGCGTGCGACCTACGACCAGAACGTCGCCGTCTACCGGCAAACCGTGCTCGCCGCGTTCCAGGACGTCGAGGACAACCTCGCGTCACTGCGCATTCTCGAGCGGGAAATCGTGGTTCAGCAGCAGGCCGTCGATTCGGCCCGCCAGGCGCGCGACATCGTCGAGAACGAGTACAAGGCCGGCACCGTGGGCTACGTCAACGTGCTGACCGCGCAGACCACGGCGTTCACCGCCGAGCAGAAGCTGGCGAGCATCGCAGGTCAGCGGATGGTGTCGTCGGTCGGACTGGTGAAGGCGCTCGGCGGCGGCTGGGACGTCGCGCAGATGGATCGCGAAACGGGCAGCGTGAGCGCGCCCGCCGCGGCACCCGCCGCTTCAGCACCGGTCGCGGCAACCGCGCCGGCACAAGGTAAGGGAGCAGGCGAAAGCGCCGTGCAACAGCCCGTCGTCGCGCAGAAGTAGGCAACCGGGCCAGCTTGCTTCATGCGACCCTCGGGCCGCTCAATGCGCGAAACTCAGCGCCACCGTATCCGGGCCGGTTCGCCGGCCGAGCAGATTCAGGAGTCCGGCGAGGTTGTCGCGCTGCTCGGGCGCCGCGCTGGCCGTGCCCTGAAACGACGTGTGTGCCTGCTGCACCGTGCCGTGACCGGCGAGCATCAACGGGCCTTTCAGTGTCGACAGATCGACCGTCGAACTCGCGCCCACCGCCTGCACGGCCACCCGGTACGAACCGAGCGGCTTCACCGGCGACACCCGCGAGCTCATCTCACCGAGCGTGACGTTGAGCTGGCCGAACGCCTCACTGCCAAGCGTGCGCCAGTCGGTCCACGCGAGGCGCACGTCGCCGTGCAGATCGAGTGTGTTGAACGGCGCGCCGAGGCCCGCAAGCAGCGAGGCCGGCACCGCGATGCTGCCGCCCGTCACCGTCGCGCCACGCATCGTGGCGTCGAGCGTGATCGCATCGGGCATCGCTTCGGTCTGACGCATCCGCATGCGCACGCGGCCCGTGAACAGCGGCCAGAACGCCGTGTGCCACTCGATGCGGCCAGGCAGCAGCGTCGCGCCCGAGGGGTCGTCGCCCGCGGCGAGCATCAGCGTGGCCGAGCCGTTCCAGAGCGAACCCGCCGGGTCGACGAGATTCACGTGGCCACGCGTCGCGCTGGCGAATTGCGGCGTGACCCACGCGGCGGGCAGCAGTACCAGCAGCACGGCAACGTTCGACAGCACGGCAACCAGCACCCACGGCACCACCGCGCGCATCCGGCGCATCCAGAAGTTCATCGGTGAACGCTCATTTGACAGTCGAAGGCTGGAGCGAGGCCGTCAGGTCGACCTGTCCGTCGTCCTTCAGCGCGCTCACGTGCGCCTCGGCGACCTGCACCTTGAACTGCTTGCGCGCGTCGTCGAGCCAGGCCGTCCACGCCGGGAATGACGCGTTCTTCAACTGGATCTGCACCGCGTTGCCGATCACCTGCACCTGCGTCGCCGCAAGCCCGTGATTGGTCAGCGAGGCACTGAGCGCATCTTTCAGCGCGCCGCCCGTTGGCGCGACACCTTGCGCGGCCGCCGACAGCGCACGCGCGTCGTTGGCCTGCGCCGTCATCCGCGCGAGCTGGCTACGCATCGTGGGCAGCGTCTCACGCAGATGCGCGCGGCCTTCCTGCGCCGGCACCCATAGCACCGACCACGCGAGCACGACGGCAATCGCCGCGCCGCCCCACGTCAGCAGCGTCTTTTCGCGCATCGTGCGCGCGTCCCAGAATCCGGCCCAGGTATCCGCCAGTACTGTGTTCATTGTCCGTTCCTGATGGTCCACTTGCCGGTGCTGCTGTCGATCGCACCGTTCAGGCCGTTGCGCGCGAGGCGTTTGCCGAGATCGGCGTCGACCTTCACTTCAGGTTTGAACGTCACGTCGAGACGCCGGTCGTGATAGTCGAGCGCGGCGATGCCGTTCACCGGAATGCTGCCAAGCGAGCGCGCGAGGCGATCCGCTATCGAAAGAAAATCGTCCGGAGAGAGTTCGCCCGCGGCAACACGCAACTGCTGCAACTGGCGCGACATCTGGTCGGGCGCGTCGAGCACGACGGTCGTCTTCGGGAACGCATTGAGGAGCAGCTCGGTCATCTGCGCATTGATGTTGTCGCGTTCGCGCGCGAGCATTATCCACTGCACATTGGCGCCAATGATCGCGACCACGAGCGACGCAACCGCGAGCAGTAGCGGCACGCGCAGATGACGCAGCGTCGCGCGATCGAGGCGCCACGGCTGCGACGCGAACTCGAACTGGCACAGATCGAAACGGCATTCGGGCGCGCGGCGCGCGAGCGCCTCGAACGTGAGCGGCTGCGCGCCGCTCACGAGCGCGGCATTCGACGTGAGACGCGGCTCGTTGCCGGGCAGATCGGTGAGCGCGTAAAGCGTGACGGGCGCGGCACCGGCGAGCGCGCCGAGCGTCGCGGGAACGGCTGTGGCGGGCACCGCCAGACCTTCGCCTTGCGTGCCTCGAACGATTGCGAGTTCGACGCGCGGCGTTGCGTGATCGAGTGCCGGTTCGAGCAGCAACGCGGGCGCAGTCGGGACGACGCGGCCCAGCACCGCGGCGACGATGGGCGTCGCTGCCGGCACGGTGGCGGGCGTTGCACCGGTTGCGCCGGTTGTGCCGGGTGCCACGCGGGTCGAGGCGGCATCGGCGTTGGCGAGCGCGACTGCTTCTTCGAGCGCGTCTGCCGTTTCGGCCGCAACGGCTGGCGGCAGACAGCGTGTGACGGGCACGGCGCGCAGGTTGCGGTGCCCTGCGGCCTGAAAGCCTTCGACGACAAACCGGAACCAGCCGCGATCGACGATCGCGAGCAGATGGCGTCCGGCTGCGAGCGGTTGCGGATCGAGGGCGATGTGACAGGTTTGCGGGTCCTGGATCAGTTGATCCTCGATGACGTTCGGCAGTGCCTGACGCAGCCGCGGGCCTTTGAGCGGCGGCACCGTCGCGGCGAGCATCAGGAGATCGCGGGCGGCGACCATCAGCACGGTCGACGACGCGCGCGGCAGCAGCGCGAGCGCCGAGCGGCCGGCGCGCTGCGTGCGACCTGCCTTGTCGAGCAGCAGGAACGGCATGTCCGGTAGTTGCCATTCCTGCGAAGGCACCGCCGGGTCACGCGGCGGCAACAGGACGATCAGGGTGCTCAAAGGTCAGTCTCTCCGATTATTCATAGCTGGTCGCGTCCACGCACGATACGCGTAGTGTGAGTCATTGGATCGCGATAGACGAGCGTGGTGCGGTCCACTTCCGCGCGTTCGTGCTGAACGCGTCCGTGGATCAAGAAGTAGTTCGTATTGACGTCGAGCATGTTCGGGTCATACACCGCAAGCTGCACGCCTGCGCCGCGCAACGCAAGCTGCACGTCGCCGACGTTACGAAAGAACACCGTCTCGCGACGCGCGACGAACGCCTGCGCGCTCGAGAGGCTCATCCCCGGCACGACGGCTGCGATTACCTCGGCGGGGGCGGTGTTCATGTTGATGGCCGATGTGGTTGGCAGAACGGTGACGAACGGGCGCAGGCGCTCGACCGTTTCGCGCGTGAAGCCGGGGATGTCGAGCAGCGAATCGACGCTTGTCATCTGAAGCGGGGCGACGGCGGAGTTGTCATTGCTGTCGGCGAGGCCGGGTTGATCGGTGAAGTTGCTGTTGCCGGTGATGCCGCCTTGCTGCGGGGCGTTTTGGGACGTTGCGGTGGGGGTGGTCGATGGCGTCTGGAAGCGGGTGGCGGACTGACCGAGGCTGGCGCGCAGCTGGACGGCGGTGTTCTTTGCGAGCTGGCCGTCGACGCCGAGGAGCGCGAGGAGGCGCTGGAACGACTGGATCTGTTCGATGTTCAGTTGCAGCGCGCCGGGCGCCGGGCTCGAGACGAGGTTTCGCAGGTTGAATTTTGCCTGGGCGTCTTCGATGGAGCCGGACAGATACGTGTCCGCGCCCTGGGCCGCGCGCACTTCACCGATCTGGCCGAGGAAATCCGACAGACGTGTTTTGGCGATGGGTACGCCCCAGATGCCGCCGAGGTAGGTGATACCGGCGGAAGTGTCACCTTCCGAACGGAGGATGAGGCGCGTCCAGTCGAGCGCGCCACGGGATACCCACTGGGCCTGGGCCAGTAATCGCTGGTTTTCGATCCTTCGGATTTGTACTTGCTGGCGCCAGAGCATGCCGGAGACCAGAATGGCTGAGAGCGCTACGACCAGGAGCGCGGTTATGATTGCCGCACCGTTCTGGTTTTTTGTTTTCTGGTTTTTCGTTTTCTGGTCAGGTTTTTTGTTGGCCTTTCCTTGTATTCGCGTCGGTCTATTGGCGTTGCCCCTGTGCGGGGCGGCACCTACTTTTCTTTGCCTTGCCAAAGAAAAGTAGGCAAAAGAAAGGCGCTTCGACAACTCATCTTTTCCAGGTGTGTCACACGCGGGGAATGGCAACCCATGAAGTGTCGGCATCGCGCCAGAACCACTTAGGCCCGCGCACGAGACCACTCCTCGCAAAACAATCGTCCGTGACAAAGGGCTCATCCATCCCGCTTCGCACTGCGTGCGTCGCGGAAGGGTCCGGCTGGCAACCCGCGACGCCGCTTGAGCGCGGACACCCAAAAGATCACGCAAACCGGAAACAACAAAAGCGGAGAGGGCGGTGAACCCTTCGGCGACACGCGAAGCGTGGAGTCGGGTGAATGACGGCTTTGTCACTTGCACTGGACGCGCGCGAGATGGAATCGCGCGGGGACCGATGCCGGGTGAAGTGCGGGGGCGACACTTCATGGGTTGCCATTCCCCAACGATGACACACCGGGAAAAGATGAGTTGTCGAAGCGCCTTTCTT
>NZ_CAJQZB010000059.1:0-23228 GCF_907164545.1 Paraburkholderia gardini | reverse complement strand
CCAACCCGGCCCGCCAATCCCCGGGTGGGGCGGCGGCGGTTGCCTTTCTTGCCGGCCCCGCGCCTCTTCGCTCAGTTCAACGTCACGCCTCTCGTCTCCGGGCCGAGCAGCGCAATCGTGCCGGCCGCCAGCGCGAAGCAGCCTGCGCCGATCGCGAAGGCGCCTGATGGGCCCGTCAGCGGCAGCATCAACGCGATGCCGGACGGGCCGATGATCGAACCGATCCGCCCGATCGCCGACGCCATGCTCGATCCGGTTCCGCGCGATCGCGTCGGGTACAGTTCCGGCGTGTACGCATAGATGACCGACCACATGCCGAAAACGAAAAACTGCATCGCCAGTCCCGCGGCGATCAGGAGCGCGAGATCCGCGCGATGGCTGATGCATTGGCCGTACACGAACGCCCCTGCCGCGCTGCCGAGGAGATAGGCTATCGCGGTCGGTTTGCGACCCCAGCGTTCGAGCGCGTATGCCGCCGCCATGAAACCGGGAATCCCGGCACACGAGATAAGCACCGTATAGAAGATCGATTTCGTCGCCGCATAGCCCGCCTGCTGCAACAGCGAAGCGAGCCACGACGTAAGACCGTAGAACCCGAGTAGCGTCAGGAACCAGACGATCCACAGCATCAGCGTGCGCTGGCGGTAATCGGGATGCCAGAGATCGCCGAGCGCCGACAGCCACCGGTGCCGCGTGTCCGCCTCCAGCGTCACGACGCCGATCACCGGCTCCGGCAGCCTGAGCAGGCCCGCTGCGCGCATCACCTTCGATTCGATGAGCGCCATCACGTCTTCCGCCTCGTCGAGGCGTCCAGCCGCTTCCAGCCAGCGCGGCGATTCCGGCACCATGCGGCGGACCACGAACAGGAAGAGCGCGGGCACGGCGAGCACCAGGAACACGCCCCGCCAGCCCACGAGCGGCATCAGGAAATAGACCAGAATCCCGACCCCGATGAAGCCGACCGGCAGGAAACCTTCGAGAATCGCGGTGAAGCGGCCGCGCAGATGGGTCGGCAGATACTCGGCGATCAGCGCGAGCGCGATGGGCAGTTCCATGCCCATGCCGACACCGAGCAGGAGCCGCGCATTGAGCAAGCCGGTATAGGTCGTCGACAGACCGCACAACAGGCTGCCCAGCCCCCACAGCAGCATGCTGAACTGGAAGATCGGCTTGCGGCCAAAGCGGTCGGCCAGAATGCCCGCAATGCCGGCACCGAAAAACATGCCAAGCAGACTCGCGCTGGCGAGCACGCCGGCCTCGGCCACGCTCAGCCCGAGTTCCGCCTTGATCGTGCCGAGCATGTAGGCGAGCGCCGCGGTATCCGCCGTGTCGAACAGGAACGCGGTCGCCACGACCGCGAATAGCAGATATTGGTAACGGCTCATCGGCAACCGTTCCAGCCGGGCGCCCGCATCAGGTTTCGCTACTTCTCTGTCGTTTCTCATTTCCCAACCCTCTCGTTCAGGATGACATATCAATAAAGCTGCGTGCACTGCCTTTTGCTCCCGTCTGGTGGCGCTGTGCGCCTCGCGCATAGGCGCCGCGCCGTGCCGCCAGCCCAGGCTGCTCAGGTTGTGCCGTATATCGCTTCCGAATCGCGCGACGACACCAGCCCGCTGGCGACATCGAAACGCACGTGCAGAGGGTCCCGTTCGCGCGGATCGCCGCGGCCCGCGCCGCCCGGCGTCATGATGACGAGCCGTTCGCCCGCGGCCACGCTTTGCGCGCCCTTACCCTTCAGCCGCTCGCCGGAGCGCAGGCCGACGAATCCCGCCGCGCCGTCGTGGCCGCCGTCGTGGCCGCGTGGCGGGAAATCGATCCGGTCGAACGACGCGAGGATCTCGAAGCGTTTCTCGCACGCGGACTCGATTTCGATGATCTGCCCCAGTCCGCCGCGCGTCCTGCCCGCTCCGCCTGAGCCTTCGCGCAGCTCCTTGCGCCAGAACACGAGCGGCGTCTGTGTTTCGGCGATCTCCACAGGCGTGCAGGCGAGGCTCGTCGGAAATGCAGTCGCCGAGAGACCGTCGCGCGCTTCGCGTGCGCCGGTGCCGCCGTTGCTGGTGAAGCCGAGCGTGAAGCCGTATGTGCCTGCGGCGACGTCCGGCGTTTCGCCACGCAGCGTGATCAGCCACACGGCTGCCGTGCCTTCGGCCGGCACACGCCCGGGCATGATCTGGCGCAGGCAGCCGAACACCACGTCAGGCAGCATTTGTCCAAGCACGTGGCGGGTCGACACGGGGGCCGGCCGCGCGGCATTGAGGATGCTGCCGGGCGGCGCCGCCACCGTGAATACCGACAGCGAACCGGAATTGTTGGGAATGCTGCCGGATACCGCGCATGCCAGACCAAACAGCGAATAGGCGGTGGCATAGCTGACCGGCACATTGATTCCGCGCGCCGACTGCGCCGAGCTGCCCTCGTAATCCACATGAATGCCGTGATCGGAAACCGTCAGCGCGGCATGAATCTCGATCGGCGAACCATAGCCGTCGACGGTCATCACGTTGTGCCACGTGCCTTTCGGCAGCTTGCGGACCTGTTCGAGCATGGCCTCGCGCGAGCGCTCCAGGATGAACTGCCCGGGCGCGTCCAGCGACGCCAGGCCAAACTCATCCATCATTTCGACGAGCCGCTTTGCACCCACTGCATTGCACGCGGCAAGCGCGTATGTGTCGCCCTCGGTCTCCATCGGCTGGCGCGTATTGCCGCAGATCATCTCCATCAGCGTGCTGTTCAGTTCGCCGCCGTCGAACAGCCTGAGCGGCGGGATATACAGGCCTTCCATGTAGACGTCCAGCGCATCCGGACCGAAGCCGAGGCCACCGATATCCATGATGTGGCTCGTCGCGCAGAAAAGCGCCACCGCCTCCCCCTCGCGGAAGCACGGGGTCACCATGACGAAGTCGTTCAGGTGCCCGGTGCCCATCCAGGGATCATTGGTCAGGAATACGTCGCCGGGCCGCATCGTGCCGAGGGGATAGCGGCGCAGGAAGTGCTGCACCGATTCGGCCATCGTGTTGACGTGACCCGGTGCGCCGGTCACCGCCTGCGCGAGCATGCGTCCCTGCGTGTCGAATACGCCGGCCGACAGATCTCCGCACTCCCGGACGATCGGACTAAACGCCGTGCGCAACAACGTTTGCGCCTGTTCCTCGACAATCGCGATCAGGCGATGCCACATGGTCTGCAATTCGATGGTTTGCAGCGGGTCGTACGTGTTCATGTGCGGTCTCCGGATTGCTGTTGCTGCTTGCGTTGCAGAACGATGTTGCCGTGGCGATCGATTTCGGCATCGAAGGTGGCCGTCACGAAAGTAGTGGTTTCGCGCTCGACGATCAGCGCGGGCCCGCTCACGCGCGCATCGCGCCCCAGCGTTTCGCGCCGGTACACCGGCACCGGTATGCGCGCGCCGCTGTGTCCGTCGAAATATTCGCGTTCGCCTTCAGCCACCGCCGCAGCCGGGCAATCCGGTGCGCGGACACTGGCGCACGCCGCACCGCTGTGTGCGCTGACGTTCACCGACCAGCTGAGGATCTCGACCGGCGCGCCGGGAATGGTGCGGTTGAAAAGTCGCGTGTACGCAGTGGCGAAACGCTCGCCGAGGATCTGGGCACAGGCCGCCGGATCGTCGCCGCTGGGCGTATCGACGGCGATCTCGTGCCCTTGCCCGACGTACCGCATGAACGCGACGCGGCGCACCTGCATCGGCGCGCCGGCTGCGCCCTCGCGGACCACGGCACGCGCTTCCGTTTCCATCGCGCCGAGCATCGTCCCGACCGCACCGGCATCGAAGCTGTCGAGGCGCACGTGATAGCTGCGCACGATCTCGTAGGCAACCGGCGCGCGCAGGAATCCCACCGCTGAGCCGACGCCCGCACCCGGCGGAACCAGCACGCGGCTCGCGCCGATCTTTTCGGCGACCCGCGCGACGTGCAGCGGTGCCGCGCCGCCAAACGCAATCAGTGTGCGATCGGCGAAGCCCTTGCCCTTCTCGATCGCGTGCGCGCGCGCCGCGCTCGCCATGCTCTCGCACACCATCTCGTAGACAGCGAATGCAGCCAGTTCCGGCGTCATTCCCGCGGCTCCGGCTATCTCCGACTGCAGCGCCGCGCGCGACGCCTCGACGTCGAGATGCACCGATCCGCCCGCAAACGCGGCCGGATCGATCAGTCCGAGTACCACGTCGGCATCGGTGACGGTGGGCTGGGTACCGCCCCGGCCATAGCATGCGGGGCCCGGCACCGAACCTGCGCTCTGCGGACCGACCACGATGTTCTTCAGCGCATCGATGCGGGCGATCGAGCCGCCGCCCGCACCAATCTCGACCAGATCGATCACGGGGATGCGCAACGGCAAGCCGCTGCCTTTCTGGAAACGCGCCGCGCGGTCGACTTCATAGACGCGGTCGTGATCCGGATTGAACTCGTCGATCAGACAGACCTTGGCGGTCGTGCCGCCCATGTCGAACGCGAGCACCTTGCGCTCACCGGCGATACGCGCGACATCGGCGGCGAAGATCGCGCCACCGGCCGGCCCCGATTCGACCAGCCGCACGGGGAACTGGCACGCGGTTTCCACCGACGTCAAACCGCCGTTCGACGTCACCAGGTACAGCGGTCCGCGAAAGCCGACGGCATCGAGCGACGTGCGCATGCGCCCCAGATAGGCCGACATCAGCGGCTTGACATACGCGTTCGTCAGCGTGGTCGAGGTGCGTTCGTATTCGCGGATCTCCGGGCAGACCTCGCTCGAAATCGAGATCGACAGTTCGGGCAATGCGCGCGCGACGATCTCTCGCGCGCGCTGCTCGTGCGCCGCGTTCGCATAGGCATGCAGGAAGCAGATCGCCACGCTTTCCACGCGCTGCGCGTGCAGGAAATCGATGTGACGGTGCAGCATGCGTTCGTTCAACGGCAGCAGCACGTCGCCCTTCGCATTCATGCGTTCCTCGACGGTGAGCCGCAGCGCACGCGGCACCAGCGGCACCTGTTTCTCGATCTGCAGGTCGTACTGGTCGTAACGCCCCTCGGTGCCGATCTCGACGATGTCGCGAAAGCCCATCGTGCCGATCAGCGCCGTCCGCGCGCCGCGGCGTTCGAGCACCGCGTTCGTTGCCAGCGTGGTGCCGTGCACGAAGACGTCGATGTCGGCGAACACGAGACCCGCGTCGTCGAGGACGAGCTGGGCGCCTTCGAGCACTGCGCGTTCGGGCTGCTCCGGCGTGGTCAGCACTTTCTTCGTGAGCCGTCGCTCACCCGTTTCCAGTACGACATCGGTGAACGTTCCACCGATATCCACCGACAGCCGGACGCGCGGCTGGCCTGATGCCACCACAGCGCCGGCAATGTCTCTTTCGTTGTGCATCTTCTTTCTCCAGGGGCGAATCGTTGCGACACACCGTGGACGTACCGACGATCCAGAAAACGTCAGGCAACACGAATCCCGCGGGCGCCGCACGAGCGGGTCCGACGTCGAGGTTGAACGAATGCGTCTTACGCTGGAGTTACGTTAGTAAAACGCCGGCGTTTCGTCAATGTATCAATATCGCAAAAGTGCTAAAGTCCGGGAAAACGAGGAGTCGAACGATGAAAGAAGCGAAACATCCCGTCGTGCTGTCGCCGCATCTCGTGTCGCCCGGCAACGAGGGATTGAGTGAGTTCGAGTTTGGGATGATTGTTTGCTGGAACGCGTTCAATGAATGGCTGGAACGCGGTACGAAGGCGGCGGGCCATGGCGACCTCACCTTCATGGACGTCGTGGTTTTGCATCAGGTGGCGCATCGGGCACGCAACCGGAAGCTCGCCGACATCTGTTTCGTACTGAATCTCGCGGATACGCATTCCGTCAGCTATTCGCTGAAAAAGCTGCTTGCCGCCAGGCTCGTGGTGGGCCAGAAGGTAGGCAAGGAAGTGTTGTATCAGACCACGCCAGACGGCGAACAGGTCATCGCGAACTACCGCGAGGTGCGCGATCGTTGCCTTCTGGGCATTGTCGAAGAGGACATGAAGCCAGCCATGTCCGAAGCCGCGCGATTTTTCGTGCGGATGAGCGGGTTATATGACCAGGCGGCTCGCGCTGCTTCTTCGCTGTAGCCCGGACTCGGGTCGTTCAACGCAGGTATCTGGTAGCGGGTGGCGCGTGTGGTTGCCGCGACTGGCAACGGTAATTGGCACAGCCAGGGATATCGCGCGCGACGTAACAACGCGGCTGGCAGCCGTCCGGTCTTTATGACATGAGGCTCTGATCTTTTTCGGGCACGGAAGCCAGAAATAGAAAAAGGCCTTATGGACATGCATCCATAAGGCCTTGATTTCTTTGGTCGGGGCGAGAGGATTTGAACCTCCGACCACCTGCACCCCATGCAGGTACGCTACCAGGCTGCGCTACGCCCCGAACAGCATCAAAGTATAACAGAGCCTCCGCCCGATTAGAACCGCGGGCGCGCAACAAACCGCACACACAGCACGAGAGGATTTGAACCTCCGACCACCTGCACCCCATGCAGGTACGCTACAGGCTGCGCTACTTGCCGGATTGCTCCGTCGACACGATCAATGACTCAGCACATCGAGCACATGCAGCAGCTCCTTGCGCAACTGGTCGACATCGACGTTCGACGACGTCCCAGCAGGCTTCGCCGCCACCGGCTCTTCAACCTCTTCGATCGCGGCAGGGCCACCGTGACCGCCGTGCGAATCGAGACGGTTGCGCGCACCGTTGATCGTGAACCCCTGCTCGTACAGCAACTCGCGAATCCTGCGAATCAGCAGCACTTCATGATGCTGATAGTAGCGACGGTTACCGCGTCGCTTCACCGGCCTCAACTGCGTGAACTCCTGCTCCCAATATCGCAGCACATGCGGTTTCACGCCGCATAGCTCGCTGACTTCACCAATCGTGAAGTAGCGCTTCGCCGGAATCGGAGGCAAGACGACTTTTTCGATCGTCGCTGTCATCGTCAGTTAGCCGTGGTGGTGTTGCGCAGGGAACGCGCGAAAACTACGAGCGCGCGAAGCTCGCCTCAGCGCCGCTTTCAACCAGCGCCTTCAGCTTTTGACTTGCATGAAACGTCACGACGCGGCGCGCGGCGATCGGAATCGCCTCACCCGTTTTCGGATTTCTTCCGGGACGCTGCGGTTTGTCGCGCAACTGAAAGTTGCCAAACCCGGACAGCTTCACGCTATCGCCACTCTCCAGCGCATCGCGAATCACCTCGAAGAACGCTTCGACCATGTCCTTCGCCTCTCGCTTGTTGAGCCCGACATTGTCGAACAGCAACTCGGCAAGTTCAGCCTTGGTGAGCGTCGGCGTTTCGGCCGGTGCAGTGACAGGTGATGTCGGAATATCGCGAATCATGGCGCTACGCTGCGCCGTAAGAAGGGCTTCGAAATCACTCGAGTTCATTTCGTTCATAATCTATAAAATGGCGCGATAACCAGAAACGTAAATGCGGAAACAGCTGTTTTAAGGTTATCCGCGCAACCGTGCGCCATATACTCGAGCCAGACGATCCACCAGGGTTTTAATGGCCAGATCGACCGTTTCATCCTGAAGGGTCCCGCCAGTATCTTGCAAGGTCACACGGAACGCAAGGCTTTTCTCGGTAACCGCCAGGCCGCTGGAAGTGTTTGATTTTGGACGAAATTCATCGAAAAGCGCAACCCGCTGAACGGTCTTGCAGGCGTCGTCCGAAAGGGCCTTTTGCAGCTCGTCGAGCAGCGCCTGAGCCTCGATATTCTGATCGACCACAACTGCAATATCACGCCGGACCGGCGGAAACTTCGATACTTCCGATGGAGTCGGCAACGCGCGCTGAATTAACGCGTCTGCTTCGATTTCAAACAGAATTGGCGCATGCGATAAATCATACTTCTGCATCCAGCGCGGATGAAGTTCGCCAATCCAGCCCACTGCCCGGCCGTCGATTTCCACGCGCGCGCTACGCCCCGGATGCAGCGCCGGATGCTCCGCCTTCACGAATTTCGGCACCACCGGCGCGAACAGCGCCTCGAGATCGCCCTTCACATCGAAGAAATCGACTGCGCGCGACGGCGCCGCCCACTGCTCTTCGAGCGCGGGGCCGTAAGCGAGCGCGCCCAGCATCTTCGGCTGCGCGAAACCCTCGATTGCCAGTTCGCCCGCCTTGATCGCCGGATCGTGCAGAAACACGCGGCCGGCTTCGAACACGCGAACGCGATCCGCGCGACGGTTCAGGTTCGAACGCAGCACGTGGATCAGGCTGCCGAACAATGACGTGCGCATCACCGAAAGCTGGCTCGCGATCGGATTGAGCAGACGCACCGGTTTGTCGTTGCCGGCAAAATCCTGCTCCCACTCAGCATCGACGAAGCTGAAATTCACCGTCTCCGCGTAGTCGCGCGCGGCGAGCGCGTGACGAATCGCGTGGATCGAGCGCTGCGTTTCGTTCGTACGACGCATCTCGCTGGTCGCGACCGGCGGACGCGCCGGAATCTTTTCGAAGCCGTAAATGCGCGCGACTTCTTCGATCAGGTCTTCCTCGATTTCGATGTCGAAGCGATACGACGGCGGCATCACCGCGAACGTATCGCCTTCGCGTTCGAACGTGAGGCCGAGACGCGTGAAGATCCGCGCGATTTCGTCCGCGTCGATCTGCACGCCGATGATCCGGTTCGCGCGCGCGACGCGCATCTTCACCGGCGCGCGTTGCGGCACATTGACGATCTGGTCGTCGACCGGGCCGGCTTCGCCGCCGCAGATGTCGAGGATCAGCTGCGAGATGCGTTCGATGTGCTCGACCGTCGTCGCGTAATCGACGCCGCGCTCGAAACGGTGACCCGCGTCCGTCGAGAAGTTGTACTTGCGCGAGCGGCCGCGGATGCTGTCCGGCCACCAGAACGCGGCTTCGAGATAGATGTTGGTGGTGTCGAGCGTGACGGACGTGCTGTCGCCGCCCATGATGCCCGCGAGGCTTTCGACGTGCTGCTCATCGGCGATCACGCCGACGGTTTCGTCGAGTTCGACCGTATTGCCGTTCAGCAGTTTGAGCGATTCGCCACGACGTCCCCAGCGGACATCGATGCCGCCATGAATCTTGTCGAGATCGAACACGTGCGACGGGCGACCCAGTTCGAGCATCACGTAGTTCGAGATGTCGACGAGCGCGGTAATGCTGCGCTGGCCCGAGCGCTCGAGGCGCTCGACCATCCAGCGCGGCGTCTTCGCGCGGGCGTTGACACCCCGAATCACGCGGCCCGAGAAACGGCCGCACAGATCCGGCGCGGAAATTTTCACGGGCAGCGTTTCGTTCAGCTTGACGGCAACGGGCTTGATCTCGAGCGGGCGCAGCGGCGCGCCAGTAATCGCCGACGTCTCGCGCGCCACGCCAAACACGGAGAGGCAATCGGCCTTGTTCGGCGTCAGCTTGATTTCGAAGATCGTGTCGTCGAGATTCAGCGTCTCGCGGATATCCTGACCGATCGGCGTATCTTCCGGCAGGATCATGAGACCGCTATGATCTTCCGACAGCTTCAGTTCGCGCGGCGAGCACAGCATGCCCTGGCTCTCTACACCACGCAGCTTCGAAAGCCTGATCATGAACGGTGCGCCGCCCTCTTCGGCCGGCGGCAGCTGCGCGCCGACCAGCGCCACGGGCACCTTGATGCCGGGCGCCACGTTCGGCGCGCCGCACACGATGTTGAGCGTCGCGCCGGTGCCGGCGTCGACCTGACAGACGTTGAGCTTGTCCGCGTCCGGGTGCTTGACCACTTCGAGCACACGGCCCACGACGATCTTCGACGTCGGCGGTGCCGCGGGCGTGAGCCCTTCGACTTCGAGACCCGCCATCGTCAATGCATGCGACAGCTCGTCGGTCGTCATCCGCGGGTCGACAAAGCTTCTCAGCCAGGATTCAGGGAATAGCATGGTTCTTTACGTTCTAAACAGGTTAGGTCCACGTCCGGCAGCGTGCTCGCGCCGAATCCACCGAAGGTGCAGCTTGCGGTGACGGCACGCTGCCGTCAGCTTCGCGAGTCACGTCGCGCGCGTCAGGCGAATTGCCGCAGGAAACGCAGGTCGTTTTCGAAGAACAGACGCAGATCCTGCACGCCATAACGCAACATCGTCAGCCGCTCGAGGCCGCTGCCGAATGCGAAGCCGATGTACCGCTCCGGGTCGAGACCCATGTTGCGGATGACCGTCGGGTGAACCTGGCCGGAACCGGAAATTTCCAGCCATTTGCCCGCGTTCTTGCCGTGTTCGAACATCATGTCGATTTCGGCCGACGGTTCCGTGAACGGAAAATAAGACGGACGGAAGCGCACGAGAATGTCGTCGCGCTCGAAGAATTTCTTGAGGAAGTCGGTGTAGACGCCCTTCAGGTCCGCAAAGCTGATGTTCTCGTCGATCCACAGTCCTTCGACCTGATTGAACATCGGTGAATGCGTGGCGTCGCTATCCACACGATACGTGCGGCCCGGCACGATAACCTTGATCGGCGGCGTGTTGGTGCGCGCGTAACGAACCTGCATCGGGCTCGTGTGCGTGCGCAGCAGCAACTGGCGGCCGTCGGCATCCTTGCCGTCGATATAGAAAGTGTCCTGCATCGAACGCGCCGGATGGTTTTCCGGGCTGTTCAGCGCAGTGAAGTTGTACCAGTCGGTTTCGATCTCGGGGCCGTCGGCCACGTCAAAACCAATGGAGTGAAAAATCTGCTCGACGCGCTCCCATGTGCGCATCACCGGATGCAGGCTGCCTGCTCCGATGCCGCGGCCAGGCAGCGTGACGTCGATGGCTTCGGCGGCGAGGCGCTGGTTCAGCAATGCGTCGGCCAGTGCCTGGCGACGGGCCGTCAGCGCGGTTTCCACCTGCTGCTTGACGGCATTGATGCGCGCGCCTTCAGTCTTGCGAGTCTCGGGATCGAGCTTGCCAAGGCCCTTCAACAGCTCGGTCAGCGCACCCGACTTGCCGAGAAAACGGGCCTTCTCGTTTTCGAGCGTGGTGGTGTCGGTGGCCTGTTCGAAGGCCTTTTGCGCATCGGCGACAATCTGGTCCAGATCCATTGATCCCATCTTTTCAACGTCAGTGTTCAATGTTCGGTACGAGCGAAAACCGCTCGACCAACAAAAAAGGGGCTCGGTGAGGAGCCCCGTTTCTGTTGCAGCGTCACCGAGGCTACCGGATCTTCGCTGCAACGAACCACGCAGTACGATGTGCTAACTAGCGCAATCAGGCTGCAACGGCGGCTTTCACCTGCTGAACGATCGCAGCAAAAGCGGCCTTGTCGAACACAGCCATGTCGGCCAGCACCTTGCGGTCGAGTTCGATCGAAGCCTTCTTCAGGCCGTTGATGAACACGCTGTACGTCATGTCGTGCTGACGCACCGCCGCGTTGATACGCGTGATCCACAATGCACGGAACACACGCTTCTTGTTGCGGCGATCGCGGTAGGCGTACTGGCCTGCGCGCATGACCGCCTGCTTGGCGATGCGATAGACGTTATTGCGACGGCCGCGGTAACCCTTGGCCAGCTTGATGATCTTCTTGTGACGGGCCCGTGCGGTAACCCCACGTTTGACTCTAGGCATATCTAGCTCCTGTGAGTTTCAGTTAAGGGTTAAGCGAACGGCAGCATCGCGCGCACGGAGTTCAGATTGGAATCATGAACGGCCGTGGAACCACGCAGTTGACGCTTGTTCTTGGTGGACTTCTTGGTAAGAATGTGGCGCTTGAAGGCTTGACCGCGTTTGACGGTACCACCCGGACGCACCACGAAGCGCTTTGCAGCACTCTTCTTGGTCTTCATCTTAGGCATGACGAACAACTCCATTATTAGATGGATATGGGTGTGCGGTCGGCCCTGATGGCCCTGACCCGCCCTTCGAAACCCACTCCACTTGGTATGCAGCTGACCGATGTTGCTGGCCGCCGCTTTTCAGGAAAGCGCCCGCTACGCGGGCACACTTCCGAAACCTGCCATTCCGCCGATCATCGACGGGCACTGCTTGTTCTGCACAACAGCATCGACATTGCGCATCGAACGATGCGCAGCGCGCTGCTTACTTCTTCTTTTTCGGGCCCAGCACCATGATCATCTGGCGCCCTTCCATCTTCGGCATCTGCTCGACTGCACCTACTTCGTCGAGGTCGGTGCGCAGGCGCTCAAGCATGCGCATACCGATTTCCTGGTGCGCCATTTCGCGGCCGCGGAAACGCAACGTGATTTTCGTCTTGTCGCCGTCTTCGAGGAAGCGAATGAGGTTGCGCAGCTTGACGTTGTAGTCGCCGTCATCCGTACCCGGCCGGAATTTGACTTCCTTGACCTGGACGATCTTCTGCTTGAGCTTGGCCTCGTGTTGCTTCTTTGCTTCCGAGTACTTGAACTTGCCGTAGTCCATCAAACGGCAGACCGGGGGAACCGCCTGCGGGGCGATTTCGACCAGATCCACGTCCTGCTGTTCCGACAGGCGGAACGCATCAGCGAGTTTCACGATGCCGAGCGGTTCGTTCTCGACTCCGACCAGACGCACCTCGGGTGCAGTAATTTCACCGTTGATGCGATGCGCAGACTTATCAGTAGCGATGTTACGTTTCCTCTAAAAATTAAAAAAACGAGCCGCGCTGCCAGGTGGCTTACTTGAACGACTGGACGTCCTGTCGCAGACGCTCAATGAAGGCATCGACCGGCATCACTCCCAGATCGACACCACCACGGGCACGCACGGCTACCGTTTGTGCATCACGCTCCTTGTCGCCGACAACCAGCAGATACGGGACCTTTTCCAGCGTGTGCTCGCGTATTTTATAGCTAATCTTCTCGTTGCGCAAATCGGCCTCTACTCTAACCCCTTGTTTTTGCAACGTTTGGGCTATGGACCGGGCATATTCGGCCTGACTTTCGGCGATATTCATCACCACAACCTGCATCGGAGCAAGCCACGACGGCATTGCACCAGCATGGTGCTCGATCAGAATACCGAGGAACCGCTCCATCGACCCGACGATCGCCCGGTGCAGCATGATCGGCCGGCGACGGCTGTTGTCTTCGGCCACGTACTCGGCGCCGAGACGCTCCGGCAGCACCATGTCGAGCTGGAGCGTGCCGCACTGCCACGAGCGGCCGAGCGCGTCCTTGATGTGGTACTCGACCTTCGGGCCATAGAACGCGCCCTCGCCCGGCAGCTCTTCCCACGTCACGCCGCACGCGGTCAGTGCTTCACGCAGGCCCTGCTCCGCACGGTCCCAGGTTTCGTCCGTGCCGGCGCGCGCGTCGGGACGCAACGACAGCTTGATGTCGACGTTGTCGAAACCGAAGTCGTGGTACACGCTCATCGCGAGCGTATTGAACGCGATCGATTCGCTGATGAACTGGTCTTCGGTACAGAAAATGTGCGCGTCGTCCTGCACGAAGCCGCGCACACGCATCAGGCCATGCAGCGCGCCCGACGATTCGTTGCGATGGCACGAGCCGAATTCCGCGTAACGCAGCGGCAGATCCCGGTACGAACGCAGGCCGTGATTGAACACCTGCACGTGACCCGGGCAGTTCATCGGTTTGATCGCGTAGTCGCGCTTTTCCGATTCCGTCGTGAACATGTTTTCACGATAGTTCTGCCAGTGACCGGACGCTTCCCACAGCGAACGGTCCATGATCATCGGCGTCTTGATTTCGAGGTAGCCGGCGTCGTTCACGCGGCGACGCATGTACTGCTCGACCTGCTGCCACAGCGTCCAGCCGCGCGGATGCCAGAACACCATGCCCGGCGACTCGTCCTGCATGTGGAAAAGATCGAGCTGCTTGCCGAGCTTGCGATGATCGCGCTTCTCGGCCTCTTCGAGCATGTGCAGGTACGCTTCCTGGTCTTCCTTCTTCGTCCAGGCCGTACCGTAGATGCGCTGCAACTGTTCGTTCTTCGAATCGCCGCGCCAGTAAGCACCCGCGACCTTCATCAGCTTGAAGACCTTCAGCTTGCCGGTGGACGGCACGTGCGGGCCGCGGCACAGGTCGGTGAAACCGCCGTGCGAATACAGCTTGATTTCGTCGGTGGCGGGAATCGACGCGATGATCTCGGCCTTGTACTTCTCACCGATGCTCTTGAAGTAATCGACGGCTTCATCGCGCGATACGACGCGGCGCGTAACGGGCTCGTCTTTCTTCGCGAGTTCCTGCATGCGCTTCTCGATCTTCTCGAGATCTTCCGGCGTGAAGGGACGGTTGTACGCGAAGTCGTAGTAAAAGCCATTGTCGATGACCGGCCCGATCGTCACCTGCGCTTCCGGATACAGGTCTTTGACCGCGTACGCGAGCAGGTGAGCCGTGGAGTGACGAATGATGTCGAGGCCGTCCGCGTCTTTCTCGGTGACGATCGCGAGCGACGCGTCGTGATCGATCAGCGAAGACGTGTCGACCAGCTCGCCATCGACCTTGCCGCCGAGCGCGGCTTTCGCGAGGCCCGCGCCGATCGACGCCGCGACTTCAGCCACCGTTACCGGATGCTCGTACTGTCGAACAGAACCGTCAGGCAGACGTATCGAAACCATTGTGTTCTCCGTGAGGCCGACCCTCGGCACATGCCGCGATCAGGCGAGAAAACCAAAAAAGCGCCAAAAAAGCGAAAAAAAATGCGGCCCCGCTTTCGAGGGGCCGCATTCACATTTCCAGCTAACTGCAACGGCAAACGTGGTCCTCGACTAGCGCCGATCCGAAGTGGTTCCGGTCAACGTTCGCGGTGTCATAACCGTATTCGCCTTTTGCGCCGAAGCGCTTGTTGCCGCTTGCTACGAAACCCCGGCAAACCAGAGTTTCCTTTCGTTGGTAGGCTCGATTGGACTCGAACCAACGACCCCCACCATGTCAAGGTGGTGCTCTAACCAGCTGAGCTACGAGCCTGAAGAAACGAGATTATATGGAGCACCTCGAAACTTGGCAAGCACTTTTATGCGTCGACATTAAAAATCCAGACGACGCATATCGATGCGTCCAGGCGACGCACTTCTCACCCCTTGCGCGACGCGCGAACCACGCCCGTTACCTCGCCCAGCAACGCGCACGCGCGCTGAATCTGCGCGGCGCTCGACACCTCGACGGTGAACTGCATGAACGCCGCGTTACGCCGCGTCTGCGTCTTCACGCCGATCACGTTCATCTTCTCGCGCGCGAAAATTTCGGAGATGTCGCGCAGCAAACCTTGCCGGTCCGACGCCTCGATCGTGAGGTCGACCGGATACACCGAGCGACCGTGCCCGCCCATCACATCGGCGGACCACGCTGTTTCGAGCACGCGTTCCGGCGCACGTTCCGCCATGCGCAGAAACGTCGGGCAATTGCTGCGATGAATCGACATGCCCTTGCCACGTGTGACGAATCCGCTGATGACATCAGGCGGCGCCGGACGGCAACAACGCGCGAGCTGCGTGAGCAGCGCGTCGACGCCGACAACCAGCACACCCGTCGATGCGCCCTGCGCGACACTCGCGCCGCTGCTGCGCTTTTCGAACTGCTCGGGCGCCTCGACGACCGGTTCGGGCGGCGGCGCATCGTGCAGCGCCTGCTCGACGAGACGCAGGCTGAACTCTTCCTTGCCGACCACCCAGAAGAGCTCGTCGGTCGTCTTGAAGCCGAGCTTTGCAGCAAGCTGATCGAGATTGACGGAGGTCTTGCCTTCGCGCTGCAACGTCTTTTCGACCATCGCCCGGCCGATCGACATGTTCTCCTGCAGATCGACTGCGTTGAACCACGCGCGCACTTTCTGGCGCGCGCGCGAACTGCGCAGATAGCCTAGCTGCGGATTGAGCCAGTCGCGCGACGGGCCACCCTCCTTCACCGATACGATTTCGACGGTTTGCCCGTTCTGCAGCGGCGTGTTGAGCGGCACCATCGCGCCATCGACGCGCGCGCCGCGGCACCGATGGCCCAGTTCGCTATGCAGGTGATACGCAAAGTCGACAGGCGTCGCGCCTTGCGGCAACGGGATCACGCGCGCCTGCGGCGTGAGGACGTAGATCTGGGCGTCGTCGAGCGTCGCCTGGCGCAACTGCTCCCAGGGCTGGGCCGCGGGCCGGCCATCGTGCTCGCCTTCGGAGACATCGTCTTTCCACGCGAGCAGTTGACGCAGCCACGCGATCTTCTCGTCGTACTTCTCGCTTGCGCTGAACTGGCCGCCGTAGCCGCGCGTGCCCGCTTCCTTGTAACGCCAGTGCGCCGCGACGCCGTACTCGGCGAACTGGTGCATCTCCTGCGTGCGGATCTGCACCTCGAACGCCCGGCCGTCGTCGCCGATCACAACTGTGTGAAGCGACTTGTAGCCGTTCGGCTTCGGACGCGAGATGTAATCGTCGAACTCTTTAGGAACCGGCTGCCACAGGTTGTGCACGATACCCAGAACCGTGTAGCAATCCTTGATGTCCGGCACGATGACGCGAAACGCGCGCACGTCATACAGCTCCGAGAAATCGAGCTCCTTGCCGCGCATCTTGCGCCAGATGCTATAGATGTGTTTCGGCCGGCCGCTCACTTCAGCGCGAATATGCGCGGCCGCCAGTTCGTGTTGCAGACGCGCGATCGCCTCTGCAACGTAAGCCTCACGCTCGACGCGCTTCTCGTCGAGCAGTTTCGCGATGCGCTTGTAGGTCTCCGGTTCCTCGAAGCGAAACGCGAGATCCTCGAGTTCCCATTTCAGTTGCCAGATGCCCAGCCGGTTGGCGAGCGGCGCGTAGATATCGAGTGTCTCGCGCGCGACGTCCGGCGAAAGCGTGATCTTCGCCGCCGCGTAATACCGCAACGACTGCACGCGCGACGCGAGCCTGATCAGCACGACACGGATGTCCTGCGCGAACGCGAGCAGCATCTTGCGCAGCGCCTCGACCTGCGCGCGCCGCGCGGCCTGCGCGTCGCGACCCGTATCGGGCAGTGCGTTCTGCGCGGCGCGCAGGCTCACCGTACCCAGCCGCAACAGCTTGCGGACGTCGCTCACCAGTTGCGCGACCTCGTCGCCGAAGCGCTCCGCGATGAGCCGCTCCGGATCCTTCAGATGCGGTGTCAGCGCGAACAGCGCCGCCGCGAGCACCGCGGACGGATCCACGTTGAGCGTGCGCATGAGCGCCGCCGTGCCCGCGGCATGATCCGCCAGCAACTCGCCCGACGAAAGCCGCACGTCGCCCGCGTGTTTGCGCACGAACGCCATCGCTTCGTCAAAAGACGGCACGGGATTCGGAACGGTCGTGACAGTATCGGTATTCATGATGCGGCGCTTCGCCGGAAAAGCCAGGAGTGACGAAAAACAGTTGCCGTATTCGCTCAGCTACGCTGCGCGGCCACGACGACGATCTCGACGAGGCATGCCGGGTTCGCCAGCTTCGCTTCGACCGTTGCGCGCGGCGGTGTGGCGCCCGCGGCAACCCACGTATCCCACACAGCGTTCATGCCGGCGAAGTGAGCCATGTCCGAGATATAAATCTGCACGGACAGCAAATGCGACTTGTCGCTGTTCACTTCGGCGAGCAGGCGGTCGATGTGGCCCAGCACTTCGCGCGTCTGGCCGGCGATGTCGTGGTTCGTGTCCTCGGCGATTTGACCGGCGAGGTAGACGGTACCGTTATGCACGGCGATTTCCGAGAGACGCGCGCCGACGTGGTGACGAATGACTGCCATGAAAAATCCTGTGATCGGGGTTGAGGGTAATCGATTGAACATGTGCACGGCGCGGACAGCAAACCGCGCCGTGCAACCCTATATTATGACGCGCCAGATGTTTCGCCGATGAAGAAGCGCCGCGCGATCGCTATCTGGTCGTCGGCGAGGAAGGCCGGTGCATGTCCGACGCCTGGAATTTCGACGCTCGATACCGCGCGCCCCTGCCCGACCATTTTCTCGACCGTTTCACGCGACAGCAGATCGGACAGCTCCCCGCGAACCACGAGTACCGGGCCTTCCGTCGCCGCCAGCGAACGCCACAGCGCGGCTTCACCGAGTGCCGTCATTTCTGGCGTTGCAGCGGCAAACGGCTGCGCGATGCGCGGATCGTAGCGAAGCTGCCACGCGCCATCGCGTTCGTGCAGCAACGGCGTATTGATCTCGCGCCACTCGTCCGGCGTGAGCGGTCCGAACGACGCCGCGAGCAGCGCGGCGTAATCGATGCCCTGCTGCAACGTTTCGAAACGCGCCGGCTTGCCGAGATAATCACCAATGCGCGAGAGCGCCACCGGCTCGACATGTGGACCCACGTCGTTGACCAGCATCCTGCGGATTGGCGAATCCGGCACGCCGGCCAGCGCCATGCCGATCAGGCCGCCCATCGACGTGCCGAACCAGTCGACCGATTGCACATCGAGCCGCGCGATCAGCGTGATCATGTCGCTGACGTACTGCGGCACGCCGTAGTAGCTGGGGTCGGCAAGCCATGAGGACATCCCCCGGCCCACCACGTCCGGGCACACCACGCGATACGTATCGGCGAACGCGGCCGCAAGCCGGTCGAAATCGCGCCCCGTTCGCGTGAGGCCGTGCACGCACAGCAGCACGCGCGGATTGGCCGGATCACCCCACTCGGTGTACGCGACACGGTGCAGGCCACCAGGACTGATGCACTGCACGTCATGCTGGCGAGGTGACGCGAAAGGTGTGGCGGTCGTCATCGATAAGTCTCCAGGCCGAAGCGTGGCCGCTGTTCCGGATAGCCCGGAAGAGAATGCGGCGCGCCTGATATGCTGCATCAGACAAGCCGTTCAACATGCAACCGATTGTAAACCGCTTGCGACCCGGCCGCCGCCCTGGCCGAACGGCCTGGCACGCCTGCACCACGCGCCCCCCGCGCCGGCTCACATCAAGCTCCAAATAAAAACGGGCGAAACTCGCGTTCCGCCCGTTTTTATCAACAGGGAGACGTATCGAACTGACGCCGCCTCGACGACCGCGCCTGAAACCGGGCCCGTCAGCTCACCGCGCTCACATCGAGCGGTGCGCCCGTCTTCGCCTTGATTTCATCGACGCTCACGCCCGACGCCAGTTCGACCACCTTCAGGCCGTCCTCCGTGACGTCGATCACGCCCAGGTCGGTAATGATCCGGTCGACGACGCCCACGCCCGTCAACGGCAGCGAGCATTCCTCGAGAATCTTGTGCTGGTCGCCTTTCGCGACGTGCTCCATCAACACGACCACGCGCTTGACGCCCGCGACCAGATCCATCGCACCGCCCATGCCCTTGATCATCTTGCCCGGGATCATCCAGTTGGCCAGATCGCCCTTCTTGCTGATCTGCATCGCGCCGAGAATCGCCAGGTTGATGTGGCCGCCGCGAATCATCGCGAACGAATCCGCCGACGAGAAAATCGACGAACCAGGCAGCGTCGTGACCGTCTGCTTGCCGGCGTTGATCAGGTCGGCGTCCACTTCCTCTTCGGTCGGCGACGGGCCAATGCCAAGCAGGCCGTTTTCCGATTGCAGCCACACTTCGACGCCCTTCGGCACATGGTTCGCCACCAGCGTCGGCAGGCCGATGCCGAGGTTCACGTAAAAGCCGTCCTGCAATTCCTTCGCCGCGCGCGCGGCCATTTCGTCACGATTCCATGCCATGATCAGTCTCCTTTCGCGCGGACGATGCGTTGTTCGATGCGTTTTTCCGGATGCGCGTTCAGCACGATGCGCTGCACGAAGATGCCCGGCGTATGAATCGCGTCCGGATCGAGTTCGCCGGTTTCCACGATTTCCTCGACTTCCACGACCGTGATCTTGCCGGCCATCGCGCACATCGGGTTGAAGTTGCGCGCCGTGCGGCGATAGATCAGGTTGCCGGATTTGTCGGCCTTCCACGCCTTCACGAGCGCGACGTCGGCGGTCAGCGAATGTTCGAGCACGTAGTGGTTTTCGCCGAACTGGCGCGTTTCCTTGCCCTCGGCGATCAGCGTGCCGTAGCCCGTGTTCGTGAAGAACGCCGGAATGCCCGAGCCGCCTGCGCGCAGTTTCTCGGCAAGCGTGCCTTGCGGCGTGAATTCGAGTTCGAGTTCGCCGGCCAGAAATTGCCGCTCGAATTCCTTGTTCTCGCCGACGTACGACGAGATCATCTTTTTGACCTGACGCGTTTGCAGCAGCAGGCCGAGGCCGAAACCATCGACGCCCGCATTGTTGCTGATACACGTGAGGCCTTTCACGCCGGTGTCGCGCAGCGCGGCGATCAACGCTTCGGGGATGCCGCACAGGCCGAAGCCACCGACGGCGAATGTCTGCCCGTCCTTGACGATGTCTTTAAGCGCGTCGGCCGCGCCTGGATAGACCTTGTTCATCAGTTTGTCCCTTCCTCGATTGGAATTCCGGAATCCGGATCGGTGCGATACCAGTGAATCATACGACGACGCCGTGGCATCGTCCGGTTCAGCTGTGACTTCGCTGCCTCTTGATCTGTTCGAAAGGGTACGATGGCGTGACCATGCGGCACAATACGCAAAAGTACATAAGTATTTGTCACTGTATGCCGCCGCTTCAGGCTTCACCCGCGCACCTTATGCCCGCACTGGATTATCAAACCGCCTTTCATCTCGCGCCAATCGGGCTCGTGCTTTCGCGCGAGCGGACCATCGAGGACTGTAACGACCAGCTCGCGTCGATTTTCCGCTGCCCGTGCGAATCGCTGATTGGACAGTCTTTTCAGGTGCTGTACCCGTCGCCGGATGAATTCGAGCGCATCGGCGAGCGCATTCCGCCGATCATGACCGCGCAGGGCAGCTACGCCGACGATCGCATCATGAAGCGCGCGGACGGAGAGCTGTTCTGGTGTCACGTGACGGGACGCTCGCTCGATCGCACCGAGCCGCATGCGGTGGGCGTATGGACGTTCGAGGATCTCAGCGCGACCCGGCGGGTCGCGGTCGAGTTGACGCCGCGCGAGCGGGAAATCGCCGCGCAGCTGGTGACCGGCAAGACGAGCAAGCAGATTGGCCGGGCGCTGGATATCAGCTCGCGAACGGTCGACGTCTACCGGTCCCGCCTGATGCGCAAGTACGACACCGGGAACGCCACCGAACTGCTACAACGGCTGCTCGGACATTAGGGCTTCGATGCGGCGGGCGTCACGGCGGCGACGTTAGAGGCTGGCTCCCGGTCTGTCCCGCCGCGCCCACGGCGCAACCGACCGCTCAGGCCGCCTTCACGAGCGCGGCGTTTTCGATCGTCGAGCGCAACAGGTCGGGAATCTGCACGGATTTGCCCGCCGCGTAGTCGATCCAGACGCAGCGCGCGGCGCCGCGTGCATAGACGGTGTCCGGATCGTCGGCGCGCGTCAGTTCGAAAGCGGTGTCGAAGCTGCTGCGCCCAGGCGTGCCGACCGACATGCGGCCAATCACATTGCCGGGATAGTGAAGCTGCTTCAGAAACTCCATCGATGCATTGACGATGACGGGCCCCTGCCCCTCGCCATTGCCGCCGGCGATACCGAGCTGCTCGAACCAGGAAATGCGCACCTGCTCCATGTAACGGAAATAGACCGTGTTGTTCACATGGCCAAACGCGTCCATATCGCCCCAACGGATCGGCATGGACATCTCGAACACTGCGTGATATTCGCTCATCGTACTTCTTCTGCGGGCTGAAACAGGTTGCCACGCGCAGGCCGAAGCGGCTCGTGGCCACCTCGCCGGCGCGCTGTAAAAAACGCTCAGGCGAGGCCGAAGCCGTCGTCGGCGGTAATGATCGAGCCGTTGATGAACTGCGATTCGTCGGCTGCGAGCAGAAGCAGCAGGCCGTCCAGGTCTTCTGGCTTGCCGACGCGATGCCGCGGCAGCATGGAAACCAGCTTCTGCCCCTGCTCCGTCGACCAGTGATGGTGATTGATTTCCGTGTCGATATAGCCCGGACAGATCGCGTTCACGTTGATGCCATGACGGCCCCACTCCAGCGCCATCGATTTCGTCATATGAACGACCGCGGCCTTGCTCATCGAGTACAGACCGATTTGCGGCAGCACGCGCAACCCGGCTACCGAAGCGATATTGATGATGCGGTACGCCGGTTTCTGCCCGCCGCCGCCGCGCATCATCATCCGCTTGGCCACTTCCTGCGCGACGAAGAATGCGCCGCGGGTATTCGTGTCGAACACGTATTCGAAGTCGGCCGGCGTGACTTCGGAGAGCTTCTGGGTGGTCGAAACGCCCGAGTTGTTGATGAGAATATCGATGGTGCCAGCTTCCGTTTCGGCGTGCGCGACCGCCGACTTGATGCTCTGGTAATCGGTGACGTCGAGCGAAACGACGTGCGCCGCTCCACCGGAAGCCTCGATTTCGGCGCGCAGTTCCTTCAGGCGCTCGGTGCGGCGGCTTGCCAGCACGACTTTCGCGCCTGCCTGCGACAACACCTGCGCGAAGCGTTTGCCCAGCCCGCTCGACGCGCCGGTAATCAGCGCGACCTTGCCTTCCAGATTGATCGAACGGCCCATTGTCGTTCCTTTATTCAGTTCGGTTGATGCGGCGGCTGCCTGAAGCGGGCGTCCGCGAAGAAGGGTTAAACCGTATCACAAAAATAGAACGATCGTGCTAATGTAGATGGCTTGGGTTGCGGCGTCCAGGTCCTTCCCGGACAATACGATCCCGAAAAAAGCATTCTAACGGTAAGAGGAGCATCAATGACCCCCGCAAGTCTCATTGAGCAGTACGGCCCGCGCGAGTCGATGGAATACGACGTGGTGATCGTCGGCGGCGGGCCCGCGGGGCTGTCCGCGGCGATCCGCCTGAAGCAGCGCGCGCAGCAGGCGGGCGTCGAGCTGGGCGTGTGCGTGCTGGAGAAAGGCTCGGAGGTCGGTGCCCACATTCTCTCGGGCGCGGTGATGGATCCGCGCGCCCTCACCGAACTGATTCCCGACTGGAAGGAAAAAGGCGCGCCGCTCGACGTCGAGGTGAGCGAGGACCGTTTCCTCTTTCTGACCGAAGCCGGCTCGAAGCGCGTGCCGAACTGGGCGCTGCCGGATAACTTCAAGAATCACGGCAACTACGTCGTGAGTCTCGCCAACGTCACGCGCTGGCTCGGCCAGCAGGCCGAGGCGCTGGGCGTCGAGATCTTCCCGGGCTTTCCGGCCGCGGAAATCCTCTATAACGACGACGGCTCGGTCAAGGGCGTCGCCACCGGGAATCTGGGCATCGGCAAGGACGGCGAGCCGACGGAGAACTTCCAGCCCGGCATGGAGCTGCACGCCAAATACACGCTCTTCTGCGAAGGCGCGCGCGGGCACCTGGGGCGCCAGCTGAACGACAAGTTCAGGCTGCGCGACG
>NZ_CAJQZB010000058.1:0-24296 GCF_907164545.1 Paraburkholderia gardini | reverse complement strand
CGCCGTTCGAGGAGTTCCAGCGCTACAAGACGCATCCGTCGATCCGCGCGTTTCTCGAAGGCGGCAAGCGGGTGTCGTACGGCGCGCGGGCGATCACCGCGGGCGGGCTGCTGTCGCTGCCCAGGCTGGTGTTCCCGGGCGGCGCGCTGGTCGGCGACGATGCGGGTTTCCTGAACGCCTCGCGCATCAAGGGCTCGCACGCCGCGATCAAGACCGGCATGCTCGCCGCCGACGCCGCGTTCGACGCGGTGCAGGCGGGCCGTCAGGCCGATGAACTCGCGGCCTATCCGGAAGCGTTCAAGACCTCGTGGCTGTACACCGAGCTGTACCGTGCGCGCAACTTCAAGCAGTGGATGAGCAAGGGGCTGTATCTGGGCACGCTGATGGTGGGGCTCGAGCAGAAGGTGCTGGGCGGCAATGTGCCGTGGACGCTGCATCACCGGCATTCGGATCACGAGATGCTCAAGCCCGCGTCACAGTGCAAGCCGATCGTGTACCCGAAGCCGGACGGCAAGCTGACGTTCGACCGGCTCTCGTCGGTGTTCATCTCGAACACGAATCACGAGGAGAACCAGCCGGCGCACCTGACGCTCAAAGACCCGTCGGTGCCGGTGAACGTGAATCTGGCGACGTACGCGGGCCCGGAAGCACGGTACTGCCCGGCCGCTGTTTATGAGTTCGTGAAGAACGACGACAACACGGAGCGGCTTGTGATCAACGCGCAGAACTGCGTGCACTGCAAGACGTGCGACATCAAGGACCCGACGCAGAACATCGTGTGGGTCACGCCCGAAGGTGGCGGTGGGCCGAACTATCCGAATATGTGATCAGTCCGGCGGACACGTACACATGAGCGCCAACCGGTCTTTCACATGCACGTCTTTTGCAAAGAGATCACGCGACGGGATGGATGCCTGCTCACGCGGCACTCCCGTCGTCGCGGTTCTAGCGGATTTCCCTCGCCACACCCTGCAACTTCGTGAACGCGCGAAACCGTGCCTCGTGCCGCGCCGCGATGTCACCTGCGGCCGGCTCGTAGGTCTTGCTGATATGCGACATCCTGGCCATCGCCGAGCGCACATCGTCGAACTGGCCGCCCGCTACGCCGCCCAGCATCGCGGAGCCCAGCAGCACAGGATCTTCCGCCTGCGTGGCGAGCAGAGGCTTGCCCGTCGCATCCGCGAGCAGTTGCCGAACGAGATCGAGGCGCCCAGCGCCGCCGCTGATCACCACCCGCGCGATCGGCGCACCGGCCATCGCCTGGGTTTCGATGATCTGGCGAAGGCCGTAACCAATACTGCAGAGGCCGGCAATGTAGAGCGCGACCAGGCTATCCAGGTCGTCTTCCATGGTGAGGCCCGCGATCACCGCTCTCGCGTGCGGATCGGCGAACGGCGCGCGGTTTCCGAGAAACTCCGGCACGACATGCAGCCCGTTCGCCAGCAACACAGCCTCCGACGAACTGTGCGCCGTCTGCGCGGCGAGAGCCGCGAGCATGACCGGCAGCGACTGCCCAGCCTGTTCCGCCTTGCGCTGTGCATCCGGGGCAGCGGGGTGCATCGAGAGCAGCCGTTCGATCGCCGCGCCCGCCACCGATTGCCCGCCCTCGTTGAGCCATGCATCGGGCACCATCGCCGAAAAATAAGGCCCCCACACGCCGGGCACGAAGACCGGACTGCGGGTCGTGGTCATCGTGCACGACGAGGTGCCGAAGACGTAGCCAAGACAGGACTCCGGCTCGCCATCGGCGCCCACCGTGCCGATCCCGCCGGCATGGGCATCGATCACGCCCGTGGCGACCGGCGTTCCGGTGCGCAGGCCGAGTTCCGATGCGGCTGTTGCCGTGAGTCCGCTGCCGAGCGGCGTTCCGGCATCGACGACGCGCTCGCCGATGCGCGCAAAGCCCTCGTCCGCCAGCACGCCGAGGCCGATGGTGCGGAAGTAGCTCTCGTCCCAGCGTCGCTCATGCGCGAGATAGGTCCATTTGCAGGTCACCGTGCAGGTGGATCTGGACAGATCCCCGGTCGCGCGCCAGGTCAGGAAGTCGGTCAGGTCGAAGAACTGCCATGCGGCCTCGAAGACCTCCGGCCGGTTCTCGACGAGCCACAGCAGTTTCGGTGTTTCCATTTCCGGCGAAATCTTGCCGCCGACAAATTTCAGCACCTCGTGGCCCGTCGCGTTGATGCGCTCCGCCTGCTCCACCGCGCGGTGATCCATCCACACGATGATGTCGCGCTCCGCCTGCTCCGACGGGCCCACGGGCAAGGGCTGGCCGCCCGCGCCCAGCACGACGAGCGAACAGGTGGCGTCGAACCCGATGCCCGCGACCTGATCGGGCGACACCGCGGCCTGCGACAGCGCATCCTTCACGGAATCGCAGACGGCATTCCAGATCTCGCCGCTCGACTGTTCGACGATCGAGCCGCTCGCATGGAACAACGTGATGTCACGCTTCGCCGAGGCCAGCATGCGTCCGGCAACGTCGAAGATTCCAGCGCGGGCGCTGCCCGTGCCGACGTCAACGCCGATCACATAACGTGTGCTGCCGGTCGTGCCGGCGGTTGGGTTTTCTGAGGTCATGGCTCACTGTCGGTTATGTGAGGCGTTTCAGAGATCGACGCTGTTCGGAAGGATCACGATATCGCGGATGGTCACGTTGCGCGACCGCGTCAGCATGAAGAGCACCGCTTCGGCGACCTCTTCGGGCTGCATCAGGCTGCCTGAGGCGAGTGCTTCCTCCATCTTCGCTTTCGGCCAGTCGTCGAGCAATGCGGTGACGACCGGGCCGGGCAACACCCCGCCGACGCGCACGCCATGTTTGGAGAGCTGCCGCCGGGTCGTGTGAACGAAGGCCTGCACCGCGAATTTCGACGCCGTGTAGATCGGTTCCCACACGACTGGAACCATCCCCGCGATGGAACTGGTGAAGACGATATCGCCCGATTTCCGCGCGATCATGTGCGGCAGCACGGCGTGAACCGACCGGAATGCGGCGTTGACGTTCAGGTTCAGCACGCGATCCCACTCGTCCGGATTGCCGTCGACCACTTCGCCGCCGACGTAAGCGCCGGCATTCGCGTGGAAGATGTCGAGGCCGCCGGCGAGATCGAGGATTTTCGGCAGCATCGCGGAGACCTCCGCCGGCTTCAGCAGGTCGACGACCAGCGGCAGCGCGTTCGGGCCCAGTTCCTTGCAGAGTGACGTAAGCCTGTCCTCTGCACGGTCGACCAGAACGACCTTCACGCCTTCCGCGATCAGTGCGCGCGCGCAGGCAAGGCCGATACCCGATGCCGCACCCGTGATGGCGGCAATCTTTCCCTTCAAGGATTCAGTCATCTACTTTTCTCCTGTGTTGACCGGAGTTAGCGCTTCAGCGCTTACTCCGGTCCCATGCAAATCGGTTGCGGTATCGATGGAACTACGCGCGGCCATGCGAGACGCGGGACTGCCGGGCGAGCGAGTCGACGATCACCGCGATCGCCAGCACCGCGCCGGTGATCATGAAGCGCAGCGACGACGACAGGTTCAGGAGAGTCAGCCCGCTCGCAATCGACTGGATCACGATAATGCCCAGCACAGCTGAATACGCGCTGCCGCGGCCGCCAAAGAGGCTGGTGCCGCCGATCACGGCCGCCGCGATGGCGTTCAGGTTCACGTCGCCGCTGCCGGCCTGCTGGCTCGCGGAGGCGAGCCGCGCGGCCGTCAGCACGCCGCCGAGCGCGGCGAGACTGGCGCACAGCACGAAGGCGCTGGTGTAGATGGCGTCGACCTTGATGCCTGCCCGCCTCGCGGCCTCGTGATTGCCGCCCACTGCGTGCATCGACCGGCCCCAGCGCGTCCTCTTGAGCGCGTAATCCATCGCGACCGCGATGCCGAGGAAGACGCCGAACATCAGCGGAACACCCCGTCCCTGGTTCAGGTAGGCAACCACCGCTTCCAGCAGCACGGTGATAGCCACGCTGCGCACGAGCAGGCTGCTCACCGAGGGCGCCGAGAGACGGGACGCGCTGCGGCGCTCGCGTGTGCGCAGCCCGAGCACCAGCATCACGACACCCGGCGCCAGTGCAAGAAGGTAGGAAACGACGGCGGGGATGATGATGAGTTGCCCGAGGTTCACCATCGCCGAGCCGTACGGCAGGTTGATCGATCCGGTCGCGCCGAGGACATAGAGTTGCAAACCGAGGATCGCCAGCAGCCCGGCCAGCGTCGCGACGAAGCTCGGCATGCCGAGGCGGTTGAGCAGCAGCGCGTACAGGACACCGACGAGCGCGCCAACGGCGACGGCGGCGACGATGGCCAGCAGCACCGGCCAGCCGTGATTGACCCACAGCATCCCGACGAGGGCCGACGCGAAGCCGCTCATCGAGCCCACCGACAGATCGATCTGTCCCACCATCAGCACGCAGACGATGCCGAGCGAGATCACACCGACCGTCGAGCAGTCGAACAGCAGATTGACCAGATTGTCGGCCGAGAGGAACACCGGGTTAAGACTGGTGAACACGGTCCAGATAATGATCAGGCCCGCGATGACCGGCAGCGCGCCCAGATCACCCGAGCGCACCCGCGAGACGAAGGCGGCGACGGCGTCGCCAATCCCGGTGACGTGCTTGACGCGGATATCGCTGCGGTCGAGGAGCGTGGACGGCTGTGGCGCGCCTTGCGTTTCAGGCGGGGAGCCGTCTTTTATTTCGTTGCTCATGATCGTTCCTTTGGTTCAGACGCCCTGTTCGGCCTGGCGCCGGCCGGCGCGACGTGACACCGCGTTCTCGGTGGCGCCGGTGATGGCGGCCACCAGTTCTTCATTCGACGAATCGGGATAGAAGACACCGTTGTTGCGGCCGAGCCGCAGCACCACGATCCGGTCCGCCACGGCGCGAACGTCCTCCATGTTGTGGCTGATCATGATGACCGCGTGGCCGCGGTCGCGTACCCGCTCGATCAGGTTCAGCACCTCGGCGGTTTGCGCCACGCCGAGCGCCGCCGTCGGTTCGTCGAGCATGATCAGCTTCGGGTCGAGCAGCAGCGAGCGGGCGATCGCCACGGTCTGGCGCTGGCCGCCCGACAGCGACGCGACCACGTCGCGCACGCTCGGGATGCGGGCCGACAGCTCGTTCAGAAGCGTCCAGGCCTTCACCTCCATGGCGACCTCGTCGAGACGCAGCGGATTCAGCTCGCGCCCGAGGTAGATGTTCGCGACAACATCGAGGTTTTCGCACAAGGCAAGATCCTGGAACACCGTGGCGATGCCGAGGTCGAGCGCCGCGCCCGGATTGGAAAGCGTGACCGGCTGGCCGCGGAACGTGATCGTGCCGGTGGTGGGTTGATGGACACCGGCGAGCACCTTTACCAGCGTCGATTTTCCGGCACCGTTGTCGCCCACCAGCGCGACGACTTCGCCGGCATGCACGTCAAGCTCGATGTCCGTCAGGGCCGAGACCGCTCCGAAGTTCTTCGAGACGCCGCGCAGGCTCAGCACCAGTTCGCCGGGCCCGGGCCGTGTTGTGGAGTTGTCAGTCATTTGACGGATACCTCATGATAAGTAAGGAGACCCGGCGCGAGCCGGGTCCCATCCGGGCTTCGCGCCGGATCAGTTCGTGATGCCGAGCTTCTTGCACCCTTCGGCATAGCGGTCGGTGCACAGATCCTTCGAGCTCGCGAAGCCTTTGTCGACCACTTCCGCCTTGAGATTCTTCGCCGTGATGACCGCCGGCTTGAAGAGCTGGGACGGCGTATTGAAGAGCGTCGTTTCACCCTTCGGCGTCTGGCCCGACAGGAAGCCGACGGCCACCTTCGCCGCCGCCGCCGCGACGATCTCGCTCGGCTTCAGGATCGTGTTGTACTCGTCGCCCGCGATGATCAACTGCAATCCCGCGATCGTCGCGTCGTTGCCGGTCACCGGCGGCACCGGGTTCACGCCAGCTGCCTTGAACGCCGCGATGGCTCCGCCGCCCGTGCCGTCGTTGGCGGCCACGACACCGACAATCTGCGAGCCGAAGCGGGTGATCTGACCGCTGACCCATTGCTGGGCTTTCGGCGGCGCCCAGTCCGGTGTGTCGTACTCGGCCAGCGTCTTGTAGCCGCTGCCCTGCAACCCGGCATGGATGCCCTTCTTGATCAGTCCCGCCGCCGCGTCGGTCGGCGAACCGTTGACCTCGAGCACGCCGCCCTTGCTGGTCGGCACGCCCGTTTCCTTCAGGTGCTGGACGAGCGACTGCGCGATGGCGCGGCCGATGTTCTCGTTGTCGAACGACACGTAGTAGTTGGCGGGCGTCGAAGGGACGGGGCGGTCATAGGCAATCACCTTGATACCCTGGCTCTGCGCCATATGGACGAGCGACGCGGCCGCTGTCGAATCCACCGGGTCGAGGACGATCACCTTCGCGCCCTGTGCGATCACCGAGTTGAACTGCTGCTGCTGCATGGCGACGTCGGCATTGGCGTTCTGGTAGAGCACCTTGCAGTCGGGGCAGAGCTTGCTCATTTCGGCCTTGAAGCCGGGGAAGTCGTGCTGTTCGTAGCGCGTCGACGCCTGGTCGGGCATCAGGAAGGCAACCGTGCCACTGGGCGCGGCCATGGCCGCCGTGGCGCTCATCAGGCTGAGGCTCAGCGCGCTGGCGCGGATCAACTGGTTCGAAAGGCTGGTCATCGAGTGTCTCCGTTTTTAGTAAGATTCCGGCGTGGTGCCGCCGTGGTTGAACCGCGGGTGAGACTTGTTGTTGAACTTCGTTAGTTCGCGTGACGGTGCCTGGAAAAGTGCCAGTCATGCGATTCGATCGCGCTGGCAGCATTGAGCTGCTGACAGGCGCGCCATCGCGAAGGCGACATGTCCTTTTGCAGCAGGAACTGCCGGTTAAAGTTCGAGAGATTATTAAAGCCGACCTGGTAGCAGATATCCGTGATATTCAGTTCGCCCGCCATCAGCAACTGGCACGCCAGATTAATGCGCAGCCGGTTCACATACTGCACGAAGGGCACGCCGGTATGCCGCCGGAAATATCGTGAGAATGCGCTGACACTTTGTCCCGTGAGTTCGGCCAGCTCCACTTCGCGCAACGCCTGCGACAGGTTCTTGCCGATATAGGCAAGCACGTGATTGATGCGGGTCTCGGCATGGCGTGCCGGATCCGCATGATGAGCGGCACTCGCCAGCTTCACCGGCTCCGCGCCTTGCACGAGCAGGTCGAGCAAGGCAAGAAACAGTGTGATGCGCCGCACGCCTTGTGCAGCCAGCATTTCGCGCATGACCGGTTCGGCGGCCGCGCCCGTTTCCGCTGTGAACAGCACGCCCCACGCCGATGCATCGAGTAAGGATTCCACGCGCCTGATCTCCGGGAACACCGCGATGGCGCGTGCGACAAACCCGGCATCGAACTGCAGGATGAGGCAGCGTTCATCCACATGCTCGCCTTGCGGCACATTGCTGACCCAGTTGTGCGGCAGGTTCGGTCCTGTCATCACGAGATTGCCGGGCGCGAAGTCGCCGATGTAATCGCCTACGAAGTATTTTCCCGTCGTCGATGTAATGAGCTGGATTTCGTATTCAGGGTGGAAGTGCCAGCGCACCGTGCGATAGGGATAACCATGCGACCACACCTTGAACGACTCATCGTGCGGCACGGCGACCAGTTCCAGATCGGGCTGGACGATCCTGGCGCGACGCGTGTCCGTATGCGCGCTGGCAGCCCGAATGGTGTGCATCTGTCTTCCTCCCGATCCATTTTTTTCGGGCGGTTCGCGTACACCGTATCGCGCTCCGCCATGGATGAAAGTTAGCCCTGTCGCGGAGAGATCACCACTGAAATTACAGCCGCTGACCGATACTTTATTGCATTCGGGTAAATCCTTACGGTCCCGGAAGTCAATTTCCGGTGAGTTGCGATCCGGCGCCAGAACCAGAAGTAAGGGCAGCCGGAAGTAACGACGGATTTAATTTTTCAATGCGTCACATGGGAGTTGAGCGCGTCTGGCGGCCTGTACGGCGACGGAATCCCCACCAGCCCGCGAGCGTGGTGAAACTCACCACCGGGAGCACCATCACCCAGAATCCGTGGCGGTTTTCGAAGGCGTCTGTTCGAAGTCGAACATGACATCGTCGACGACGGCCAGCAACGCATCATGCTAATGCTCGATGCACGAAGGGGCTGTCGCAACCCGTCCACGCAGGTTAATACAGTGAGTAACGGGAATGCGTTTCTATCGGGATGATCGCCTGCGCGGGAACGGCTCGACCTTCGCGCGCGGATTTCAGGTGTTCAACGGCTGTGCGCAGTAGCAGTCGCAGGTCCTGTGTCAGCAGATAGTCGATTGCGTCGGATCGCAAAAGTGGTTCCGTTATGCGGTTGACTTCGTGGGTCACGTAGATCGTGCGGCCCGTCAGGTTGCGTTCGTGCAGCGCCGCCGCCAGTCCTTCGTTTCCACCCGCCACGTTGTAGATGGCATCGAGCTTCCCGTGCTCGTCCAGAAAACGCATGGTTGCTTCATAGGTCGCGGCCCCGGAGTCCGCGCCCTTGATCACCTCCACGAGGTTCACGTTCGGGAACCGATGCCGTAACAGCGAACGAAATCCGATCTCACGATCTTCGTGGCATGTATAAGAAAACGTCGCGACGACCACGGCCACGTCCGGGGAAGTGTGCGTCTGGAGATGTCGTCCAATGAGAAACGCGGCTGACTGTCCGGCCGCCCGGTTATTCACCCCAACATACGTATGACGTGCGTCGGCATCGACGTCGGTGATCAGCGTGACAACCGGCTTGCCTGCGGTCATGCATTCGCGCAGTGCGGCGGTCGTCGTTGCGGTATTCGTGCAGATGATGCCGATGCCGTCGGTCTCCACGGCCGCCTCGCGTACCCGGGCGGCAACTTCGTCGTCGGAAGCACCGACACATGGCACGACCGCGAGATTTACGCCGGACGCGACAAATTCCGCTTCGAGGTCGGCTGCGGTGCGCGTGAGTTCGTCCGTGAATGCGTCACCTGCCTGGGCCAGCACTCTGAAATCGTAAGCGCTCTGCCTGACGCGAGCCGACGATCGTGCCGGCGAGCCCGAGGCCAGTTGCCTCAACGCCGCTTCAACGGCGCTTCGCGTGCGCGGATGCACGCCGGGCCGATCGTTCAGTGCGCGATCGATGGTTGCCCTGCTGAGCTGTGTGATCTCCATCAGCTGTTTGAGCGTCGGCTTGTCTTTCATGTGCGTCCCCACACTTGCGGGCGGACCAGGGTGTCCGCGTAGCCGTTATTTTGCCTCAAATTGAGGATATTGAGGTTTTCCGCGTTTCGACATGAAAAATCGTCCTGAAATGCCCTCTGGAATACCCTTTGTGGCTCAGAATGAGGCATATTAGTCTTTGACGTGTGCTCATTAAGAGTCTTAAATTGGCTCAACGATGGCCGATGCTTCATCCGGCTCACCGCTCGGTCAAACATCAAGCACTGAGGTGCAACTCATGTCCGTACAGCAAGGCAGCACGAAAACGATCACCATGGACGACTGGTATAAGTGCCGGCTCGACAGGAAGGTGCTCAAGGAAGTCACGCGGCGCAACGATAAGGACGCGCTGTTGCATCTCAGCGGTTTCATCGCGCTGGTCGTGACAGGCGGCGTGCTCGCATGGCTGTCGCGCGGCACGCTGTGGTGCGTGCCTGCATTCCTGCTGTACGGGACGATCTATGCGTTCGCCGAAGCGATCGAACACGAGTTGCGCCATCGCACGCCATTCCGGAGTGAATGGTTGAACGAGTCGGTCCATTGGCTCATCTGTTTCATGACGTGGCGCGAACAGGTCTATAGCCGCTGGTCGCATGCCCAGCATCACACGTACACCCATCTGACGGCGACAGTGCCAGCCGACGTCGAACTGGCGGTGACGCGGCCGCCGAACTACCTGAAGCTCGCCACCGATTTCCTGCGCGTCTCACATGGCATTCATCATCTGGGCAACATCGTTCTGCACAGCTTCGGCATCGTGTCGAAGAACGCGAAGGCGGTTGTCCCGCCGATTGAATATCGCGCGATGTGCCGCAACTCGCGCGTGATCCTCGCGCTATACATCGGCGCGATTGCGTGGGCGATCGCCGCGCACAGCTGGCTGCCGGTGGTCTTTTTGCTGCTGCCGCGCGCGTACGGTGCCTGGCTGCACGAACTGCTGGCGATCACGCAGCACACCGGACTGCGTGAGAACGAACTCGATCACCGCTTCTCGACGCGAACCCTCAAGCTGAACCGCTTCCTGCAGTTCCTTTACTGGAACATGAACTATCACGTCGAGCACCACATGTTCCCGAACGTGCCGTTTCATGCGCTGCCGAAACTGCGCAAGGCAATCGAAGCAGATCTGCCGCCCGCATACGACGGTCTCTTCAGCACATGGGGCGAAATCATTCATGTCTTCAGGATGCAGCGGCACGATCCCGATTACATGGTGACGCCACACGTTCCGGGAAAAGCGGCTCAGGCCGAAGCAGAACCGGCCGGCGATCAGCCGCTCGTAGCGCAGGCGCGTTAATCGGGGAGACACATCATGAACATTCTTCAATGGCATCACGTTTGCGCATGCGATGACATCGACGAAGAAGACGTCGTCGATTTCGAGCACGACGGCAAGCTGTACGCGATCTATCACACACCGAGCGGTTTTTACGCATCGGCGGGTCTCTGCACGCATGAGACCGCACGGCTCACCGAGGGCTTCGTGTTCGGCGAGGTGATCGAATGTCCGATGCACATGGGGCGCTTTCATATTCCCACCGGTGCGGCGAAAGGCGCGCCCGTTTGCGTGAACCTCGTCACGCACCCCGTCAGGATCGAAGACGGCAAGGTCTATATCGGCCTCGCCGACGAGTGACGCCGCGTCCTTTGTGATGTGGTTCACCTCACAAAGGCAAGGCGGGATGGGCCGGTGCGCGACATCGGCAAGCCAATCATAAAGGAGACAATCATGAAACCATCAATCCACCGGGCGTTTCGCCTGGCTGCCGTAGTATTGGGTCTCGGACTGTGCGCCAGCGCCTTCGCCGCGCCTGTCGCCCGTTTCGATTTCATCTCGCATGCGCCGGATTCGGACGCCTGGTGGAACACGGTCAAGAACGGCATCAAGCAGGCCGACACGGATTTCAATGTGGAGACCGATTACCGCAATCCGCCGAACGGCGATATCGCGGACATGGTGCAGCTGGTCAATCAGGCGGCGGCGCGCAACTATGACGGCGTCGTTTCGACGATCGCCGACTACGATCTGCTAAAGAGCGTGTTTCCGAAGCTCAAGGCGAAGAACATCCCGTTCATCACTGCGAATACAGGTACGGAGCAGCAGAGCGCCGACCTGGGTGCGTTGCTGCACGTCGGGCAGCCGGAATATCTGGCAGGCAAGGAGGCCGGGCTGCGCGCGAAGGCCGACGGCATCAAGACGTTTCTATGTGTGAACCACTACGCAACGAACCCGTTGTCGTTCCAGCGTTGTCGTGGTTTCGCGGACGCCATCGGTGCGGATATGAAGACGTCGGTACTCGATTCGGGCACGGACCCGACGGGCATCGAAGCGAAGGTAAGCGCATTTCTGCGCACGCATCCGGATACTCAGGCCGTGCTGACGCTCGGCCCGACTTCTGCTGATCCGACGATCCGCGCGGTCACCAAAATGGGCCTTGCCGGCAAGATCTGGTTCGCGACGTTCGACATCGATTCCGATGTGGCGAAGGCGATCAAGGACGGCACGATCAAGTTCTGCACCGACCAGCAACCGTATCTGCAAGGCTATATTCCCATCGCGATGCTGGCGATCATGCACAGGAATCACAACACGGACGTGCTGCAGGCACGTGCGGAACTGCAGAAGAACCCGAAGTTCATGAAGCGTCTGCAGGACTACGGTCTCAAGCCTGTGTATGAGGCGCGCAATATCAGTTCTGGGCCCGGCTTCATCACGCAGCAGAACATCGGGCAGGTGTCGGCGCTGGCGGGCACGTACCGCTGATATCGCATGAGGATCGTGCACTCCGCGAGAACGGCTGTGTCGGCGCCTGTTTCCTGTTGAGCATGCGGCCAGCCACGCGGAACGCGAGAACCGCCAGATAGCGGACGGCCACCTTCCGGTGGCCGTATACATTGACTGATTCCTTGTCCGCTGGGGCGTCGTTACCGTTAGTACCGAACGGCGCCAGCAACCCATGTAGCAAGTGACATCAGACAGCCTGACGCAGGGTTTTCGCGGCAGCCACCATGTTCGTGAGCGCCGGAATCACTTCTTCCCATGCACGCGTCTTCAGGCCGCAATCCGGATTCACCCACAGGCGTTCCGCGGGAATGCGTTCCGCCGCCTTCTTCATCAACTGAACAATATGATCCAGGCTCGGGATGTTCGGCGAATGGATGTCGTACACGCCGGGGCCGATTTCGTTCGGGTAGTTGAAGTGATCGAACGCATCGAGCAGTTCCATGTCCGAGCGTGACGTTTCGATTGTGATGACGTCCGCGTCCATATCCGCGATCGACGCGATGATGTCGTTGAACTCCGAATAGCACATATGCGTGTGAATCTGCGTTTCGTCCTTCACACCGTTTGCGGTGATACGGAACGATTCCACGGCCCACTGCAGGTATTCGTTCCACTGTGACTTGCGCAGCGGCAGTCCTTCGCGGAGCGCGGCTTCGTCGATCTGGATCACGCGCACACCGGCCTTTTCAAGGTCGAGCACTTCCTCGCGGATGGCCAGCGCCAGCTGGTAGCACGAGGTCGAGCGCGGCTGGTCGTCGCGCACGAACGACCAGTTCAGGATCGTGACCGGGCCGGTCAGCATGCCCTTCATCGGCTTGGCCGTCTGCGATTGTGCGTATTTGATCCACTCGACGGTCATTGCCTTCGGACGACTGATGTCGCCGAACAGAATGGGCGGCTTCACGCAGCGCGAGCCGTACGACTGCACCCAGCCGAACTGGCTGAACGCGTAGCCGTCAAGCTGCTCGCCGAAGTATTCGACCATGTCGTTGCGTTCCGCTTCGCCATGCACGAGCACGTCGAGACCCAGCGCTTCCTGTTCTTTCACGCTGCGGGTGATTTCGCGCTCCATCGCGGCCTTGTATCCAGCCGCATCGAGTTCACCTGCCTTGAACTGGCTGCGCGCGTGGCGGATTTCTCCCGTCTGCGGGAACGAGCCGATCGTGGTCGTCGGGAAAGCCGGCAGATTGAGGATCGCTGCCTGCTTTTTGGCGCGCTGCGGATACCCGCTCGCACGCTTGCCGAGCGCGGCATCGATGCGTGCGATTGCCGCCTTGACCGCCGGGTTATGTACACGCGGCGACGAACGACGGCTTTCAATTGCAGCAGCGTTCGCAGCGAGCGCACCGGCAACCGACGCACGCCCGTTGTTCAGTGCACCAGCCAGCACAGTCAGTTCATCGAGTTTTTGCAGCGCGAATGCGAGCCACGATTTGATCCCGGCATCAAGCTTCTGCTCGCTGTTCAGATCGACCGGCGTATGCAGCAGCGAGCACGACGGCGCAATCCACAGCCGGTCGCCCAGTGTCTGATGCAGCGGTTCGAGCCACTCCAGCGCCGCGTTCAGGTCGGTCTTCCAGATGTTCCGGCCGTTGATCGCACCAACGGACAATACCGCCGAATCCGGTAGTTGCGCCGCGACCAGGGCGACTTCATCGCGCGCATTGATCGCATCGATATGCAGGCCGTCGACGGGAAGCTGGCATGCAACTTCGAGGTTGTCCTTCAACTGGCCGAAGTAGGTCGCAAGCAGCAGCCGCACCCGGCGCGCCGACAGCGCGTCGTATGCGGTGACAAACGCTTCGCGCCACTTCGCATCGAGCTCGGCGACGAGCACTGGCTCGTCGATCTGCACCCACTCGATGCCTTGCGCCGTGAAGTAGTCGAGCAACGCTGCATACACGGGAAGGATGCGCGGCAGCAGCGCGAGCTTGTCGGAATCGTCTTTCGCCTTGCCAAGCCACAGGTACGACACCGGCCCGATGATGACGGGCTTGGCCTTCACGCCGGCTGCGCTGGCTTCCGCGAGCTGTTCGATGAGGCGCGAGGGGTCGAGCGAGAAGTTCGTTGCCGCATCGAACTCGGGGACGATGTAGTGGTAGTTCGTATCGAACCACTTCGTCATCTCGCCAGCGGCCACGCCGCCGCAACAGGCGCTGTGGTCTTCCGCGCCGTGGGCCGAACGGCCGCGCGCCACGCGGAAATAGTTGTCGAGCCTGTCGCCGTGGAAACCGCGCACCCGCTCCGGCAGGTTGCCGAGCGTGAAGCTCATGTCGAGCACCTGGTCGTAAAACGCAAAGTCGCCGACCGGAGCGAAATCCAGCTTTGCCTGATTCTCCCAGTGGCGTGCGCGAAGTTGCTTGCCGGTCGCCTTCAGTTCGTCGCGTGACGATTGACCCTTCCAGTACGTTTCGAGTGCGAACTTCAGTTCGCGTTTTGCGCCGATGCGCGGAAAGCCGAGGTTGTGTGTCGTGACCATTTTTGTACGCCGTCCAGAGGAAAGAACCTGGAAGCGATGATAGAATTTTCGAAGTATGAATAAAAATGGATTAATTTCATACATCGATTAATATACTTCATGGAGTCGCAATGCTCGAACGCAGTCACCTGATGGTTGTCAGGGAAGTGGAGCGCCAGGGCTCACTGACGGCGGCGGCCGAGGTGCTGCACCTCACACAGTCGGCGTTGAGCCATACCGTCAAGAAGCTGGAGCAGCAGCTGGGCACGCCGGTCTGGACGCGCGAAGGGCGATCGATGCGTCTCACGCAGGCAGGTCAATACCTTCTTGGCCTCGCGAACCGGATGCTGCCCCAGTTCGAGCTTGCCGAGGCGCGCGTGAAGCAGTACGCGAACGGCGAGCGTGGCACGTTGCGCATCGGCATGGAGTGCCACCCGTGTTACCAGTGGCTGCTCAAGGTCGTATCGCCGTATCTGGCGCGTTGGCCGGACGTTGATGTCGACGTGAAGCAGCGGTTTCAGTTCGGCGGAATCGGTGCGCTGTTTGGCTATGACATCGACGTGCTGGTCACGCCTGATCCGTTGAAGAAGCCAGGACTGCGCTTCGAGCCGGTATTCGACTATGAACAGGTGCTCGTTGTCGCCGAGGGTCATGCGCTGGCGCACGTGCCTTACGTCACGCCCGAGCAGCTTGGAGCCGAAGTGCTGATCACCTATCCCGTCGAAACAGACAGGCTGGACATCTACAACCAGTTCCTGACGCCGGCCAACGTCGTGCCGAAAAAACACAAGGTCATCGAGACCACCGACATCATGTTGCAGATGGTCGCGAGCGGGCGCGGCGTCGCCGCGTTACCGCGCTGGCTGGCGGAAGAGTATGCGGACTCGATGCCGCTCATGCCGCTGCGGCTCGGCAGGAAGGGCATCTCCAAGCAGATATTTCTGGGCACCCGGGAGTCGGATGAGACCATCGATTATCTGGCGGCTTTCGTCGCGCTCGCTCGCGAATCGGACTGGAGCGGCACACGATTGCGCTCCTGACCGGCGTCGTTCGTTGCGATGCAAAAACCTGACAAAGCCTCTGCGGAACTGTACGCTGCCCAATAGACCCGGTTTTACCGACTGCGGCAGTCAGTAACGAAGAAGCTGAGCAGTCCTTCTCCGGCTTCGGGACCATCAAGCCCTGCTTGCGCATCGCCTCCCTTTCTTCCAGAGCCTGCCATGCTGATCTTCCGCCAGCTTTTCGATGCCACCTCGTCCACCTATACGTACCTGCTGGGCGACAGCGATAACGGCGAGGCGCTACTGATCGATCCTGTCTACGAGCAGGTGCCGCGCGATCTGGCGTTGCTGCAGGAGTTGGGCCTGCGGCTGCGGGCGACGCTCGACACCCACGTGCACGCCGACCACGTGACGGGCGCCTGGCGTTTGAGCCAGCGCTGCGGCAGCCGTATCGCGCTCGCCGGGGCAGCTGGCGCCATGGGGGTGAATCAGCCGCTGCGCCACGGCGATCGCATTGATTTCGGAAGCCGCTACCTGACCGTGCGTGCTACACCCGGCCATACCAATGGCTGCCTGACCTATGTTCTGGACGACCAGCAGATGGCCTTCACCGGTGACAGCCTGTTGATTCGCGGCTGTGGCCGGACCGATTTCCAGCAGGGGAGTCCGCAGCAGCTGTTCGCCTCGGTGCGCGAGCAGATCCTGACGCTGCCCGACGACTGCCTGCTTTATCCCGCGCACGACTATCGCGGCATTACTGTCACCAGCGTGGTCGAGGAGCGGCGCTTCAACCCGCGCCTGGGCGGCGACGTGGACGTCGGCGACTTCATCGGCCATATGAACAATCTGAATTTGCCTCATCCGAAGCTGATGGCCGTGGCGGTGCCCGCCAACCTGCGCTGCGGCGAGCCGGATCGCGACGCGCTACCGGCGGAGACGCCGGCGTGGGCGCCACTGACGCTGCGCTTCAGCGGAGTATGGGAGATCGAGCCCATGACGCTGCTCGAGTATGCGTCCACGCTACAGATCGTGGATGTGCGTGAAGCGCCGGAATTCATCGATCGTCTGGGCCATCTGTCCGGTGCGCGGTTGATACCGCTGTCGCAGTTGATGGACCGGCTCGATGAACTGGACCGCGAACGGCCAGTGGTGGCGGTGTGCCGCTCGGGAGTGCGCTCGGCCCAGGCCAGCGTGTTGTTGTCGCGGTCGGGTTTTGGCAAGGTGGCGAACCTTGCCGGCGGCATGTTGCGCTGGAAGACGGAGGCGCTGCCGGTGGCGTCGGGCAGCGTCTGACGGTTTGCGGTGCATGTATGGCACCGGCGGAAGTTGGGCGGCCGGTCGATGTATTCAGCGTCGTGTCGATTTCCAGTGGTTTCATTCGTCGAGGAGTAAGAGGCCCGCTGAATGCGGCCGTCTATCTCTATCCTGGGAGACGCTTCATGACGCTGAAACTCTACTACCACCCGTTTTCGTCCTGTTGCCAGAAGGCACTGGTCGCGCTGTACGAAAATGCCGTCCCGTTCGAATCGCACATACTCGCCGGTCCGGACAGCCCGGCGTTTCGCGAACTGGCTGAACGCTGGTCCATGAAGCGCTTTCCGGTGCTCGTGGATGGCGAACGCACCGTCATCGAGGCGAGTTGCATCATCGAATACGTGGGCCTGTACGCGCCTGGCCTGGTGCGCCTGATTCCTGGGGACCCGCGTGCCGCACTTGAGGTGCGAACGATGGACCGCTTCTTTGACAACTATGTCTCGACGCCCCAGCAAAAGATCGTGGCTGATTCGCTTCGACCCGAAGATGCCCGTGATCCCTACGGCGTGCTGGAAGCACGGAACATGCTCGATACGGCTTATACCTGGCTCGACAAGGTGATGTCGCACCGCGAATGGGCAGCCGGCGAGCATTTCAGTCTTGCCGATTGCGGTGCCGCGCCCTTCCTGTTCTATGCAGACTGGACACATCCCATCGGCAATGCTCATCCCAACGTGACGGCTTATCGTCGACGGTTGCTGGAGCGGCCATCGTTTGCCCGGGCAGTGGATGAAGCGCGGCCGTACCGCAAGCTCTTTCCGCTGGGCGCTCCTGATCGCGACTGACCGGTGCGGTGGGAACCGCTTTCAACGGCCCGGTGTGCCATTCAACTTCGGCATCTGTCACGGCTTCGACTGTCGACGCGTATCGGGCATACCGGCGCGAAGGCGCGGCGGTATGCCTCGCGTCAGCCGGGATTGTCCGCGGCCGAGATCAGGGCGAGCGCCGCGGGCAGGAGCGGCTGCGCCGCCCCTTTTGCAAGCTGTCCGTAGACGTAGGCGCCGTCGACAAGAAGTGCGATCTGGCTGGCGAGACTATCGGGCCTGGCAATGCCGATTTGCCGCACCAGCGCACCGAGACGGCGGCGCAATTCGGCCTTGTGTCTGAGGGCCACCACCCGCGCGGGATGATCCGGCGCCGGAAACTCCGTTGCCACGTTGAGAAATGGACAGCCGCGGTATTTCGGCGTGGCGATGTCGCGAGCGATCCACTGAAGATGAGCTTTGAGCTCATCTCTGGGGGCGTTCCGGTGGCGCGTCGCAGTCTTGTCCCAGGCGACCCAATAATTCGTGTCATCCCGCTCGAGCACCGCTGCAACGAGCTCGTCCTTGGTCGTGAAGTGCCGGTAAAGACTGGTCTTCGCAACCCCTGACCGCTCGACGACGAGATCGACGCCGACGGCTCTGACACCTTCCTGGTAGAACAGATCGGCTGCTGTATCGAGTATGCGTTCCCGAACGCTGGTGGAACTGGCGGTTCCGGCTTCTTTTGCTGTGGCGAGTGTGCCTCTGCTCATGGCAAGTCCTCCTGAGAGACGTCATGTTCCGGCTTGCCGGTTACTGTACCAGATCTGTCTTGACACGCTACAGATCTGTACTCTATTCTTCGAAAAACATACAGGTCTGTAGCGTTTCGAAATAGGGAAGCCGCTGTCCCGCAGTTCGAAGAAAAACCATGACAACTGGAGTTTTGCGATGACATTAAACCGAACCGTCGCCGTCTTCGGCGCCTACGGCCATACCGGCCGCTTCGTGGTGTCTGAGCTGGTCAGGCGTGGCTGGAGACCGGTCATGTCTGGACGCGATGCCAGCAAGCTGAATGCCTTCGGAGCAGCTTATCCCGAGCTGGACATTCGACCCGCGTCGACAGATGACCCGGATTCGCTCGACCGCGCGCTTGCGGGTGCGGCCGCGGTCATCAATTGCGCGGGCCCATTCGCCAGAACCTCTGCGCCCGTGATCGAAGCCGCGCTGCGTGCGCGGATTCCTTATCTGGACGTCGCGGCGGAGATCGAGGCCAATCTGGATACGTTCGAGCAATACGCCGACCGGGCGCGCGATGCGGGCATCGTGATTGTGCCTGCGATGGCGTTCTTTGGCGGCCTGGGCGATCTCCTCGCCACGGCGGCGATGGGCGACTGGGTAGCCGCTGACGAAATCTGCATTGCTTATGGGCTCAGCAGCTGGCGGCCGACACACGGCACACGGGTTACCGGTCAGGTTTCGAGGCAGCGCAGAGACGGGCGACGCATCGTTTTTACAAAAGGGCAGATGGCATTCCGCACGGACGCCGCACCGCTGGCCGAATGGACGTTCCCTGCACCGCTCGGAAGGCAGCCGGTCGTCGGAGAATTCACGATGGCGGACACGGTGACGATTTCGCGCCATCTGAGGACGCCCGAGATCCGCTCGTACATGACGGCCGCGGCAGTCAAGGATCTGTCGGACCCGAACCCGTCGCCGCCGGCCGCGGTCGACGGAAGCGGACGCTCCGCGCAGACCTTTCTGGTCGAGGTGGTCGTGCGCTCGGGAGACAACGAACGCCGCGTGGCGGCAAGCGGGCAGGATATCTACGCGATCAGCGCACCGCTCGTGGTCGAAGCGGCTACGCGTGTCGTCAGTGGGCTGGTTCACGGAACGGGCGTCATCACCGCAGGCGAGGCCTTCGACGCACGTGACTTTCTGGAATCGCTCGGTCAGCAGCATCTGTCACTGGAGATGCCGTGAAGTCCGGATCTGTCTTCAGGAGCCTCGACTACGGCTCCGATACGCGGTTGCATGGTTCACCGCGTCTCCTTGAGATCCAGACCCAGGCAGCCACGCTATTAATTGAACGGTAGCGAGTCGAACCGGCTACTGGCTGTCGCCCGGGCCGTACTCATCCGCTATCCGCAACAGCACGCTGGTGACCACCCGGTCGCATTGAGATCCGCCAAACTCGAACAGGTCGCGCTCGGCGAGATCGATTTCCCGCGCCAGTGATTCACGCAGGAGGCTCTTCGCGCGGAAATGCCGGCTGCGCACCGTTGCCTCCGGGATGTCGAGACACTGCGCGGTTTCCTCGACACTCATTTCCTCGATTGAACGCAGCACGAAGACGACCCGGAAGGCATCCGGCAGTGCGTCCAGCTTGCGTTCGAGTAACGCACGCATTTCGGCACGTGCTACCGCGTGGTCTGGAGAATCGGAATCGTGTGCGGTCATTGCGTCAACTGCATCTTGATGAGTGCTCAAATCCACCATCGGAATCACGTTTTGACGCCGCGCCTCCCGGCGCAGGCGGCCAAAACATTCATTGAGTACCAGCCGGGACAACCAGGTGAAAAGCGCCGAGTCGCCGCGGAACTTGCCGATCGACCGGTAAGCCGACATATACGCTTCCTGCAACGCATCTTCCGCCTCCGCGTCGTTATGCAGCGTGCCGCGCGCCAGACGATACAGGCGCCGGTTGTGCCTGCGCATCAGCAGTTCGAATGCAGATCGGTCCCCCGCGACAATGCGACGGACGATCGACTGATCGTCATCCGCGAGGGGCAGCGGATATGTTCCAGCGTTGTTCGTCATGAAGTTTTCGCCAAACCGCGTTACCCGACGGTGAGTGTGCCATGCATGGTGGGGTGCAGGTTGCACAGATAAGGATAGCTTCCCGGCCGGCGGGCGATGTAGCTCCAGGAGGCGTTCGGCGCGATATTGCCCGAGTCGAACGCCTTCGAGCTTGCGCTCGCCGTGTGAGGAAACAGGTCCTTGTTGACCCACACCACGCGACTCCCGCGATGTACCTTCAACGCGGGCGGATTGAACTGCATCTGCTCGATCACGACAAAGTACGTTTCGGGCGCCGCGGCGGCGCTGGCATGCAGTGCCGCGCCGAGGAGCGCCACCTGAACGCCGGCCAGCACGAAAACGCTCCTGCGCACCTTGCCCCGGCGCATTCCGGCACCGCTGCCCCGGCGATCATCCACCGCTCTTCTCCAGTTCTGCCTGAAGATGCCTGGCGTGTTCGAGATGTGCAACAAACGCCGGCCGCACCTTTACGAGCAGCGCCTTCAGCTCTTCGTTCTGGGCCCCCGGGATCAAGGTCTTGTCGAGCGCGGCCAGCACGTTCTCGTGATAGATCACTTCATGATCGACATACGCGCGGTCAAAACCTCCACCCTTAAGCGTTTTCAGACTGGCAAGGTTTGCATCGCCGCCTTGCTTCAGGCTTTGACTTGTCGGGTTGGCCTCCGGTGTCACGCCCAGCTTGTGCACGAGATCGGTGGCGGCCTGATTGACGCCACTGTGGTCGGTGACCATTCGCTGCGCGAACGCCTTGACGTCCTTCGATCCTGTTTTCGACTCCGCGAGCTTGCCCGCGTCGATATCGACCTGATTCGCGGTCACCACGATGGCCGCGATCTGGGGATCGGTTGGGCCCGCGCTCTGCGCCCAGCCGGAGACGCTGACAAGAGCCAGTGCCCCGAACAGGGCAACGTTATTCAACTTCATGAGGTTTCTCCCGTGCAATGGTTATGTGTCTGGCTGGCCCACGCGGGCCAGATCCGCTTCTACCTGTTCCATGGACTTGGATGTCACGTCGGGAAGCCCTGTTCCCAACCGTGGCTGGAACCCGGATGGGCATCCGGTCGGATTAAAAAACGGACGAATGGAAACGTTGTGTATCGGCGTGACCGGTAGATACATTGCGACACAAACCTCGTCGAGGCCCGGGCTATAAACCGGGTTGCAACAAGCGGGTCACACACCGGTGAACTGCTAAAGCGTTCGCGTCGTCGCGGAACCGGTCATCGGTTAATCACGCTAATCGTGATCAGGATGCGAGGAGGTTTTCGCGGAATCGAATCTTTGCGTGCAGACCAACTCTCAACAGGAGAAACAAACATGTCCGAAGAAATCAACCAGAACCGCCGGCGTCTGTTTGGTATTGCAGCTGCGTCCGTTGCTGCCGCCCAGTTCGGCATGACCGGTTCCGCGCATGCGCAGGGCAGCCAGTCAAAGCAAGCAGGATTGAAAAAGATAAAACCGGGCGCGAACACGTCATTCGATGCGCCGAAGCAGATCGATGCAGGCGTGCTGAACGTTGGGTACGTGGAGGTGGGTCCCGCCAATGGTCCGGCGGTGATCCTTCTGCACGGCTGGCCTTACGACATCCACAGTTACGTCGATGTCGCCCCCTTGCTGGCGGCGTCAGGCTACAGGGTAATCGTCCCGCATTTGCGCGGTTATGGCACGACGCGCATCATTTCGGACGCGACGTTACGCAACGGCCAGCAGGCAGCGCTCGGCGCCGACGTCATCGCGCTCATGGACGCGCTGAAAATCGACAGGGCGATTCTTGCCGGCTACGACTGGGGCGGCCGCACGGCCTGCATTGTCGCGGCGCTCTGGCCGCAGCGCTGCAAGGCGCTCGTTGCCGTGAGCGGATATCTGATCGGCAGTCAGGAAGCCAATAGAATGCCGCTGCCGCCAAAGGCCGAGTACGCGTGGTGGTATCAGTATTACTTCGCTACCGAACGCGGCCGCGCAGGCTACGAAAAGAATCGGCGCGAGTTTGCCCGGCTTGTCTGGCAGACCGCTTCACCGAAATGGGCGTTCGACGATGCAACGTTCGAACGCAGTGCCGTGTCGTTCGACAATCCGGATCATGTGGACATCGTGATCAGTAATTATCGCTGGCGCCTGGGGCTCGTCGCGGGCGAGCCGCAATACGACGCGCTGGAAAAGCGGCTGGCCAGCAGCCCGTTCATCACAGTCCCCACGATCACGCTCGAAGGGGATGCCAACGGTGCACCGCATCCGGAAGCGGCGTCCTACGCGAACAGATTTTCCGGCAAATACGCGCACCGGGTAATCACCGGCGACATCGGCCATAACCTGCCCCAGGAAGCGCCACAGGCGTTTGCTGACGCAGTCATCGAGGTAGCGGCTTACTGATCGAGCGCAGGCGTCCGGCACAGGCGGAGCGTGCCCGCGCCGCCGCATGCATGCGCATGCGGCGTCGGACACCATGCGCCGGTCCGTCTTTACAGATAACTGCAGACGTAGTCGAGCGTTTCGATCACATCGATATCGAAACGACTCTTGCCGGGCACGGAGAAGGACTCGCCCGCGCCATACGTCTTCCACTCGTCACTGCCATCGAGGCGGATGCGGCACTGGCCGGCCTGCACCTCCATGAGTTCCGGCGCGTCGGTGCCGAAGTTGAGCGTGCCGGGCAGGATCACGCCGAGCGTCTTGCGCGTGCCGTCGCTAAAGAGCACGGTGTGCGAGACACACTTGCCATCGAAGTAGACGTTGGCTCGTTTGATAATGGAAACCTGATCGAATTGCGTTGTGGCCGTCATGGCGGTCTTCCTCTGGGTCATCGTGAATGGATGCGTTGACGCCGCGTCGCGGCAGCGGGCGGTGCGCGATCAGCGCGGGTTTTCGGACGGGCGCAAGCTCGCCATCATACAGACGCCCGACGGTGTGCACGACGTTGCCGTCGCGACGCCAGACGATCAGTCGACCCGGCACCAACGACCAGAATCCGGGCACACAGTGGCCTGTTCGCCGTTCAGCAAGACCTGCTCTGCATCCGGTTGCAATGAGGTCGAAGGGGCGATGTCGAAGGCAACCTTCAGCGCATGTCCAACATCGGGATCTTCGATGGGCAGCTCCCAGGTCAGGAATATCTGGATCCAGTCCTGGTCCGGCACGAAGTCGTCGACATTAAATCCGCTGCTACCGCGCCGGATGACGCCATGAGGCTGGCCAGTATCGAATATCACAGCCGTTCCCCGGGTCAGAGGAATGCGGTGACCCAAAGAGGGAAAATGCAGGTCCAGCCCCCTGTCTTCGCTCAGGAATAGATTGCAAAAGGCCGCACCGCCATATTGCGCGGCGTCATGGTGGTATCTCGCACCGCGGCAGGCCATGAGGGCGACGTCACTGGAGGCCAGCACCGAAGGCAGTCCAGACGCGCGTGTCCAGTCAGACACGGCCTGCACGCAGCGTGTGTAGTCCGGCCAGCGCACCCGCGCACGCGCCAGGGGCATGACCTCGACGTCACCGGGTTCCAGGACCATGCGCGACGATATCTCCCTTTGCCAGTCCGCAAGCAGGCGAGCAGGGGGCACAGGCACGTCGACCGTGCCTGACAGCACGACGTCGCTCACGCGTCGACCGCGGATGACGTCGCCACTCCAGAACCAGGTGGTCAGCATGTCTGGCACTCGATGCAGTTGAGGGGGCTCATCTGCATCATTGTAACGATTCCAGCGAAGCGCTTCGGCGCGACCCGACCCCAGGCGGACACCGCCTGAGCGTCATGCAAGGTTAAGGCGTTATCCAACGCCTTTCCGCATGCGCCGCAGGCGATATGCGGGTCAGAAGCGGTGGCGTATACCGACGCGGAATGCCACCTGATCGTCGGCGCCCGTGCCTGATGGGCCAAAGAAACTCGTGCTCGAACCGATCTGTGCCTGCACGTCGCCGGTTGCCGCGTTGTGACCCGACGCCTGCTGGTAGATGCCGAGCACGTACACGT
>NZ_CAJQZB010000057.1:0-27662 GCF_907164545.1 Paraburkholderia gardini | reverse complement strand
GACCAACACCAATACAAGGAAAGGCCAACAACAACGACAACAACAAAAACCAGACCCTCTACTTGGCCACCGGCATCGTAAACTCAGCACCCTTGGCAATACTGTCAGGCCACCGCTGCATGATGCTCTTGTAGCGGGTATAAAACCTCACGCCTTCTTCCCCATAAGCATGGTGATCACCAAACAGCGACCGCTTCCACCCACCAAACGAGTGCCATGCCATCGGCACAGGAATAGGCACATTAATCCCGACCATCCCGATCTCGATCTGCCGCGAAAAAGCACGGGCCACACCGCCGTCGGAGGTAAACAACGACACACCATTAGCAAACTCGTTCGCGTTGATCAACGCAACAGCAGAAGCAAAATCCGGCACCCGAACCACGCACAACACGGGACCGAAAATCTCTTCCTTATAAATCGTCATGTCGGTCTGCACATCGTCGAACAAGGTCCCGCCGAGGAAAAAACCCGCCTCATGACCATCGACCTGATGTCCACGTCCATCCACCACAAGCTTCGCGCCAGCCGCAACGCCCGCTTCGATAAATCCCGCAACCTTCGCGCGATGCGCCGACGTCACGAGCGGCCCCATCTCGGCCTCTGAATCCATCCCGTTGCGAATCCTCAGCGCCTTCACCCGCGGTGTCAGCCGCTCGATCAGGTCGTCGGCAATGTGTCCCACCGCGACCGCAACCGAAATCGCCATGCAGCGCTCACCCGCCGATCCATACGCGGCACCGATCAACGCATCGACAACCTGGTCGAGATTGGCATCCGGCATCACAACCAGATGGTTCTTCGCACCACCCAGCGCCTGCACGCGCTTGCCTCGCTTCGTGCCTTCCGTGTAAATGTATTCGGCAATCGGCGTCGAACCGACAAACGAAAGCGCGCTCACATCGGGATGCTGCAGCAGCGCATCGACGGCAACCTTGTCGCCATGAACGACGTTGAATACGCCATCCGGTAAACCGGCTTCCTTCAACAGTTCAGCAAGCAGGACAGCAACCGAGGGATCGCGCTCCGACGGCTTCAGCACGAACGTATTCCCGCACGCAATCGCAACCGGGAACATCCAGCTCGGCACCATCATCGGGAAGTTGAACGGCGTCACGCCCGCCACCACACCCAGCGGCTGACGCAGATTCCAGTTGTCGATGCCACCGCCGATCTGGTCGGTGAAGTCGGTCTTCAGCAGATTCGGAATGCCACACGCGAACTCGACAATCTCGATGCCGCGCATCACCTCGCCCTTCGCGTCGGAAAACACCTTGCCGTGTTCACGCGTGATCAACTCCGCCAGCTCATCGTGGTGACGGTCAAGCAACTCCTTGAACCGGAACAGAACGCGGGCGCGCTTGATGGGCGCTGTCGCGCTCCACGCCGGATACGCAGCCTTCGCGGCAGCCACGGCGGCATCGACCTCCGCCACGCTCGCAAGCGGAACACGCGCGCTCACGCTGCCAAGCGCCGGATTGAATACGTCGGCAAAGCGACCGCTCTTGCCTTCAGCCATGCGCCCATTGATAACGTGGGTCAGCGCGCGAACGCGGGCGCCCTGGTCTGTCTCGCTCATATCTTTTCTCCTGGATGAAAATCGGTACGCATGCATTGCACGCACGGTTCACCGAAGCGTAAACGCCCCCGGCACCCTAAATCCAATGAGTTATGCTCAATTGCGATATAAGACAGGCTAATATCAGGATATGGACCTGACTCTGCTCCGGGCATTCGTTACCGTCGCGCGCGAGGGCAATCTCACGCGCGCGGCCGTGCAACTGCATCTGACCCAACCCGCCGTCAGCCTGCAGATCAAGCATCTGCAGGAAACGCTCGGCGTGTCGCTCTTCACGCGCACGTCGCACGGGCTTACGCTCACGCGCGACGGTCAGGCTTTGCTGCCGCACGCGGAGCGCACGCTCAATGCGGCGAGCGATGTGCAGCGCGCCGCCGCCGCGCTGCGCCACGAAGTGCGCGGCCGGCTGCGCATCGGCACGATCCTCGATCCGGAATTCCTGCGGCTGGGCGGCTTTCTCCGGCAGCTCGTCGAAACCTGGCCGCATATCGAAACCGCGCTGCGTCACGGTATGTCAGGCTGGGTGCGCGACCAGGTTCTCGCGGGCGAACTCGACGTCGGTTATTACATCGGCCAGCCTGCGGACGAAGGAAGTCGCAGCGAAGCGGCGTTCCACACGCTCACGCTGACGCACTTCAAGTATCGTGTGCTCGCGCCCCCGGGCTGGAAAGACCGCGTCAAGGGCGCGCGCGACTGGCGCGCGCTCGCCGCGCTGCCGTGGATCTGGACGCCGCCGGCGTCGGCGCACAACCGGTTGCTGTCGCATCTGTTCGGCGAAGCCGGCGTCAAGCCAGTGAAAGTGGCTGAAGTCGATCAGGAGCCGTCGATGCTCGATCTCGTCAAATCGGGCGTCGGACTCACGCTCGCACGCGACGCCACGGCAATCGCCGAGGCACACGCCCACGCGCTGACGATCGTGGAGGGCATCACGGTGCCTACCGAACTCACGTTCATCTCGCTCGCGAGCCGCAAGGACGAACCGGCCATCGCCGCCGCCATCAAGCTGATCGAGCAGCAGTGGACGATATGAGCGCTCCTCATGACAGCTTCCGCCGTGCCGGGTGATGTAAAGACAGTGTCACGCGCTTTTTGCTAGATTCGTGTTTTGCGCACTGCGCAACGGCCGTCTTTTTCCCGCCTCTCCGTTGGTCCATCCCGACGCGCTTCACCGAATGACGTGAAGTCGCCGCTCGCCCTATCTTTCGACAGGAGTCTCACATGGCCCGCAACATCGAGATCAAAGCCCGCGCCAGACAATTCGACGAACTACGCGAACGCGCCGCACAGCTTTCACCGGATGCGCCGCTGATCTTCCGCCAGCAGGACTTCTTCTACGACGTGCCGCGTGGACGTCTGAAGCTGCGCCAGTTCGACGACGGCACGCCCGCCGAACTGATCTTCTATCAGCGCGACGACCGCGACGGCCCGAAGGCTTCGTATTACACGCGCAGCCCGGTCACGAACGCCGAAGCGATGCACTCATTGCTGGCGACGGCCCTGACCACACGCGGCATCGTCACGAAAGAACGCCACGTGTATCTGACGGGACGCACGCGGATTCATCTGGACCGCGTCGACGGTCTGGGCGATTTCATCGAACTGGAGGTCGTGCTCGCGCAGGACGACGACGAAGCAGGCGGCGAAGCCGAAGCGCACGCGCTGTTCGCGAAGCTCGGTGTGCCGGAAGCGGATCTTGTGCCGGTCTCCTACGTGGACCTGCTTAATCTGGAAACCGAGCTGGAAACCGGGCTGGAAACCGCCCGTTGAAGGTGACCCGAAGCGGCCTGGCCACCCTTGAAACGCCCGCCCGGTTACGTGGCGGGCGCAGCGGGCGCGCCTGGCGAAAGATGGCCGAGCGGCAGCGGCCCATTGCGCTTGAACGTGGTGAGCACGATATTGGAGCGCACGCTGTCGACGCCGGGCACGCGCATCAGCTTCTTCATCACAAACGATGACAACGCGTTCAGATCGGGCGCCACGATTCGCAGCAGATAATCCGCATCGCCCACCACGGCGTGGCATTCCAGCACTTCCGGCAGCACGTCGAGTTGCTGCTGGAACTGCTCGATGATCGAATCGCCGTGATGCTTCAGTTTCAGGCTGGTGAATGCGGTGACGCCGAGCCCGAGCTTCTCGGGCCGCAACACGACGCGATAGCCGTCGATTACACCCGCCGATTCGAGTCGCTGCAGCCGCCGGCCGATCTGCGATGGCGACAGCGGTATCTGCTCGCCAAGCTGCTGGTGCGTCGCGCGTCCAAAGCGCTGCAGCACTTCCAGAAGCGCCAGATCAAAGTGATCCAGTTCGAGCATGATCGTTCTCCGCATTAAACAGCAATTTTATGCATGATTATTGCATAAACATCATCTATATCGGCACGATTACGCCATTTCCACCCTTCTCTACGGTGACGTCCGGGCGCATGACGCCGCGTTCAGCAGCGCCTCGCTATCCGTGAAAAAATAGTCTCACCCACGCGCGGCGCCACGGCGCCCACGCGCTTACAACCTGGCGAGCGAGGTATTCCCGATGATCCAGAAACTGACGTCCGAAGCACGCGCAACAGAGTTGAGCCAGCTGGACGGCTGGCAGGTCGCCGAGGGACGCGACGCGATCGCGCGCAGTCTCCAGTTCGCCGACTTCAACGAGGCGTTCGGCTTCATGACACGCGTCGCGATCAAGGCACAGGAAATGGACCACCATCCCGAGTGGTTCAACGTCTACAACAAGGTCGACATCACGCTGTCCACCCACGAGGCGAACGGCGTGACCGGGCGCGATATCGCGCTGGCCCGCTTCATCGACGGCATCGCAAAGTCAACCCGGCACTCGTGACGCAAAAAGCGAAAAACCGCTCCGGGGCAGGGGAAACCCGCCGGAACATGGCTGATGAAAGGGTTTTGCAGGTATTCAGGCCACCAAACCTTCACTTCTACAGGCCGTTTTTAAGGCGCACGTAAGAATCCCAGGCCTCCCGGGCAATCGCGTCCAAACGTTCCGGTGCGAGCCAGGTCTCTCGCTGTACAATCATCTGCGCATACGGCCTGGAGAGCGCGCTTGCCTCCTTGCACAGGCTGAGTTCGTCGCCGCTCGAAGGTGAGCGGCTGCGCCAGAAGTTGATCGCGGCTTCGAGTTCGTTGATCGTAATGACGGACATGGCTTTCGTGATCAATCGATGACCGCATCGCACGGCAACGCCGCACAAGCTGTGCAGCAGGCGCCCCGGCGAACGCATGCACGATACGCCTAAACCCATTGTACTTGAGCGAAATCCATGCGACTCCTTCTGATCGAAGATGACCGCCCCATCGCACGCGGCATCCAAAGTAGCCTCGAACAAGCCGGCTTCACGGTCGACATGGTCCACGACGGCATTTTCGCCGAACAGGCTCTCACGCAAAACCGTCACGAACTCGTGATCCTCGATCTCGGTCTGCCGGGCATCGACGGCATGACGCTGCTCTCGCGTTTCCGCCAGAGCAACCGTCACACGCCGGTGATCGTGCTGACCGCGCGCGACGAGTTGAACGACCGCGTTCAGGGCCTCAATTCCGGCGCCGACGACTACATGCTGAAGCCGTTCGAACCTGCCGAACTCGAAGCGCGTATCCGTGCGGTAATGCGCCGCAGCGGCCCGCACGGCGACATGCCACGTCCGGAAGTCTCGCTGGGCGGTGTGCGTCTGTCGGGCGTCGACCGCCGCATCTTCAACGACGACAAACCGCTCGAACTGTCGCCGCGCGAATTCGCGGTGCTGGAAATGCTGCTGCTGCGCCACGGCCGCGTGGTCAGCAAGGCGCAACTGCAGGATCACCTGACGCACTTCGGCGGCGATCTCGGCGACACCGCGATCGAAGTCTACGTGCACCGGGTGCGCAAAAAGCTCGAAGCCTGCCGTGTGGAAATCGTCACGGTGCGCGGCTTCGGCTATCTGCTGCAGGAAATTCGCCAGGCTGCGTAACCGCGCTTTTTCGGGCGGCATGACTGGGCCGGGCCGATCGCCGGGCGTCCTGTTGAATCGGGACATCCGGCCAAACCCGGCTTTTTTCGCGGACGAGGAGTAATCTGATCCGCGTTGATCTCTTTTGCGCGTTCGACCATGCCCCATCCGGTCGCGAACAGCCTGCGGCGCTCGCTGCTGCGCCGCCTCGCTGCTCCTCTTTCGCTGCTCGCGCTGATGAGCGGGCTCATCGCTTACTGGCTTGCATGGCAGTACACGCAGCATGTCGTCGACCGTTCGCTCGCTGATCTTGCCACGGCCATCTCGCGTCAGGTGCAGATCGCCGGCCCGGATGCGTCGATCACCGTGCCGCCGCTCGCGCAGGCGATGTTCTCCGATCCGGTCGAACAGCTCGTCTATCGCATCAGCAACGGCGAAACCGAAATTGCCGGCGACCCCAAACTGCCGCTGCAAGGCACGAGCGTGCGCCGCTTGCACTACGCGTATGTGTTCGAGGCGCAGCACGAGGGCACGAGCGTGCGTGTCGCGCAGGTGCGCGTGAACCAGCCGCAGGGCAATCCGATCGTCGTCGAGGTCGGACAGCCGGTCCATCATCGTTTCCGCATCGCCGCCGAGTTTCTCGTCGCGATCATGATGCCGCTGCTGCTGTTGCTGCTCGCCGGCTGGGTGATCGTGTGGCGCGTCGTCAACCAGCAGCTCAACCCGCTCACCGATCTCGCCGATTCACTGAACCGGCAGACGCACACGTCGCTCGAACCGGTCGACGAAACCTTCGTACCGATCGAAATCCGGCCGCTCACCAGCGCGCTGAACGGTCTGCTCGACCGCCTGAAAACCGCACTCGATTCGCAGCGCAAATTCATCGCCGACGCCGCACACCAGCTGCGCACGCCGCTGACAGCGGTCAAGCTGCACGCGGAGCAGGCCGCCATCGCGCGTGAGCCGAAGCAGGTGCTCGCCGCCGTGCATGAACTGCGCGCCGCCGCGAATCGCGCGGTCCGGCTGTCGAACCAGCTGCTGTCGCTCGCGCGCGCGGAGCCGGGCGAACAGGCGGCGCGCTTCGTGAACGTCGACATGGCCGCGCTCGCGTTCGAAACCGGCGCGGAATGGGTACCGCGCGCACTCGCGGTTCACGTCGATCTCGGCTTTCAGCGTCTGGACGATCCGACCAACGACCACCCGCTGATCGCGCGCGGCAATCCGGTGCTGCTGCACGAAGTGATCGCAAATCTGCTCGATAACGCGTTGAAATACGTTCCGCCTGTGCGTTATGACGGCGGACGCATCACCGTGAGCGTCTCACAGGTACGAGTTGACGGCAGGACGATGGCAGAAATCGTCGTCGAAGACAACGGCGGGGGCGTGCCGCCGAAACAGCAGGCGGAACTCTTCAAGCGGTTTTTCCGCGGCGACGGACAGAGCGATACGGGCGTCGACGGCGGCGCGGGTCTGGGCCTCGCGATCGTCCACGACATCATGGTGCTGCACGGCGGCGGCGTGCATTACGAAGACGCGCACGAGGGCGGCGCCCGCTTCATCGTGCGCATTCCGGTTGTCGCCGATACCGTCGCCGGCGAACGCGACGTGCCGGAGCGCGTGACAAAAAAACCGGCGCACAGGGCGCCGGTCGATATGTGAGTGCCGGGCGGCCGCGCTGATGTCGCGCCGCCCGTCGTTCACTTTTTCTTCTTCGCTTTCTTTTCCGCCTTTTCCGCCTTGTCCGGCGCGGCCAGCATCGTGCCGCGGCACTTGCGCGCGCCGCAACGGCATTCGTATTCCTTCTTCAGTTTCTTCGTCTGACGGGCGTCGATCACGAGGCCGTAGTCGTAGAACAGTTCTTCGCCGGCCTCGATATCCCGCAGCGCGTGAACGTACACGTGGCCGTCGATTTCCTCGGCTTCGCAGTTCGGCGCGCACGAATGGTTGATCCAGCGCGCGCTGTTGCCGTCGACCTTGCCGTCGATCACACGGCCGCTATCGAGCGCGAAATAGAACGTGTGATTCGGTTCGTCCGGATTGTGCGGGTGACGACGCAACGCTTCTTTCCACGTGATCCGCTCACCCTTGTATTCGATCAACCGTTCGCCGGCAGCGATTGCTTCCACGGCAAACACGCCTTTGCCGTGCACACCCGAACGGCGCACAGCGATCCTGCGTGAACTCATTGAATGAATCCTTGTGAAGAACTGAAGGTGAACATGCAGTTGCTCCCGTAAAGCGGGGAATCTGCCGGTTTTTCTGACGTGGATAGCAAACGCGGCGCCATACCGGCGCCGCGTAGCCCTGCGACGCCCATGCGCCACAACCGGCATCGTACACGTTAGAGACGGCTTCGTTCAACCGCCAAAAACCATCCATCGTCCTTCGTCTTCGTTGCGGGTCAGCGTTGCCCGAGCGTCGTCTCGCCGAAGAGCGCCTTCTGGTCGCGCGGTTGCGAGCGCCAGTATTGCGGCGGCGCCTCGACGGTCGCGCCGAGTTGCGCGGCCGCATGCCACGGCCAGCGCGGGTCGTAGAGCATCGCACGCGCCATCGCGACGAGATCGGCGTCGCCCGATTCGACGAGTTCGCTGGCATGCCGCGCATCGGTAATCAGTCCGACCGCGATCGTCGTCAGGCCCGTGACTTTCTTCACGGCCTGCGCGAACGGCACCTGATAGCCCGGTTCCAGCGGAATCTTCTGCAGCGGCGACACACCGCCCGACGACACATCGATCCAGTCACAACCCCGCTTTTTCAACTCGTGCGCGAATGCGATGGTGTCTTCGAGCGTGATGCCGCCTTCAACCCAGTCGGTTGCCGACACACGTATGCCGACGGGTTTGTCGGCGGGAAACGCAGCCCGCACGAGTTCGAAAATCTCCAGCGGAAAACGCCGGCGGTTCTCGCGCGAACCGCCGTATTCATCGGTACGCTGGTTCGCGACCGGTGAGAGAAACTGGTGCAGCAGATAGCCGTGCGCCGCGTGCACTTCAAGCGCATCGATACCGAGTCGCGCCGCACGACGCGCCGAAGCGGCAAACGCGTCGCGAATCCGGTTGAGCCCTGCGTTGTCGAGCGAAAGCGGCGGCTCTTCGCCAGCCTTGTGCGGTAACGCGGAAGGCGCATGCGGCAGCCAGCCGCCTTCGGCCACCGGAATCAGCTGGCCGCCAGCCCATGGCACATGGCTCGATGCCTTGCGGCCGGCGTGCGAGAGCTGCATCGCGACGGGCACCTGCGAGTGCTTGCGGATCGCGGCGAGGACGGGCTTGAGCGCGGCTTCGGTGGCGTCGTCCCACAATCCGAGATCGGCGGGTGTGATGCGACCGTCCGGTTCGACGGCGGTCGCTTCGATACACAGGAGCCCTGCGCCGGACAGCGCGAGGTGGCCCAGATGGATCATGTGCCACTCGCTGGCCTCGCCGCGTTCGGCGGAATACTGGCACATCGGGGACACGACAATACGGTTACGAAGCGTCACGCCACGCAGCGTGAGCGGAGAGAAGAGCGCACTCATAGGTTCTCGCGATGGAGGACAAAGAGCGATCGAGCATAGCACCGCGTGTCGTTCGCTGCAGAGGGGTAGACAGCAGACCACGCAGAAAGCGGACTGAAACCCGGCTACCGCCGTGGCGTCAGGCGTCGTGCTCCTGGCCCTTGCCGACCACGCGCTCCTTGCCATGCTCACCGAGCGGCGCGATGACGCCCGTCAACACGGCATCGACGCGAACCACAACACCGCTCATGATTTCGCCTCCACGTGGTCGAGCCACTCGTTGAACATCGCGCGCGACGCTTCTTCAAGACGCGGACCGAAACGGGCTGTATCGGCGCGCAACTGCAACACGTCGACGCCGTCGGTTCCACCGATTTCCGACGCGTTGCCGATCAGCCATGGCTCGAAGCGGTCGGCGCGAATTTCCGGATGACATTGCAGGCCGAACACATGGCCGCCCCACGCGAACGCCTGGTTTTCGCAGTCAGGCGTGGAAGCGAGACGCGTGGCGCCCGCGGGGAGATCGAAGGTATCGCCGTGCCAGTGAAACATCGACGTTTGCGCGCCGTCCAGATGACGAACCGGCGACGCGCGGCCGGCGTCGGTGAGCGCGAGCGGTGCCCAGCCGATCTCAGGCCGGGTGCCTGGGTAGACCCGCGCACCCAGCACCCGCGCGATCAGCTGCGCGCCAAGGCAGATGCCGAGTGTCGGCAGACCGGCGGCGATACGCCGTTCGATCATCGATACGAGCGGAATCAGCGTCGGGTAATGCGCGTCGTCACATGCATTGATCGGGCCGCCGAGGATAACCATCAGCGAAGGCGCCACCGGATCCGGCGCCTCGATGCGTCCACGGCCGACATCGAGATAGCGCACCGGACGCCCGCGCTCGCCGAGCACGAGTTCGAGGCTGCCCAGATCTTCGAAGTGCACATGGCGAATGGCCAGAACTTCGTGATTCATCGGCAGTTCCTGTTCCCGAAATAGACTCGAAGATAACGATCCGGCCCGTGCATTGCCGGGCGACGCTACCGTACCGCAGGCCGGTTCGCAACGGACAACGGCGCCTGATACAGGCACGTTCCCCGCCAACCCGCCGTGCGGCACGGCAGATTCGCGCTTACTGCGCGAAGATTTTCCAGATTTTCTTCTGTGTCGCGACGTCGGCGGTTTCGTGGACAGTACAGTCCAGACGCACATTCGTATCCGACATTTTCAGCTCGAGCAGCGCGCAGTAATGCGGCGTCTTCTTCGGATTCCTGCTCGGAACAAAATGCGTGCACGACAGACACATGCGATGCGGTGGAATCGTTTCCTGCGCTTCGAGCTGATGGATCGTCTTCAGCAGCGTGCGATAGAACACGGCCTGTTCGTCGTCCTTCAGCGTGCCGACTGCCCTCGACAAAAAATCAGGCCATTGCGCCGCGCGCTTTGCCGCCGTCCGGCCACGTGCCGTCAGACGCACGGCGAGTGCGCGGCCGTCGTCGAGTGCACGCCGCTTTTCGACGAGACCCTTGCCTTCAAGCGTGCTGACCGCATCGCTGGTGGTGGCGGCGGTCAACGCCGTCTCGCGTGCGATTTCGCCGAGACGCATCGGACCCTTGCGCTGCATCAGCAAGACAAGAATTTCACCCTGGGTCGGCGTGAGACCCGCGCCTTCCGCCCATTCCCATGCCTGGCTTCGCATGGCCGTGCTCAGTCGCAGCAAGGTGTGGGTCACCCGCCCGGTTGCCTGCTCTCCGTAGACGCCTTCGCTCATAATCTTTCGTTCGTTAATGACAGCATGCTGCCGCGTGGTTGGCCTTCGGCGATAAACACGCCGGCAGCCTGTGTGGGGACGGTCCCATCCGGGAAAGGCGGGCCGATTCTAACTATCTCAAAAATATTCTGCTTTGCACGCCTGTTAGGGCGCGTTGTGCAGCAACACTCTTTCATTTCGCTGTGAACCGTCAGCCATGATTCTTCGAACAGGGCGACGCGACCACGTCACAGCGTCAAAACCGACATTCTATGCGAGTGCGGCCAATCGTACAGCTAAGTTATCCAGTGCGTGCTGTGGATAACCCCGGGATATCCCATGAAATGGGTGTGCACCGATTCTTGATAACTGGAACCAGGGCCTCCAGGGTGGATGAAGTTATCCGCACTTCCCGGTGAAGACACCCATCGGATCCGCACGGTTGTGGTTTACGCAATCCATTGACTTTGCAGGGAATTCCTTCGTTGTCCACAGATGAAGCCCGTGCTTGTTAACTATTACTACAGATGTATACGTAAACATTGAATAAAGCTGGGGAAGCCCGGGCTGGAAAATGAAAGTCGAAAAAAAACCCGCAAAAAGCGGGTTCCGTCACGTGACGACAACAGGCTGCGGGCGAAAAATCACGCCCGCCATTGCAGACACTGTTGCCGCACCGCTTCATGCAGCGACTTTTCTTGCGAGAACACGCTGCGCAGCCACGTCGCATCGTTGACCTGACCGCGCGCGATCGCGCCGACTTCGGCCAGCGCGTTGCCGGATCCCAGTGCGTCGGCGTGCGGCGCAATGCGATCGAGTGTGGCGAGAATGTCCTCGGAAATCGTACGGCGCTCGCCCGTCTGCGGATCGATGCATGTGCCGGCCAGACCGAAGCGGCAGGCTTCGAACCGGTTGAACGTGTAGACGAGGTAATCGTCTTCTTTCGGTATCAGCGGTTTGTCGAGCAGCAGATGACGCGCAAGCGTCTGGATGTAGCAGGCAATCGCAGCGGCGCGGTCGACGGACATCGGCGTATCCATCACGCGCACTTCGATCGTGCCGAAACCGGGCTTCGGCCGGATGTCCCAGTAGAAATCCTTCATGCTGTTCACGACACCGGTGTGAACCATCTTCGAAAAATACTCTTCGAAGCTGTCCCACGTCAGCACGAACGGCGCGCGGCCCGACAGCGGGAAGGCGAACACCGAATTCAGACGCGCGGAATGAAAGCCGGTATCGACGCCCTGCACAAACGGCGACGAAGCCGACAACGCGATGAAATGCGGAATGAAGCGCGACATCGAATGCAGCAGGAACAGCGCGCTGTCCGGATCGGGGCAACCGATGTGCACGTGCTGGCCGAACACGGTGAACTGCTTTGCCAGGTAGCCGTACAACTCCGACAGGTACTGGAAGCGCGGCGTATCGACGATCTGCCGGTCGCTCCACTGCTGGAACGCGTGCGTGCCGCCACCACACAGCCCGACGTTCAGCCTGTCGGCCGCGGCGACGAGCGTATCGCGGATCGTGTGCAGGTCGGTCACAGCCTGCTCGTGCGTCGTGCAGATGCCCGTCGACAGCTCGATCATGCTCTCGGTAATTTCCGGCGTGATGTTGCCGGGAATCGGTTCGTCCTTGATGAGGCGAAGAAGATCGCTGCCGGCTTTGGTCAGATCATAGTCATGGGTATTGACGATCTGCATTTCGAGCTCGATCCCGAAAGTGAACGGTTTCGAGTCGACAAAGGGTTCGAGTGACATGACGTCCCTTGGATTGGCTGACTGGACCGGCGAGGCGCCTGAGCGCCGGCCGGCCGCAATCGTTGTGAATTCAGGTTTGCTCCACGCGAACGACTACTCGCGGCGTTCTCCCACAAGAGCAAGGCTGCGATAGACGAGCCACGGCCCGACAAGCTGCAGCACGACAATCGAACACATCACGACGGCACGTAGCTGCGGATCGAAATTCGGATACAGGTCGTAGGTATCGTCGACGAGCAGATACGCGAGCGCGGACATCGGCGAAAGCGATAGCCCGAGCGCCACGCCCTGCTTCCAGTTCAGGCCGCTCGGCTTCGCGAAGGCGAGCACGCCGACCAGCTTGCCGACCAGACGCGCAACAATCAGGCCCAGTGCCGCGACACCGCCGAGCGCGATGTCTTTCCATTCGAACGACGTCAACGTCAGCACGAACAGGATCACGGTCAGGAGCCACCCGGCCGTGCCGAAATGCTGCGGCCACAATTGCGGGCGGGCTTCCAGATTCTTCACGATGATGCCCGCAGCCAGCAGACTCAGGATCGTCGACAGCTTGAACAGATGCGCGATTGCGATCGCGAGCAGCACCAGACCGAACAATGCGACGAACGAATGTTCATCCTGCATGTTCATGCGTCGATAGAAGAAATTGCACGCGCGCGCGAGCGCGAACGCCAGAACAAACGAGCCAATCAGCAGGTAAAGCGGTTGCAGGATCGTGGCGAGCGCGTTGCCGTACACCTCCTGATGCAGCCAGCTCGACGCGAGCTTTTCGATCACCACCGCATACATGCTGTTGAGCGCGGTCAACGTCATCAGACGCTGCGTCACCTGCCCTTCGGCACGCAGTTCGGTTTTCAGCTGGATCACCATCGCGGGCGACGTGGCCATCGCGATCGCCGCGAGCACCATCGCGACCATCGTCGGCACCTGGAGGAACAGCAGCACGGCGAGGACGAGCGCGAACGTGAGCGTCGACTCGGCGATGCTCGAGAGAATCAGCCACGGGTTGCGGCGAATCCAGCGCAGATCGAGACGGCTGCCGAGCTCGAACAGCAGGAGGCCGAGCGCGACATCGAGCAGTGGACGCGCCGTGCCGGAACTGGCGTCGATCACACCGAAGCCAGCCGATCCGGCAATCAGGCCGATCACGGCATAGCCGGAGATACGCGGCAAATGCCATGCGCGATAGCAGAGTTCTCCGCACAGACCGGCCGCAAGCAGCGCGAGACCGGCCCAGAAGATCGCGTCGGGCGCAAACGGCAGGGTCGGGAAAAATGAAAACGCCGACTTCATCGTGGTGGCTTCTCCTTTGCAGTAACAACCATGCGGCGAGAACCGGCAAACGTACCGGTGACGGAGTGAACGCGGCTCGCACTGGTCGTCGCGATCGCGTTCGTTATCGATATGACGTTCGTTATCGATATGACGTTCGTTATCGATATGGCGCTGCGCCGACGGGCGTTGCAGATTGTCGATCGGGTAAAAACTGAGGCGGTTGCGCGAAGACCGATTGACTGCGGACGGCGAAGCCCGCGTGTGTATTCAGGCAGCTTGCCAGACACATGTGTACGAACGCCGTCGACCTGTGAATCAGATTGTTGTTGACCGGCAACCGTTCCGTGAATGCGCACCCTGGATGGAACGAGGCGTGCGCATGAAGAACGGCGATTGTGCCACAGGTTTTTCTGAGTTGACCGAAAAGGCCCTAACGTGAAGGCAAAACGGTAAAACGTACGTTAACTTTATGAAGACAGGAAAAAACGACCGTTTTGAGGACTCGTCCGCGTATAGCGTGAGGCGTTTCCGGGTGAAGTCCGTTGATCGAAATGGTGTGAATGCCTGGACGCCGCCTTTTTGCGTCGAGGCCGTTTTGGGTTTTGCGGTTTCAGGTTTGATCCGGTGCGAACGCCCAGGCTCCTTTGTTTATATGTTTACCTGTATGTATACGTAGTAACAGTTAACAAAGGCATCGCATTTCTGTGGATAACCTGTGTTTACCGAAGCAGATCATCACGTTAGAAAACGCATAACCGCACGCGCAGCATGTGCGGGTCTCGCGGGCTTCGATGAACAACTTTTCCGATAAAGACGCGGCGCGAGAGTTGTCCCCTTTACGTCCACATCGGGTCCACATGAGTTGATGCCGCTTTTCTCACGGTTATCCACAGACAGACGTGGATAACTTTTCGCATGACCATGCTATCGAACGGTCCCTTGCCGCAACGCACGAAGCAGAAAACGCGCGGGATCGATGGATTCGGCGAGGTCACGTTCGATTGGCCAGGGCTCACCTTCGATCTGGGACGCGATCAGTTCCGCTCCCAGCGCAGCCCACACCAGTCCACGCGAGCCATACGCAAATGCGCAGAAAAGACCCGGTGTGCGTGGCAAATCAAGCGGCCATGCACCGCGAAGACGGTCGGCCTGGTTCGCGGCTTCCGCTTCATCGGCAAGCATGCCGATCATCGGCATGCGGTCCGGCGCCACACATCGAAACGCGACGCGGCCATCGAGCGCTTCAGCCTTGAGCGGATCGATTGCGTGATGGAGTCCGGGCAGCATCTGCGCGAGGCGCACCAGATTTTCGGCGTGTCCGTTTGCGCGTAATGAGGTATCGGGATCGTCGAGGTCGTAGGTCGCGCCGGTCAGCGTGAGGCCACTCGCGAGCGGAACCGCATAACCCTCGCCGATCACGGGCAGATGCAGTTCCGGCACCGTACCCGACGGCAATACGGTCAGCTGGCCACGCACGCTGTGTGTCGTCGCGTAGCGCAGCCCGGCAATGCGAGCGGCATCATGCGCGTTCGCAACAACGACAACAGGTGCCCGCTCGACGATCCGCCCGCTGTCATCGAACACGTTCCACTGATCACCGTCCCGTTCGATGCGCGCGACGTTCACGCCGAAGCGCCGGTCGAGCAGCGAACCCGCGGCTGCGCATTGCGCAGCGCACAGCGTCGCGGGTTCGATCCAGCCGCCTTCCGGGAAGAACCAGCCGCCGTTCGCTACATCCACGTTCGCGAGCCGTCGTGCTTCGTCGCGGGACACCGGCGTGACGTACCCGGACGGCCACGCAAACGAAGCGAGCGATGCCGACATCGCACGTGCTTCGTCGTCGTTCCCTGCAAGCTGAAGAAGTCCTGAAGTGCCCCGCGCGAGCGGATGGCCTGCATCGGCGAGTGCCGACCATCGCTGCAATGCATAAAGAAAGCCCGCGCGCGTGATGCGTGACGCGACACTGTCATCGCGCGAGAGCATCGGATGAAACACGCCCGCGGGATTGCCAGATGCTTCGCGCGCGATGCCATCGTGTCGTTCGAGCGAACTCACATGCCAGCCGCGCGCGGTGAGCCGCTCGATCACCGCGCAACCCGCGAGACCGGTGCCGATCACGACCGCGCGACGTTCAGCGACAGCAAGCGGCATCGGTGGATCATGTCGGCGCACCCGCCAGCGCGGCGCAAAACGTCCAACCAGCATTGCGCGCTTCCAGCCAAAACCGTCGACCTTGCGATACTCGAAACCTGTCTGTAAAAGCGCGCGTTTCACATCGCCGGAACTGGTGTACGTGGCGAACGTTGCGTCGTCCCCGGCGAGACGCGCGAGCTGCCTGAAGAGTTGCGGCGTCCACAGGTCGGGGTTTTTTGCAGGCGCAAAACCATCGAGGTAAAACGCGTCGGCGCGTAACCAGAGCGATGCAAGCGTAGCGCCCGCATCGCCGAACACAAGCGTCAGCGTGACGCGACCTTCATCGAATTCGATCCGGTGAGTACCCGGAACCATTGGCGGCCATGCATCGGCAAGTGTGCGTGCAAGAGCAACGATCGATGGATCGGAAACCGTCGCGTCATACGCGCGATGCAGATCGTCCCTTGAAAAAGGGTGTTTTTCCATCGAAACGAAATGCAGCCGTTCGCAACGTAAGGGGTCGGCGCGCCAGGCGGCCCACGTCATCAGGAAGTTGATGCCCATGCCGAAGCCCGTTTCCAGCACCGTGAAAACGCGTCTTTCCTGCCAGCGTGCGGGCAGATTGTTGCCCTGCAAAAACACGTACCTGGCCTGGGCAAGACCGCCGACCGCGCTGTGATAGATGTCGTCGTATTGACGTGAGAATGGCGCGCCGTTGTCGCGAAAGGCGAGCGTGGCAGGGATCAGCGGCTCGGTCATGCAGGCAGAAAGAGAACGTCGAGAGTGAGGAACAAAGCGTGCTGTAAAGCACTGGAAAGCCCGTGTTACAAGGGTTACCCGGCGATATACCGTCGCTCGGGCGTTGGCAAAAACCAACGCTGGCGCGGTGTTCAGGCCATCCACGTGAGTGGTTTGATGCGTTCCAGGGGGAAAAAGGCCCAATCCGCGTCCAATCGGAACTCGATCGGGCAAGGAACCGTGTAAATCTTCGAAACCCTTATCCTGATTGGGTTTGCGCTGCGCTATCATAGCAGGCGCCGCACAGGGAAGCGGCAGCACGGCCGTCGCGTGAAAAGCTTCGCGACGCGTTTGTCCGGAGCGCTCCGGTCACCGTCGCTGCTCGACGGCGCGGCACGCGCACGTATAATCGGCGCGTTCGCGCTGTTCGTGTCAACCTAAACCAGAAAGGAACCTTAATGAACAAACAGGAACTGATCGACGCCGTCGCAGGTCAGACGGGCGCCAGCAAAGCTCAAACCGGCGAAACGCTGGACACGCTGCTTGAAGTGATCAAGAAGGCCGTGTCCAAGGGTGACGCAGTCCAGTTGATCGGCTTTGGCAGCTTTGGTTCGGGCAAGCGCGCAGCACGTACGGGCCGCAACCCGAAGACCGGCGAAACCATCAAGATTCCGGCCGCCAAGACCGTCAAGTTCACGGCTGGTAAAGCGTTCAAGGACGCAGTCAACAAGCGCTAGGCTTCAAGAGCCTTGTGTTGACGCCCGCCATCGGCGGGTTTTTTTTCGTCTGCGTTTCTAGTGATGGTGGTGGCCGTGATCATGATGATGGTCGTGATCGTGATGATCGTGGTCGTCGTCATCATCGAGATCCCACGCGGGGAACGGATCGGCAAACGCTTTCCACGCTTCCGGACCGGACGCATATTCGTCGTCGTTCAGCAGGCACGCATCGAGTCTCGCGCGCCATGCGGGTGCATCGATATCGACGCCGATCATCACCAGTTCCTGGCGACGGTCGCCGATGCTGAAGTCGTTGGCATCGCCGTACCAGTCGGCGGCGATTTCGTTCATCAGTTCATCGTCGCCTTCGGGCCATTCGCCGCGATCCTGCGCGGCCCACCACGTGCCAGCGGGCGCAGGCCGGCATGTGCCACCCGCCTGCGAGAGCGTGCCGCCGATCTCGTTGCGCGTGGCCAGCCAGAAAAAGCCCTTGCTGCGCAGCACACCCTTCCATTCTTCATGCAGCAGCGCCCACAGACGCGCCGGATGAAACGGACGGCGCGCGCGATAGACGAACGTACTGACGCCGGCATCATCCGCGTTCATGTGCGGTTGCGGATCGTGATCTTCAGTGAGCGTGACGAGCCAGCCGGCGGAACCCGACGTTGCATCGAAGTCGAAGTGCTGTGTATCGAGCACGTCGGCAGGCGCGACATCGGCGTAATGGCTCACGATCTGCACGGCGCCGGGATTGATGTGCGTGAGAATGCGTTGAAGCCGCGCGAGCGCTTCGTCGCTGACGAGATCCGGCTTGTTCACCACCAGCACGTCGCAGAACTCGACCTGATCGACAAGCAGTTCGACGACCGTGCGATCGTCGTCTTCGGTCGTGACGATGCCCGCTTCGGCCAGTGAACCGGTTCGCGCGAAGTCAGTCAGAAAACGCGACGCATCGACGATCGTCACAGTTGTGTCGAGCCGTGCGATGCCGGCGAGCGGAGTGTCGTCGTCGTTCTCGCCGTCGCCGAACGTGAGGCTTTCCGCAATCGACATGGCGGTGGAGGCGCCCGCCGCTTCGACGAGGATCGCATCGAACTGCTGCTCGCCGGCAACGCGTTCGATATCGCCGGGCAGATCGTCGCTCGCCGCGATCAACGCGCTACCGTTTTTCAACGCGATTCGTTTTTGCGTCGCGCCGTGCGTCGTTCCGGACGCGCGCACGAGTGTCGCATCGAGTTCGATCGCGGCGACATCCGCGACGATCACCGCAATGCGCAGGCCAGCCGCGTTCGCGAGGATATGTTCGATGAGCGTGGTCTTGCCCGCGCCCAGAAAACCGGAGAGCACGGTGACGGGCAGTGGCGACTGGTTCATTGCGGTCAGAAAGCGAGAAGAGAAGAAAGGCGTGCCGGGCGCAAAACCGGGGTGCGGGCGAGCGGCAGGACGAAGCCGCATTGTGCATCAAACGTCGCGAGGCCGCGCGAATCCGCCGCCCGGCAAGTGCACGCATGGACGCGCGATGCACAACGTCCGGCAACCGGCCGGCTGGCGTTCAAGGAAGACTGGCAGAAAACCCGCGTGCGGCGAAATGCTCAGCGCAGCAGGTTCCACTTCTGGAGAATGGCCGCGATCTGCTTCGCGTATTGATCGCGTAGCGTCGGCGTTTCCGAATGGTAGGCGCCGACTGCGTTCCACGTATTGCCGTATTTGTTCATCTGGCGTCGCAGATGCCAGGCGGCAATGTAGACATTCTTGCAGGGTTGCATCAGCGTATCGGTAGAAATGCCGTATTGCGACAGCGTCGCGAGATGGACGGAGTTGATCTGCATGATGCCGTAGTCGGTCGAACCGTTCGCATTCTTGTGCAGGGCGTCGGGCCGGTTGTGCGACTCCTGCCATGCGATCGCACGCAGAATGAGCGGATTGACCTTCTGGTAACTGGCCGCCTCGTCAAAGCAGTCGGCGCGTGCCGGCGCGGCGGCGAACCACGCGCAGAGCCCGATAGCGACAGTGACGAGAGCTGGTTTCATCGGTCAAGATGACTAAGCAAATAGCGGTGAGAAGACGATGCGATGTCCGTCGTCGCGGCCCGACATCGGGGAAAACCCGTGCCTTTCCGGATGCGTCCATCGCATGGAACCGCCCGTATCATACCGGCAGCCTGTGACGGGTCAAGGTTGGCTAACCGACATAAGTCTGCAGATTCCGGAGAGTATGTCTTCGACATTCGACGTTCGAGGTCGCGCAGAGGCTTTCATGAGGTTGACGAACGCGCGCGTCGATTAGAGGAAACGCACTGCCGGGGGGCTTTTTGTGAGAATGTCGTCATAAAAAGCTGTTACTGTTCATTTTTTTTCGGGCCTCAGATTGGCGTGCGTCCGGCAGACCGGCAGGCGTCAGGGCGAAGGGGCTGCGCCCGGCCGGCATGTCCACTGTGCATGACCGTCGGCGACGGCTGTCGTCGGCATTGACATCACATTCCATGAGAAGAAATCGTATGGCATTGCGTCGCGTCGCCACGGCGCTGCTGGTTGCTGGATTGATCACCTCGCAGATCGCACACGCACAGGTGACCCTCAACTTCGTCAACGCGGACATCGACCAGGTGGCCAAAGCGATTGGCGCTGCAACCGGAAAAACGATCATCGTCGACCCACGCGTCAAGGGTCAGCTGAACCTCGTTTCCGAAAATTCCGTTCCTGAAGATCAGGCGTTGAAGACGTTGCAGTCCGCGTTGCGAATGCAGGGTTTCGCACTGGTTCAGGATCATGGGGTGCTGAAGGTCGTGCCCGAAGCCGACGCCAAGCTGCAAGGCGTGCCGACCTATGTCGGCAACGCGCCGGCCGCGCGCGGCGACCAGGTGGTGACCCAGGTCTTCCAGCTGAAGAACGAATCGGCGAACAACCTGCTACCGGTGCTGCGTCCGCTGATTTCGCCGAACAACACGATTGCCGCCTATCCGGCCAATAACACGCTGATCGTTACCGATTACGCGGACAACGTACGCCGTATCGCGCAGATCATCGCGGGTGTCGACACCGCCGCGGGCCAGCAGATTCTGGTCGTGCCGCTGAAAAACGCCAACGCGCTCGATATCGCGACGCAGCTTTCGAAGATGCTCGATCCGGGCGCGATCGGCAGCACGGATGCCACGTTGAAAGTGTCCGTCACCGCCGATCCCCGCACCAATTCGCTGCTGCTTCGCGCATCGAACATGCAGCGGCTCGCGGCGGCGAAGACACTCGCCCAGCAGCTCGACGCGCCGAGCAGCGCGCCCGGCAACATGCACGTCGTGGCGCTGCGCAACGCGGACGCGACAAAGCTCGCGAAGACCTTGCGCGGGATGCTTGGCAAGGGTGGCGACACCGGCTCGTCGTCGGGTTCGAATGAAGCGAATTCGTTCAACCAGAACGGCGGCGGCGCGTCGGGCAGCAATTCGACGGGCACGGCGGGCACGCCGCCGCTGCCGTCGGGCGGACTCGGAAACAGCTCGATGGGCTCGCCGATGGGCGGCAGTGGCGGAGGATACGGCGCGAATGGCAATTCCGGTTCCGGCGGCCTGCTCGGCGGCGACAAGGACAAGAGCGACGACAACCAGCCGGGCGGCATGATCCAGGCGGACGCCGCGACCAACTCGCTGATCATCACGGCGTCCGAGCCGGTGTACCGCAACCTGCGCGCGGTGATCGACCAGCTCGACGCGCGGCGCGCGCAGGTTTATATCGAGGCGCTGATCGTCGAGCTCAACTCGAACACGAACGCCAATCTCGGCATTCAGTGGCAGGTCGCGAACAATTCGGTCTATGCCGGCACGAACCTGTCGACTGGCGCGAGCAACAGCATCATCAACCTGACGGCGGCGGCCGCGGCGACCGGCGCCACGGGCGGTCTCGCCGGAGCGCTCGCGGGCCAGCAGCTCCAGCAGGGGCTCAACGTCGGCTGGATTCACAACATTTTCGGCGTGCAGGGACTCGGCGCGCTGTTGCAGGCGCTGTCGCAGACCGCCGACGCGAACGTGCTGTCGACGCCTAACCTCATCACGCTCGACAACGAGGAAGCCAAGATCGTCGTCGGCACGAACATACCGATCCAGACGGGTTCGTATTCGAACCTCACGAGCGGCACGGCGAGCTCGGCGTTCAATACCTACGACCGCGTCGACGTCGGTCTGACGCTGCACGTCAAGCCGCAGATCACCGACGGCGGGATTCTCAAGCTGCAGCTCTACACGGAAGACTCGGCGATCGTGAACGGCACGACCAACGCGACGACCAATCCGGCGGGCCCCGAGTTCACCAAGCGTTCGATCCAGTCGACAGTGCTCGCCGATAACGGCGAAATCATCGTGCTGGGCGGCCTGATGCAGGACAACTACCAGGTCAGCAACAGCAAGGTGCCGCTGCTCGGTGATATCCCGTGGATCGGCCAGCTATTCCGTTCGGAGCAGAAGAACCGCAACAAGACCAACCTGATGGTGTTCCTGCGTCCCGTGATCATCAACGATCGGGACACCGCGCAGGCCGTGACGTCAAACCGCTATGACTACATCCAGGGCGTGCAGGGCGCGTACAAACAGGACAACAACCTGATCAAGGACAATGATGATCCGGTCGTTCCGCCGATGCCGATCGGCCCCAGCCAGGGCGGCACGCCCGCGCTGAACCTGTTCGATCTCGACCAGATGCGTCGTCAGCAGATGGCGCCGCCGCCGGCCGCCGCTCCGGCGCCTGTTCCCGCGCCGGCGAATGGCGCGGCGGGGAGCATCCAGTCGCCGGGAGCGCGTCCGTGACGCAGGCGCCTGCCCAGCCACCGCATCGCGCTCCCGGCGGCGATCCGGCTGGCGAGCGCGAGGCGCCCTCGCCGCTCGCCGCGCGGCTCGTGCCGTACGGCTTCGCGAAGAGCGGCCAGATTCTCGTCGCGCATCAGCACGCGGACGGCCTCGAAGTCTGGATCAGCGATCGCACGACCGATGCGGCGCTCGCGGAAGTCGCGCGCAATTTCGGCGCGCTTTCGGTGGTGCGCCTGTCTGCCGACGAACTCGCGCAGGCGATCAATCAGGCGTACGCGCGTCAGGATGGCAGCGCGGCACAGGTGGTCGGCGAAGTGGAAGGCGAAGTCGATCTGTCGCGCCTGATGCAGGAGATTCCTGAAGTCGAGGATCTGCTGGAATCCGAAGACGACGCGCCGATCATCCGCATGATCAACGCGCTCCTTACGCAGGCCGCGCGCGAACAGGCGTCGGATATTCACATCGAGCCATTCGAGACGTCTTCGGTGGTGCGGTTTCGTGTCGACGGCACGTTGCGCGACGTCGTGCGTCCGAAGAAGGCGCTGCACGGCGCGCTGATCTCGCGCATCAAGATCATGGCGCAGCTCGATATCGCCGAGAAACGTCTGCCGCAGGATGGCCGCATCACGCTGCGCGTCGGCGGCCGGCCGGTCGACGTGCGCGTCTCGACGCTGCCGACCGGCCACGGTGAGCGCGCGGTGCTGCGTCTGCTGGAAAAGGACGCCGCGCGGCTGAATCTCGAAGCGCTCGGCATGCCCGCCGACACGCTCGTGAAATTCGACAGGCTGATCGGGCGTCCGCACGGCATCGTGCTCGTGACGGGCCCGACCGGCTCCGGCAAGACGACGACGCTGTACGCATCGATGTTGCGGCTCGAGACGGCCACGACGAACATCATGACCGTCGAGGATCCGATCGAATACGACCTGCCCAGCATTGGCCAGACGCAGGTCAACGAGCGGATCGGCATGACCTTCGCGCGCGCGTTGCGCTCGATTCTGCGGCAGGACCCGGACGTCATCATGATCGGTGAAATCCGCGACCTCGAAACCGCGCAGATCGCGGTGCAGGCATCGCTGACCGGTCACCTCGTGCTGGCGACGTTGCACACGAACGACGCGGCATCGGCGGTCACGCGTCTCACCGACATGGGCGTCGAGCCGTATCTGCTCGCGTCGTCGCTGCTGGGCGTGCTCGCGCAGCGGCTCGTGCGGCGGCTGTGCCCGGCGTGCAAGGAAGAACGCGTCGAAGAAGACGGCAGCGTGCGCTGGCATCCGGTCGGCTGCGACAAGTGCGGCCACTCCGGTTATGCAGGACGTCGCGGCGTGTATGAACTGCTGCTCGTCGACGAGTCGATTCGCGGGCTGATTCACCGCAACGCCGCCGATGCGGAAATTCTCGAAACGGGCCGCGCGCAGGGTATGCGCACGCTGCGCGAGGATGGCGACCGCTGGCTCGAATCCGGGCTGACGTCGCTCGAGGAAGTGATTCGCGTGACGGGCGGAGTGTAAACACATGCCAGCGTTCCGCTTCGAAGCGATCGATGCGTCCGGCAAGGCGCAAAAAGGCGTGCTCGACGCCGACAGCGCCCGCGGCGCACGCACGCAGTTGCGCACGCAGGGATTGACGCCGCTCGTCGTCGAACCTGCCGCGACGCGCACGCGCGGCGAACGCAACCAGCGTCTGTCGCTCGGGCGCCGGCTGTCGCAACGCGAGCAGGCGATTCTCACGCGACAGCTGGCGAGCCTGCTGATCGCCGGGCTGCCGCTCGACGAAGCGCTCTCCGTGCTGACCGAGCAGTCCGAGCGCGACTACATCCGCGAACTGATGGCGTCGATTCGCGCCGAAGTGCTCGGCGGTCATTCGCTCGCCAATGCGCTTTCGCAGCATCCGCGCGATTTTCCCGAGATCTATCGCGCGCTCGTTTCGGCCGGCGAACATACCGGCAGGCTCGGCCTCGTACTGTCGCGCCTCGCCGACTACATCGAGCAGCGTAACGCGCTCAAGCAGAAGATCGTGCTGGCGTTCACGTATCCGGCGGTCGTCACGATCATCGCGTTCGGTATCGTCACGTTCCTGCTGAGTTACGTCGTACCACAGGTCGTGAACGTGTTCGCGAACACGAAGCAACAACTGCCGTTTCTCACCATCATGATGATGGCGCTCTCCAGTTTCGTGCGGAACTGGTGGTGGGCGGTGCTGATCGCGCTCGTGGTCGCGATCTACATCGCGCGTTCGATCCTTGCGCAGCCCGGGCCACGTCTCACGTTCGACCGCTGGCTGCTCACGGCGCCGCTCTTCGGCAAACTCGTGCGCGGCTACAACACCGTGCGCTTCGCGAGCACGCTCGCCATCCTGACGGCTGCCGGCGTGCCGATCCTGCGCGCACTGCAGGCCGCGAGCGAAACGCTCAGCAACAAGGCGATGCGTCTGAACATCGACGACGCGATCGTGCGCGTGCGCGAAGGCACGTCGCTGTCGCGCGCGTTAGGGAATACGAAGACGTTTCCGCCGGTGCTGGTTCACCTGATCCGTTCCGGCGAAGCGACGGGCGATGTCACCACGATGCTCGACCGCGCAGCCGACGGCGAATCGCGCGAACTCGAACGAAGGACGATGTTTCTGACGAGCCTGCTCGAACCGCTGCTGATTCTCGCGATGGGCGGCGTGGTGCTCGTGATCGTGCTGGCGGTGATGATGCCGATCATCGAACTGAACAATCTGGTTCAGTGAGCGGTGGACATTGAAAACGCGGGGCGGGCATCGAGGCCGCGCTGAAAGCTAGCGGACGTAGATGGTAGGGCCGGGCGCGTTGGCGGGCAGGAATACTTCGGAACGTGCCCCGTTGCGATCGATGATGATCGAGCGTGTGCGGACTTCCGAGAGTTTCGCGCCTTGCATGATCGTGCTGCCGAGCGATACGGCATGCGGCGGTTCATCGCCGGTGCTGATGATTGCCGCGGCGCCTTCGCGTAGCGCGAGGATGCCGAAGAGACGCACGTCCTGATTCGTGTTGCGCGTGAGCTTTCCGCCGAAGAGCGTGGCGGCCTGTTCGACCGAGACAGGCGGAAGTGCTGCAGCCGCCGCCGGACCGGGCCGATGCGCGGTGAGCGTGACGACCCACCAGGTCAGCGTCGCGCAGAAAACGGCGAAGAGCGCGAGTGACAGGAGGCGTGTTTGAGGTGCATTCATGCGCGTCATTGTACGGACTATTGTGAAATTTGCGTGGAGTTGAAACCCTTCAACTCCATGACATTAGAATGACTTGCCGGGTCTGACTCCCGGCGATGAATCGCGAAATATTCACCGCATCGGACGCCGTCCGGTGCATCGATACATTTTATGGAACGAGGTAGCAAGCTATGCAGATGTGGACCACACGCCGCTCCGAAATCATGGGGCCGCGCGCCCGCCGTCAACGCGGGTTCACGTTAATTGAAATCATGGTGGTCATCGCGATCCTCGGCATTCTTGCCGCGCTGATTGTGCCGAAGATCATGAGTCGTCCGGACGAAGCACGTCGCGTCGCGGCGAAGCAGGACATCGGCACCGTGATGCAGGCGATGAAGCTCTACCGGCTCGACAATGGGCGTTATCCGACGCAGGAACAGGGTCTGCATGCGCTGATAGAAAAGCCGTCGACCGACCCCGTGCCGAACAACTGGAAAGACGGGGGTTACCTGGAGCGTTTGCCGAACGATCCGTGGGGCAACGCGTATCAGTATCTGAATCCGGGCGTGCATGGTGAGATCGACGTGTTCAGCTACGGCGCCGACGGCAAGGCGGGCGGCGAAGGCAACGATTCCGACGTCGGTTCCTGGCAATAACCGGCCGACTGTATGAAGGCGATCCGTCCGGGGACGCGCGCGTCCGGCTTCACGTTGCTGGAGATGCTGGTGGTGCTGGTGATTGCCGGCCTGCTGGTGTCGCTGGCATCGCTGTCGCTCACGCGCAATCCGCGCACGGATCTGAATGAGGAAGCACAACGTCTTGCGCTGCTGTTCGAATCGGCCGGCGACGAAGCGCAGGTCCGCGCGCGTCCCGTCGCGTGGCGGCCGCTCGATGGCGGCTATCGCTTCGACGTGCGCACCGATGACGGATGGCGTCCGCTGCGTGACGACCTGCTGGGACCGCGTCGCTGGGAAGGTGGTGTGACGGGCGTGTCGATCAGCTATCCGGGTTCGGACCAGCGATCCGACCGGATTGTTTTTGGCACGGAGAGCATCGATGCGCCGGTGCAGGTCACGCTTTTTTCTTCCGCGGGGCGCGCGACCATCGTCGGTACGGGCAATGGCCGGTATGAGGTGCATTGACATGCGGCCCTCGGCGCGGGGTGTCGGGCGATCGCGTGGCTTCACGATGATCGAGGTGCTGGTCGCGCTCGCGATCATCGCGGTTGCGCTTGCTGCGTCATTGCGCGCGGTGGGCAGTCTCGCGACTGGCGAGGCCGAGCTGCACAAGCGTCTGCTGGCTGGCTGGAGCGCTGACAACACGCTCGCGCAGTTGCGGCTTGCGCACTCGTGGCCCGAGGTGGGCGCGCATAGCTTCGACTGTTCGCAGGGCAATCTGCAGCTGATCTGTACCGAGAACGTGAGTGCCACGCCGAATCCGGTTTTCCGGCGTGTCGAAGTGGCGGTGACGACACCCGGACGTTCCGGCAATCTGGCCCAGCTGGTGACGGTGATAGCAAATGAAACGAACCGGTCGCTGTGAGGGTTGCGCGCGCGGCGTCACGCGGGTGGGCCGGATGAGTCGTGGGGGGGGCCGCGGTGGCGCGCGCGGTTTTACGCTGATTGAACTGCTGGTGGCGATTGCGATTCTGGCGGTGATTGCGGTGTTGTCGTGGCGCGGGCTGGACCAGATCGTTCGCGGGCGACAGACGATTACAAACGCGATGGAAGACGAGCGTGTGTTTGCACAGCTGTTCGACCAGATGCGGATCGACGCCCGTCAGGCTGCATCGGATGACGAGGCTGACGGGGCGGCGGTGAGCATCGGTAGCAGCGTGTTGCAGATTGTGCGAGTGCGTGATGAGGTGGGTGCTGCGCCTCGGCTGCAGGTGGTGCGGTACCGGATCGTCGATGGGCGCGTGATCCGGTATGCGTCGCCGCCGCTTGCGAACGTGGGAGAGTTGCGGCGCGCGTTGCAGGGTGGCGAGGGAAGCGACTGGAACGCGGTGCCTTTGATGGGCGGGGTGGGGTCGATATCGGCGCGGGTGTATGTCGCGAAGGTGGGGTGGACTGCGCAGATGAAGGATGTGCAGTCGGCGATTACGAAGTATGACAATGATCTGAAGGTACCCCAGTTGGGGAACGCGCCGTTGCCGCGCTCGGTGACCGGGCTGGAAGTGAGTATTGGCGCGAAGTCGCTCGCGAGGCCTGTTGTGCGGGTGTTTCTGGTGGGGGAGTGATGGTGCGTGAGTTTGCGTTACACGCGGGGCTGGGTTTTTGTTTTCTGGTCAGGTTTTTTGTTGGCCTTTCCTTGTATTCGTGTCGGTT
>NZ_CAJQZB010000056.1:0-29853 GCF_907164545.1 Paraburkholderia gardini | reverse complement strand
CTCAACTTCCCGAACCGCCCGGTGCGGACCCGCATGCCGGGTGGTGTGGCAGGGGTACGGCCTCATGGCCGTCCCCTATGCCGATCCGGAATCCCATGTCAAATCTCCTGGACCTCCCAGTGGCACTTTCGCACGCTCCGTTTGACCCACTTGGAAAAACCGTTGGACAGGTTGTCCGTCAGGTCGAACAGGCGCTCGCCCGTACCGAGATCGAACCCGAATGGGTCTCGGTTGCCAACATCGCTGAAGACAACGATGAAGCGCTTTATGGCCTTCGCTCGGAGGCCGAGTGGCCGGATACTCAGGCCGCGCGTCGCCGCCTGAGCCTGTCTGTCCAGCGCGGCACGTCCGAAGGCTGGATCGTTCAGGCTGACTACGTCCACTTCGTTGAGAACGGGCCGGCAGGCACGTGGCAAAGCTTTCCGCTGATGCGTATCAAGTCGTTGTCCCGATCACAGGCGTGGGCGGTCGCGGCAGTCGTTGCGCGGCTGCTCGATATCGACTGATCGGACCGTTTCCCATTTTTTTACTTTTTGACCGGCGCTTGTCGCCGGTCTTTCTTTTTGAGGAGCGAATATGCGATTTGATCGCCGGCGACGGATCGAGGGCGATAGCTGGACCGCCCGCAAGGAGGCGTCTTATCTGAAGCGCCATGTGCGTGAGGCAAGGCGGATCCAGCGGGATATTCCACTGTTCGCCGACCAGTTCACGCCCGCGCCATCGCTGGACGTCGCGGAGGAGCGTGCACGCAGAGAGCGGGCGGCGCAACACGGCGATCAGGAGATGCGGGACCTGTGCGCGAAACACTGGCGAAATGCGCGGACCGCTTACTTCGCGTGTCCTGCCGGGATGCGCGCGGAAATCGCCGATGAATGGCGACGCTGGCGGGGCCCGGCGACGGGCGCCTATTTTGCCTATGTCGTCGAGAAGCATAACGGCGTGGGCGAGGCGAGATCGATGCACCACGCTAGGCGTGAAGCCCTGATCCGCACGCGCATCATCGAGCAACTCAATGCCCAGCAGACCCTCGTGCTGGCCTGATTTACCTGTTCCGAAGCCGGCGCTCACACGTCGGCTTTTTTCCCTCATGACAGGTCGGCACAAAGCCTTAAGCGGGGCGCAAAACTGCAGCTTTCCGGCAGGTCACGCGACACCGCGCGCCTAAACTGGTGCTATCACCCGCGTCCCTGACGCATCGATCGCCGGATTCGGGCACATCATTTTTGCCCCGTCGGGAACACGTTCCTTCGGGCGTCGTTCGAATGGGGCTTACCTCTGAAAGGGGCCTCATGAACCATCCGACTCACACTGATTTCCAGACCGTCCAGATCGCGCACATTGAACAGGCGATCAACGTCTGGCGCAACCGCGCGCCCGCACCAGAAGGCGTCGACGAGGTACTGACGCTTTGCCCACAGGCCCGCGCGCTCGCGGACCTGTATGGAGAGATGATTTTCGGGAAGCTGGCCAGCGTGCCGGCCTCGAGCCTGTCGTCGAAGCAACTCGCCGCGCTGAACGAAGCGCTCGTCTAACCGCAACCGATTTTTTCGCGTCTTTCGGACGCATCGAACCGCCGCATCGCGGCAATCCACCTTCCCCACAGGGACCACGTCCCTGCGGGCGTGGTCTCGTGGGGCTTTTCTTTTTGAGGAACCCCATGAAAGTTACTCCTTCCCAGCTGGTCGCTCTCCTTACCGCCTATGTCCAGAAAGCGTTGCCGGTGCTCATTACCGGAGCCCCAGGGATTGGCAAGAGCGATATCGTCGATCAGGTAGCGAAAGCGACCGGTCACGATCTCCTCATCAGTCATCCCGTGGTCGAAGATCCGACGGACTCGAAGGGCCTGCCGTTTCCGTCTGCGGACGGGAGCACGGCGAAGCACCTTCCGTTCGGCGATCTCGAAAGCGCGGTGAACAGCAAAAATCCCTTGATCTGGTTTCTGGACGATCTCGGGCAGGCGTCGCCCGCCGTTCAGGCGGCCAAGATGCAATTGCTGCTTGCCCGCCGCGTCGGTGATCACGTATTGCCGTCGCACGTCACCTTCGTTGCGGCAACGAATCGCCGCGGCGACAACGCGGGCGTGACGGGTCTTCTGGATCCGGTCATTTCGCGTTTCGCTACGGTCGTTGAGCTTGCCCCGACGATCGATGACTGGACCGCGTGGGCCGTGCGCAGCAATGTGCCGGCCGAGCTGATCGCGTTCCTTCGATTCCGTCCGGACCTGCTTTCGGTCCAGAAGAAATCACGCGAAATCGAAAACACGCCGAGTCCCCGTAACTGGGGGTTCGTCGCGAAAACGATGAACGTGGTGCCAAAGGATCTGGAGCTGATCTCGTACGCCGGCTCTGTCGGCGAGGCGGCCGCACTCGAACTGATGGGCTTTCTGGGCATCTACCGCGAGTTGCCGTCGCCGGATGCGATCCTGCTTTCGCCCGACACGGCGATGATCCCGAAGAAGCCCGCCGCGCTGTATGCGATGAGTTCAGCGCTCGCGGCTTACTCGACGGAAGCCAATTTCGACCGCGTGCTGACGTACACAAACCGACTGATTGGCGAGGACCACCGCGAATTTGCGGCACTCCTCACTCGCGACGCGATTCGTCGTACACCAGCCTTGCAAAACACCCACGCGTTCATTCGCGCGCAGGGTGGCGCTCTCGGCCAGATCATCCAGGGCCAGTAAGCGCCAGTCACCTTTCTCGTTGTTCCTGTTGTTTCTAGCCACGGTCCGCTCCCGCGCGCCGTGGCTTTTCTTTTTCCCTATCCGATTTATCCATTCCCTTATTTTTCTGGAGTCATCCATGAACATCGCTTCTATTCAATCGAAGGTCATGCTGTGCTCGGTCACGATCTCGTCGTGGGGCGCTCGCCGCTTTGACGACAAGATCACTGAAGAAGTCGAGCAGAAGCATCAGGCGAAAGGCCTCGGCCGCTTCAACAAGCGTCTGCTGCCGGAACACGCGCCCAGCTTCAAGGAAGTGGTCGCGATCGGAAACCGCATCCGCGCGTACTTCTATTCGCACACGCTCCAGTACGACCAGCTTGCGGTGCGTCTGTTGCCGACCATGATCTACATGGAATTCGCCGACAAGATGCGCTCACTCAAAGACGAGTTCGATCTGGCCGTTCAGGTGTTCCTGACCGACTACCTCGATCTCAAGGAGCGTGCGCGCATTGAACTGAACGGCACTTTCAACGAGGCGGATTATCCAAGCCTCGCCGTGCTGTCCGAGAAGTTCGGCGTCAAGATGGCCGTGTTGCCGTTCCCGGACGCGAGCCAGTTTGGAGTCGAATTGCCGGACAATGTCCTCACCGGCCTGCGTACGGAAATCGATCAGCACGTGCTCACGTCGATCGCCACAGCGAACAGCGATCTGGTCGGCCGTCTCTATGAGGCGGTTTCCCAGATGGCATCACGCCTGTATGCGAGCGGCAACGTGCGGCTCGATGTCGCCAACAACGTTCGTGAATTGTGCGAACTTCTGCCGAAGCTGAATTTCAGCAACGATCCGAAACTCACGCACATTCTGGAACAGGCGAGAACCCACCTCGCGGTGCACACCGGTTCGGACCTGAAGCTCTCCAACGCGTTGCGCTCGCAGGTGGCATCCAAGGCGCATGAGATCGAGGGGCTGATGGCAGCATTCATGGGCATGACGCCGGAACCGATTGTCGAGGTTCAGGACACCCCGCAACTGCGTCTGGTTGCGTGAGGTGCACATGGATCCCCGAATCTCGAAACAGCGCACCGCGCTCGTGCTCGACCAGCCGTTTTTTGGCTCACTTGCACTGCGTCTGAATGTGATCGAAGACCCTTCCTGCAAGTCGTTCTGGGTAGACGGGGTGTCGCTGGGCTACAACCCGGCATATCTCGCGACCCTGAAGGATCTCGAAATCAGGGGCGTGATCGCAAAGCAGGTGATGCACGTGGCCAACGGTCACTGCTGGCGACAGGGCGATCGCGATCCTGATGGGTGGAATGACGCATGTAGTCATGCGATCAATCCAATCGTGACGGACTCCGGGATGTTGTTGCCGGCCGGTGCCTTGGCCGACCCCCGTTTCAAGGGCAAGTCGGCCGAGGAGATTTACGCGAAACGCGCGCAGGAGGCGCGGGAGAAGGAGAAGGGTGCGAAGGGGGGTGGCAAACCGGAAGCGAAGCCTGATGCTCAGTCAACTGAGCAGCCGGGCGGGCAACCCGGGGGCGCGAGCCCGCCGCAATCCGCGAACGGCGCGAACACACCGTCTGCAGAATCCGCATCTCCCGATCCCCAACCCGCGCCGTGCTGTGGCGAGGTCCGGCAGTACCTGGGCGACGACAAGCCGGTGAAGGAAGCCGAATGGAAGGTCGCCGTGCTTCAGGCTGCGAAAGCAGCCCAGATGCGCGGCAACATGCCAGGCGGCTTGCAGGGGATGGTTCAGCAGGCAGTCGAGCCGATCGTTGACTGGCGCGCGGTGCTTCATCGCTTCGCGCAGCAGTCGTCGCCCACCGACTACAGCTTCGCCATGCCTAACCGGCGCTACCTGCACATGGGGCTGTACCTGCCTTCGCTGAACGAACCCGCAATTGGTGATGCGGTGTTCGTACGGGACGCGAGCGGTTCTGTCTTCGACGAGACGCAGGCACAGTTCGACGGCGAGGTGCTGGCGGTGAACGACAGCTTGCGGCCGCAGCGCCTGATCGTCATGGACTGCGACACGAAGGTGCGTCAGGTCCAGATCTTCGAGCGCGGCGAACCGGTCGAGTTGTTACCCGTGCGCGGCGGGGGCGGTACTGCCTTTGTCGATCCGTTTAGGCGGCTGGCCGAGGAGGGCATCCGTCCGGCGTTTCTGGTCTACCTGTCAGATATGGATGGGAGCTTTCCTGTAGAGGAGCCGTCGTACCCGGTGTTGTGGGCATCGACGGTGCCGCTGCGGCGCGCGAAGCAGGCGCCGTTCGGCGAGATGCTTGAAGTGATCTGTTAGAGCGGCACGCTGTTGTGCCCCGTTTCCTTAACCCACCCGGCTCTTTGCAGTCGGGTTTTTTTTGGTGTTCGAATTCTGAGGTTGCTTTCTGCTTGTGCGGCGCAACAGTCGCTGTGCGAAGCGATCGTTGATTCGAGGGCGCCGAACGGCCACTAACGCCCAGTCGGCCCACGTTTGCGAATGACCGGTTATGGAGGGCTCACTGCCCTTCGAACCCGTTCGGACGGCGAGCATCGGCTTCCGGATTTGCACGGTTGCAACCGCATGCGCGCGACGCATAGCGAACTCAGTCTGCCCCGTCGCTGTGTCACCACGTGCCTCGACAAAGCGTCGAGCGCATTGCGAGTTGCGGCTCCAGACGCAACCCGCCGAAGCCGCGCTTCCTACTTAATCCTCTCAATATCACTCGGTTTCCAGCTCCCGTCGATCGCGGGTTGCGTCGGTGCGTAAAGACGCAGAATCGCGAAGAAGCCGCGCCCGGGCACCGTGGCGAGCCAGTTGCCTTCTTCGGCCTTTGGCGCCTTCGGTCCGACGTACAGCGTCGTGCTTCCGTCCGCATTCCGTTTGGGATGGTTGAGCTTGCCGAGCGACGGGAACGGTTGCCCGTTATCGAGTCCAGACGCGTTCGACGCGTCGTATAGCGTGACCGACCAGAACAGCGCGGCCGGGATGTCCGGCGGCAACGTCACCTCATATGTGTGTCCACCGACCAGCGGGTGACCTTCGCCATCGTTGAACGCGATCATGTAAAACGCGCCTTTGCCGGGCGTCATGGACACCATGCCCGGACTGATCGAGTAGTAATCCGTAAAGAACCAGACTCGCGCATCGAGGTCGCGGTAGCCGCCGCTATTTGAGGTGAAGCCGAGATCGTTGACGGCGGTCGGCCAACGCGACGAGACGTTGTTGACCGGGTTCACCCATTGCCGGTCCTTGTACACACGAATGTCATTGTCGCCTTGCAGGCCAATCACACGACTCGTCTTGTAGCCTGTCTTTGCGGCATCGTCCAAAATCTTCCGGGCATGGGCGTCCGGTTCGAAGGGCTTGTCTTTCCTGATGCCGAGGCCGGCAAGCATGCCCATCCAGTCAGGATCGGCGAGATTGCTGCCTTCCGTATCCACCAGATACTTCAGATCCTTGAAGGCGCTCGCGTCGCTTCGCGGCAGCATGTTGTGCGGCGAACCCGATGCATCGAAGAATTTCATCTTTTCCGCAGAGTCCTTCTTGCCCAGTGGATATATAGCGGATTGCTTGAGCAAATCGACTGCCGGAGTGATGTTGTCCAGCGACTGATAGAACGAGCGCAGGAAAATGAAAATATTGTTGGTCCCCGAACGGTACACGTAGTAGCCCGAAGGCACCTCGCCCGAATAACCGGGCGGAAGGATCAGGAACTTGCCGCCCGCCCCACCGTCCGGGCCTGGCAGTCCGACGTCGCCGAAATACGAGGTACCGTTGACCTGTGGCCCGGGGATCGGGCGTTGCCACATATCGAGCAGAATCCCTTGCAGCTTTGGCGGCGCTTCGAAGACGAGGGGGCCTGTATCAGCAAGGTTGACGAACGCCATGCCGTAGATCAGATCGGAGTTCGGCGTGGTGATGAGGGTTTTCGCATCCAGCCGTTTGGCCCAGATCGCCATCGTGTTGTAGCCCGTGCCGTAGGCCTGCTCGAAGCCGTCGCGCATACCCATTGTGTTAAGCAGTGGCATGGCCCACAGATAGGTCTGCGTCGCTCGCTGGAACAGCAGTTCGTCTGTCAGAGCCTTGGCCGTCTCCGGCGTCGGACGACCCTGAACGAAAGCGCTATTCGCCAGCGCGTCGAAACGGCTCGTCTGCGCGTACGCAAGAACCGGAAACGTCGACGCGACGAACAGTGCAATCAGCGTGTGCAAACCTGCAGATTTCTTCGGCATGATTTCTCCGGGCGCGGATTAGTTGACCTTCTCGGCTGAGGGCGGCGTCCACTTGCCCTCCAGAACTTCTGCCTTGGGCCAGTAGGTACGCTGATACAGCGAGAAGTCGCCTTTCGGTGCCGGGATCCAGTTCGATTCCTTGTCTGGCCCTGGTGACTCATTCTGCACGTAAAGGGTCAGTGAGCCGTCGGCGTTGCGCTTCAGATTCTTGTTCTTCGTGCCAAGCGAATAGCGATTAAGCGAATTGGGCTCGAAAAGGTGATGCTCGTTATAGACCGTAAGCGACCAGAAGCCGTTGACTGGCGGCAGCTTCTTATAGGTCACCGTATAGTGGTTCGCACCGTTGAGCCGGCCGCCCTTGCCGTCGACATCCAGGTAAAAGTATCGCGTCTCTTCGGGGCGATTGACGTACATGTTCGAACGCGAAACGGCCGTGCGCGTCGCGTAGTCGTATCCAAAACGTCCTCCGTTGGGTGCCGTTGTCCAGCCATTACCCACCGGAATCCCGTTGTTACTGAACTGGAAGAGCGGCCCGACGAGATTCTTCTCGGCATCGACGGCGACCTGCTTCAATTCTTCCTTGATGGCGGGGTCTTTCGCCGCCGCATCCAGAACCGACTTCATCTGCGCATACAGCGCTTCCTCGCCCGGTAACGGCGGCACTTCGCGCAGGACGTCGGGCAGTTCGTCAAAGAACGTTTCCGGGTCAACCCATTTCGTCTCGCCTTCGCCCTGCTGCGCCGGGGCGGGGAACGTCGGCACCTTCGCCCAGTCTTTGGTCTGTGCCTTGCCCGTGTATTTGCTGAGCGGATAGATCATGATCCTGTCGAGCACGGGCTGTATCGCTTTACGATCCTCATCGGTGTCGTCCATGAAGATGCGGGGCGCCATGCCGATCAGATCCGTCGGTGAACGGAACACCCTGGTGATGCCTTTGGGAATGGTGCCCTTCCAGTTCGGGCCGACCACCATGTAGATCCCCGGCCGGGTCCCGTATTGCTTACCGAGGCCGCCGAAACTATTGCTGCGCGCATCATAGAAGGCGTACACCCAGAACCGTTTGCCGAAATCCGGCACCTGAATGATGACCGGATCCTTATCCACGGCCGCAAAGCCGAAGCCGTATACCACGTCCTGATTCGGGCAGGTGACGAAGCGCTCCTCAGGCGCAATGTAGTCCGTCAGCATCGTGATGTAGCCAGTTGGCGCGACAGGCAGGATGCCGCCGAGCCGACCGGGCTCCGGCGACTTGTTGAATGTGGCGCGCCGGTGACGTGCGTTGATCAGCGGCCAGCCCCAGAGATACGCCATCCGCCCAACTGTCGCCACATAGTCCTTCGTCATGACGATGCCCGCCGTCGGCGGGCTGACATTGCTGCTCGCCGGGATCGGCATGGTTTGCTGGGCGTGTGCGAAACTAGCTGTACTGGCTACCAGCAACGCGATAACACCGTGTCCCAATGTTTTTGTTGCACTGCGCGAAACGTTGACGCTCACTATTTTCTCCCTGGATTTTGGCTGAGGGCCGTCGGCGCCATGGATTCAGTCGACACGAAATTGCTCTCGATTCTTTCCTCTGATCCAGTTGGGCGGACGCCCCATTCCATTCCACGTTTCCCCCGTTTCGGGATGGCGATACCTTACGAGATCCGACAGATCCGGGCCGAAGAGCTGGTCCGGGTTGATACCGTAATCCCTGATCTTGCGACGCATGTCGCTGATAATCTGGCGCAATTCCTGGCGGCGCAACTGCTCCGCTTCGGCCTCCAGGGCACGAATGCGTTCCTTGATTTTACGGTAGTTTTCAGCCATGAATTTGGCCTCGACTTCGTGGTGTACAACTTAAGATAGCGATGTCCCGAGGTGGGCGTTATCCAAAAAGCGAAATCTTTGCGGAGAATTTTCCATGCCATTTGAGTCAACCTATTTGCGACACACCTATTCGGGCTTTGAGCCGGCGCAGGCCTTCAATGTCGTCTATGGCGGAAGTTTTGAGCACCGTCTTCTCTCTTCGAAGTGCGCGACCATGGTGCATCAACGTCTGACGTTCGGTGAGATCAGGCTGGAAACCGGCTGCTACGACTTTCCGGTGATTGCCCGGGGCAGCATGCCACGCGATTCAATATGCATAGGCTTCATGGCAGAAGGCGGTGACGTTACCCGGTACAACACCGTTTCTATCGGTGAGGAAGATATTCAGATCTACCCCGCAGGTGTGGAGCTTCTTTATCATGCCTCGGCGTCATCTCGCTGGATCAACTTCACAATTCCGGAAGAGCGCCTTCAGGAAACAGCGGTGGCCCGAACAGGGCGACCGCTGGAATTGCCAGGCCGCTTCGCTAGTTCAGTGCGCCTTCGAGCCGGCGGCCGCGCTGCGCTCACATGCCTGGCCGACGATGCAATGGGAATCGCAAGATCGCTAGAACCCACGGGCGGCATCGCCGCCGAACTGGCGACCGAAATGTGTCAGTCGATGACGGCAGGATACGTCGATGCGCTGGCCGCTGCGCCGCCTGTGTGCACGTCAGACGGGTCGGTCACCGAACAACGCCATCATCATCTGATCCTCGCATGCGAGCGGCTGGTCATGTCTGATGAGGCCGATATAACGCTTTCGGAGATTGCCCAACGAAGCGGATACAGTCTGCGCGCTCTCCAGCTGATTTTTCGCCGCAGCGTGGGCATGACACCGGGCCGATGGTTTCTGAACACCCGACTGAACGGCGCATTGCGCGACCTGCTGGTCGCGGGGCCGACTTGTACCGTTGCCGACGTCGCGTTCCGATGGGGTTTTCGCCATATGTCGCGGTTCTCGGAGCAGTATCGCAAGGTCTTTGGTGAATTGCCGGGCAGGACTTTAAGCCGCTCTCGTGATCGGCACGAGTTTGTCCGCTAAAGCGTCATCGCGACGTCAAGACAGTCAAAAGGTGGTTGACCGTCTCGAACCGGCATGAGCGGCGATCGTTTCGCAACGATTTCGCTTTTCGGATACCGCCTTTGACAGCTTCGAACTACGTTATCTGTGGGCAGTTCACATCGTAAAGGCGGCGGCGATACCTTCAGAGCCGACGGGCTTCAATTTCGCGGAATCAAGAAAAATGCAAGTGATGCAATTCGGTTGGCCTAGAAGGATATCCGGGTGCTTCGCTGCGACGCTGCTGGCGTCTGCACCCGCATACTCTCAAAGTGACTCCGAACTTGCAAAGCAACTGAGCAATCCGGTTGCCGCATTGGTCAGCGTTCCGTTCCAGTTCAACTACGATGGGAATATAGGTCCAAACCGGGACGGCGACAAATACCTGTTGAATTTTCAGCCTGTTATCCCGTTTCGCCTGAACGACAACTGGAATCTCATTTCGCGCACCATCGTGCCGGTGGTTTCGCAAAGCAATATTGCCCCAGGATCCGGTTCACAAACCGGACTAGGCGACGTTGTTCAGAGTTTTTTCTTTTCGCCTTCGAAGCCCACAGCAAATGGACTCATCTGGGGCATAGGCCCTGCGCTTCTGTTGCCTACCGACACTGATCGGCTGCTCGGAGCCGGAAAGTGGGGCGCCGGACCTACGGCGGTGCTGCTCTGGCAGGCGAACGGATGGACTTATGGCGCGCTTGCCAATCATATCTGGTCGTTTGCGGGGAACGGCAACGGGCCGGGGGTTAGTTCGACATTCCTTCAACCCTTTCTCAACTACACAACGAAAGATGCGTGGACTTTCGGCCTGAATACGGAATCAACTTATGACTGGAACCGTCACCAATGGTCGACCCCGATCAATGCGACTGTCAGCAAGCTGCTCAAGTTTGGGAAACAGCCAGTCAGTGTGGGCGGGGGCGTGCGCTACTGGGCGGCCAGTCCCGATTCCGGGCCTCATGGATGGGGTGCGCGTCTCGTGGGCACGTTGCTCTTTCCCAAATGAGGCCGCGCCCCATCCATGCAGTGGGGAAGATCTTCTGCGTAACCTGAACACAATGCGAGGAGTTTTGATGAGTACAGTCTTCCCAGAATGATGCGGCTCCAGGCAACGATACCTCTCATGACCATTGCCGACAGCGGGATGAATGTCGTGATTAACTTGCCAGGCTATTCCGAGGCCGCGCGGATTAACCCTATTCCCATTGGAGCCTCGATCCTGATGAGTCTTCTTGCTGTGTCCGGCTGTGTCGCGCAGGGTTACCGCACGAAAAGCAGGTGCGTGCAGAGAACCGTCACACGCCATGCATATTGGATTCAATAACTGGAGAACATCGTGAAAACGTCGAAGTGGATTTTCTCTTGTATCGCCTCTGCTTCTATTGCGTTTGGCATCGTCGCGTGCGGTTCATCCGGTACAGCGCCAGAAAATGGTGTGGTCGTAAGCGGCGCTGTCCCGACCGATGACCAGATTGTCTCCGCATGGGACTATCTCTACGGACGTTACCTGGTGTTGCAGCAGGAGAATCACGACATCAACGTCGAGAAAGTGGGCTATAACAGGATCAAATACAATCCGCTCGGGTCGGCCCAGTTTGTGAATCCGAACCTGGATGTCGCCTATCTTGAAGCATGGCTCGCAGCGGACAGTAGTCACGCCGTTATCCTCAACGTGCCTCGGGTCACGGGGCGTTACTACACAGCTCAACTGCTCGACGGGTGGGGCGAGGTCATCACCAATATCAATGAGCGAACCTACCCCGACCATCCGTATGGAAAATTCGCGCTGGTGATCAAAGGCACTCATCCGCCGGTGCCAGCTGATGCCGTCAAGATCGAATTACCCTCGCCTAAAGCGAAGTTGCTTGCACGGGTGGAACTCAAGGGTTCTCCCAAAACCGCGGTACGGTTACAGCATCAGTTCACTGTGGATGCTTCACCCGAGATCAAAATTGATCCGCCTTTTGACGTACCGGAATTTACGCCGGCAGCCCCTATCCGGGCAGAAATTTTTGACCACGTGAGCGAAGTGCTCGCTACCTGCCCGGACCCGATGCCGAAGGCTCCCGAGCTTCAGGCATTAGCAAGCAACGTTGCCAGTTATGTGAAGAGCAGTGCCGCCGCCCGTGCCCGGGTCGACGACCTGATCAGGACGAGAGCGATTCCTGAATTCTTCGCGGGGACTAAAGGCTTCGGCACGCAGAAGGGCGGTTGGTCGGTCAGCTATGTGGTGGGCAAGTTCGGCGATGACGTGATGGCACGTGACATCATCAACTACGGCGGCCTGTGGGCGAATGTCACCAGCGAGGCGATCTACTTCGTGGGGCAGAAAGACGGCAATGGGCAACCGCTTGACGGCAGTCGAACGTATGAAATCCGCTTTCCGAAAGGTGGCAAACCGGATGCTCATGTTGATGGCTTCTGGTCGGTCACGCTGTACAGCGTGCCTGACTATCGCGTCGTGCCCAATGCAATGCACCGCTACAACATCAATAATGTGTCCCCGCTAAAGACCAATGCGGATGGAAGCACGAGTATCTGGCTAGCACCCGTGCGGCCGAAGAACGCGCCGCAAAGCAACTGGTTACCCACGCCTGATGGCAAGGGATTCTCGCTGAATTTCCGCGCATACGTGCCGAAGCAGGACGTGCTGCAGGGTGAATGGTTTCCTCCGCCGATCGCTCTGGCGAAATGAGTCAACGTATATTATTTTTTCAGAACGACGCTACCGAGTATGACGACCTTAATCGCGAGGCTGACAATGTCTGATCAGAACGATGTGAATTCCACACGAAGGCTTCTTACCTTGCTAACCGGCGCGTTGCCGCTCGCGTACGCCTCTCTCTCGGCGTCTCCGCAAACTGCGATGGCGGCTGAGACCAAAGGGAAACCCGATACTCATGGGCGGCCGCCAGCGCCCACGGCCGCTGCGGAAACCCAGCCGCCTACAGGGATAAACATGCCTCCGGGTTATGCGCAGACGATCGCGCGCATGGCCTACGTTTGGGGATGGCCGCTCGTCAACATGGTCAACCGGTACACGTCTTTCACGCAGGCGCCGAAGCCGGGTCTTTTGAACGGCGTGGTGCCGGTCGCACCGAGCGGCCAGGTCGGCATGCTGTCGCATTATGTCGATCCGTCCGAGACCTTCGTTACGTGCCCGAATCAGGACGTGGTCTACGGCCTTGGATTCTTTTCTCTCGACGACGAACCGGTCGTCGCGCAGGTGCCGGATTTCGGCAACAGGTTCTGGGTCTACGCGCTATACGACGCGCGCACAAACCAGTTCGGTCATCTGGGCAAACCCTACGGTACACGGCGCGGCTTCTATCTGCTTGTCGGGCCAAACTGGAAAGGTTCCAAGCCCGCCGGTATCACGGAGATCGTGCGCAGTCCGACGGCGCTTGCTAACGCGATCCCACGTATCTTCATGAATGACACGCCTGAGGACCGGAAAGCGATTCAGTCCGCCGTCGACCAGGTCGTTTTCTATCCGCTGAAAGATTTCAACGGGCATATGAAGACGATTGACTGGAGCGAGGCACCGACGTTGCCCGGACCAGAGTCGAATGGCGAGGAGACAAAATGGGTCGTCCCTGAAAAGTTTTTTGACGTGTTTACCCACGTGCTCGACTCCGTGCCTCCACTGCCCGGCGAAGAAGCGCTCTACGCGCAATTCAGGTCGTTGATGGAAGTGGCGAGCCGTGACCTGGACATCCAGAAATTGCTGGTCTCCACCGCCACGGACACCGAACGTGATGTTATCCAGCCATTCTTCCAATGGCGGTATAACGGGCGGCCAGCCGGCAACGGATGGAACCGCTCGACCAACAACGCGCAGACGGGTCTCGACTACTTTGACCGTACGGGAACGGCCAAATCGAACATGTTCGACAATCGTCCCACCGAAACGCAGTACTTTTATACGGATAACGACGTGACGGGCGAAGCCCTGAGCGGTGCGAACACGTATGAGGTTGTCTTCGCGAAAGGAGAGGAGCCACCGGTGAACGGATTCTGGTCAATGACGCTCTACAACGAGAAGCATCTTTTTTACCCGAATTCCCTCAAGCGCTATTCACTCGGCACTAAGAACGCGGATTTGAAGCGCAATGCGGATGGTTCGCTCACCCTTTACGCTGGATCGAAGTCGCCGGGTGGCGATCGGGAGTCGAACTGGCTGCCGGCGCCGGACGGCGTGTTCTCGTTGTACATCAGAGCCTATTGGGGCAAAGCGCCAATCCTCGATGGCTCCTGGAAGCCGCCCCAGATTCGTAAGGCAGTCTAACCAGGGTGTGGGAGACTAACGCGGCGCCACGTTGGCAGGTTTGCCTACAAAGCGCCGCAGCTTGACACGATGACCGATGGTGAAGACGCAAACGATGTCGGAAAGCTGTGGATGCGTCCGTCGCTTGGGCGTCGGAGGTGCACTCCTGCGTTTTCGGTTTGGCCAACGTGCATTCGGAACCACGTGGAGAGTGCGCGTCGTTAGCGCGCTTGTCATCCTGGGCAGCCTGCGGCTCGCTCCCGAAACGGCTACCGCCCAGGCGTCGTCAGGACCCGCATTTACCGGTCCGGATGTGCAGCGGCGTGCTAACGCAGTGCTCGCCATGCTGTCCTTCACCGTCACGCCCGATCTGTCAGCCAGCACGCTCGGCATCCGAAACGGAGCGACCGGGAGTCCGTCGCTGAATATGACGCAGTTCGGCGGTGGCTTTACCTTGAGTCCGAACTTTCCCCTCTATCTGGAGGGCGCATTGGGCGCGTCACGCTACGATCCCACGTTCCTCGTGTCGGACGGTCAGGAACAACGCGCGCTGCCAACACGGTGGACAAACGTAGCGGCAACGGGCGGCATCGGCTGGGATTTTCCGCTTAACGAAAGCAAGGATCTGGTCATCCGGCCAATCTTTAACTTTTCGCTCGGCGAAGTGTTGAGCGACGCAACGGCGGCTCAATTCCTCATTAATCACAAGACCGACAAGAACATTGATTTCATCCAGGGCGGTTCGCTCAATGCCTACGGACTCGGCGGATCATTGATGCTTGGCTGGTATCCGCGTATGGAACCCTACGAGTTCGACCTTGAACTGCGTTACACGGACATCTACCTTCAGAGCTTCGGTTCGTCGAGCGGGGTTCGAGGTTCGGCCAACGCGGAGTCCACCAACCTGTATGCGCGCTGGCGCGCGCCGACAGGATTGCTGGTCTTGCACCGTCCGCTGCGCTACGTCCTCGAACTCTCTCATTCGACGTATCTCGGCAGTCAGGCAAACATCCTGGGATTCAATCAACTGACGTCGCTTGGCGCGGGTTTGGAAATCGACACAGGCGCGGTGACGAAGCTCTTTTCCCGGTTACGCGTTGTTGCGCGATATGCGTTCGGTAAAGACGTCACCGGCGCATCGCTTGGTCTCGCACTTAGCTTCTGATCTACGCCACGCGGCACTCGTGCGTAAATTCCTGCCGTTGCTGAACGGTTCATGTAATGAGTGATCACTCAGCGTTCAAGCACTGGAGTTGCTGCGAAAATGATTGCGATACTCTCGCGGGCTGATGCCTTGAAGCCGCTTGAAGCACCGGCTGAAATTCGACATTTCGCTAAAGCCAGTGCGTTCCACGATCTCTCCGATGGGTAGCGAAGTCTGCCGCAGATACCAGCATGCCAATTCGCCGCGCGCCTCATCGATCAGGTCTTGATAGACGACCTTTTCCGTACTCAAGCGCCGCGAGAGGGTGCGCTTTGAGATGGCGAGTCGAGAGGCAACGTCTTCCAATGTCGGCCAATTCGGCGCCTCGGCATTGATCAACTGCCGGATGCGTGCAGCGAAGTTGCCCGCGATCTTCGTGAGTTCCTCTTCGCCGGCCATGCTCGTCAGGCGATGCAGGTAGGCGTCGGCGGTTTGCGACGCCCGCCGCGTGATTTCAACTGGAAAACCGATGCATAGCGTCGGCTTGTCGAAATGCAGGCATCGCGATAACGCGCTTTGCGACATGCGTATGTCTGCGGGAGCGCGCCACGGGAAGTGAATGAACCCGTCCTTCAATGTGATCGTTTCGGAAATCGCCTTGAAAATATTCAGGATGGCGACCGCCGTAGCGTATTGCAGAAAGCGCTCGTATTCGCGCAGTTTGAGTCGCGGCGTCAGTTCTATCACGGCCAGTTTTTCGTCCTCGACGTAGCGATAGGAAAAGAGCCCGTTACGCACGGGCACATAGCGCACTACGGCCTTCATCGCGTCGCCTATCGTTGGACTCGACAGCGCCGCGAGTCCCATAGGCCCGTGCGCGGCGCCGGGAATGGCGAGTCCGACTTCGATACCGGTGAGCGGCTGCGTCACCGCGGAAATAGCATCGAACGAAGGCAAAAAATCGATTACCGGAAGCAACCTCGGTTGCCCGGCCGGCGTACGCGGGACCGGCAGACTTCGCTCTTCAAGCGTCTTGGCGAAGATCTGGAAGTAGGACGTATGAATGCTGGGCGTAAACCAGCTGGCCGGAATGTCGCGTCCTTCGCCTGCCTGCGTGCTTCGGCTAGGCCCAGTCATGTTTATCCCTATCAGCCATTGATTTTGGCATCATATGATAAATTTATGACACGAACAAGCCTGTGCCAGCGGTATGGGTTCGAACAGAATGGTCACCAGCTCGAAAGGATCCGGCAGTCGGATCGGCGATACGAAAATAGAGAACTGGAGACACCATGCAATACCCACATACCGGCACATCCGGAGGGACGATCCATGTCGTCTAATGCCTCCTCCAAAAATTCTATCCCTGTCGCTGCGGAAAAAAAGCACGAACTCTACCGTTTGACCAATCCGCCGAAGCTGGCATGGCCCACGTTGCTCCTCATGCTGTACGTTGTCGCCGGCACGGCTCTGGTCGACGTGGCCGCGCTTAAGGGCGCGATTCCACTGTGGGCCGGCATGCTGCTGAACGTCGTGACGATGTGGCCAGTATTTCACGTGGCTCACGATGCGTTGCATCGCGCGGCGTCGTCCAATCTGACGCTGAACGACTGGATTGGCCGCGTTGCGCTTCTCATCGTGGTGCCGCATGTCTCGCTGGAAGTATTCCGCTACTCGCACATGATCCACCACCGGTTCACCAACGACCCGCAGGATCCGGATCACTACGTGCATGGCCAGTGGTGGAACATTCTGCTGCGCTGGATGAGTTTTGATCTTTACTACGCCTGGTACAACTTCCGTAGCAACGACCCGCGGGGGAAGAAGACATTGCGGCAAACGCTGCCCTTCGTGGTGGCCACCATCGCGATTATCGCGACGCTCTGTCACTTTGGGTACACGCGCGAAGTACTGTTGCTCTGGCTCATTCCGTCGCGCATTACGCTCGCACTGATTGCGTTCGTCTTTCTGTGGCTTCCTCATCTGGACGGCGACGAAGAGGGCAAGCTCGTTCACATCACGACAGCGACGTCGACGAGTAACAACCTCACTGCCGGCACGACAGTGCGGATCGGCCATGAGGGTCTGCTCGATCCGCTAATGCAGTGGCATAACTACCACCTGATTCATCATCTCTGGCCAACAACGCCGTCGTACAACCATCGCGCGGTCTGGAAACTGATGGAGCCTGAACTGCGTGCTCGCGATCTACGTATCCAGCACGGCTTTGACCTGATCCCGAAGCTTCATCCCGGCGGAACCACTGCGGTCGGGTCGCATTGACACGAGGTACGAAAGTGAAGAAATACCGCTGTTCCTATTGCGCGCACGTTTATGACGAAGCGAAGGGCGATCCGGATTCGGGTATCGCTCCGGGCACCCGCTTCGACGATATTCCCGACGATTGGAGCTGCCCTGAGTGCGGTGCCTCGAAGGGCGACTACCACCTGATCGAAGACTGACATTTCAGCCGGGACAAACCCGGCGCAAGGCGAACGGACCGAAGATCCAGCCAGACAAACGGAGACAATAAAGAATGAGATTCGTAAAAGCATTAGTCGGACTGCTGGTGATTCTGGGACTGACTGCCGGACTGGTTTTTTACTGGGCAACGTCCCGGCTCGCCCACGACAACCCGCGCGCACCGCGGCCGCAATTCCAGAACTATGAGCTGTCTTCCGGTGTGGCCGACGGCACCGCCAAACCCTCGCCTACGGGCTACGCTGTGGACAGCGCGGGTCATGGCTGGATTCTTCCTGAAATGCCCGAGGCGCGGCCGCTCGATGTCCACACTGCGGCCAACAGCAAGCGCGATCTGACCATCAAATCGTGCTTCTGGCCCGGCCCGCGTGCGCGCAGCGGCGTGTACACGAACGACACGGATTCGTTTCACTTCGAGAACCAGTTTCCGGATACAGCAACGACGTATATTCCGACGGCGTTCAAATTGCCGCCCGGTGCGAAGCTCGTGATCAAGGGCAAGTATCCGCACATGCGGCACTGGAACTTCAATACCTACAATCCGCAGGGATTGCCGCAGGACGCGTTGAGTGACATCGACATCAACCCCGACCCGGGGTCGTCGAATCCATTCCGGCCTGGCGTGCCGCGTGACGTCGAAACGCGCAACTACACGGTGTATGTCGTGAGCGGACCGGCACCGTCGACGCGCGCGCCGAATACGCTCTACACGAACGCCGACGCGGGAGAAGAAGTGTTCCTGTGGATGCGCAACTTCGTCCCGGACCATAGCATCGACTATGTGGGTGGCGTGGGCGTGCCGCAGGTTCAGTTGCAAATGGCCGACGGTAAGGTGCTTGATGAAGCGTCGGCTTGCGCCGCAACCGATACGCCGATGCGCGGCAAGCAATTGGCGCATACCGTCAATCCGGTTGCGTGGGAAGTACTGACACATTTGCCATGGGTCGACACGGCGAACGTCGGCGCCAGCAACAACACGGTGCAGTCGTTGCAGGCATTTTTCAATCGCAAGCAGGTCGTGCTGAACATGTTTATTCCGGCGCTCTCGCCGTCAGCCCCTGAAGTGCTCGGTGGATGGTGGAGTAACCGGGCGACGCGCTACGGTTATCTCTACCTGAGCCGCAACTTCGGCAAGGTGTATGTGGCAACGGGCCAGTTGCCGACTACGCCGAAGACGTGGGACGGCCAGGTGGAAAACTCGCCCAATTCGCAGGTCCGCTATATCTCCTTCTGCACGGGCGGTGCGCTCGCTGCCGCAACGACGACCGACTGCCTCTACGATGAGCAGATCGAGCGAACGCTCGACAAGTCCCGCCATTACTACATCGTTATTTCGCGGCCTGAAGATCGTCCGAAGAATGCAACCGAGCAGTGCGGTGTTGCCTGGCTCGACTTCGGTAACGGCGACGGCATGGTCAGCGGTTCTCCTGACTCGGCGATTCTGATCAACCGGCACACGATGATCAACCCGTCGTTTGAACAGAGCTGGTTTGCAGTAAAAAAGCCGGGCACCGAGGCACAGGTCATGGGTGACTACTTGCCTCATGTGATCAACATGCGCGAGAAAGACCGTTTCGAAGCCTTGGGCTGCCCCGTGAATACTTCACGGTTGCAAAGCGTCCTTGCCGCTAATTAAGCATGAAAGGGACGCGCGTGACTCATTCGGAACATGACTACATTGTGATCGGCGGTGGCTCCGCGGGAAGCGTGATGGCCGGCCGGTTGAGCGAAGACACTCGCTCGCACGTTCTGCTGCTGGAAGCGGGCGGTCGCGGAGACAGCGCCGTCGTGCGCACGCCGGCGGCCGTCGTCGCGATGTTGCCGACGCGCCTGAACAACTATGCGTTCGAGACAGTCCCGCAGCCCGGGCTCAACGGGAGAACAGGCTATCAACCTCGCGGGCGATGTCTCGGTGGATCGTCGGCCATCAATGCGATGGTTTATACCCGCGGCCATCGCACTGACTATGATCATTGGGCCTCACTCGGTAATCATGGCTGGTCATACGACGAATTGCTTCCGTACTTTATTCGCAGCGAGAACAACGGCAACATTCATAACGCGCTTCACGGCAATAAAGGTCCGCTGCATGTCAGCGACCTGCAAAGCGGTAATCCATTTCAACAAATCTATCTTGAAGCGGCTCGCGAAGCGGGTTATCCGCTTACCGCGGACTTTAACGGTGAGCAACAGGAGGGGGCTGGCGTCTATCAGGTGACCCAGAAGAATGGCGAACGCTGGAGCGCAGCGCGTGCGTATCTTCATCCGCATCTGGGCAAGCGCGGCAACCTCGACGTTCGCGATGGCGCGCAAGTCAACCGTATTGTGTTTTCCGGCAAGCGAGCAGTGGGCGTCGAATATCTGCGCGATGGAAAAACGCTGACCGCCGCCGCGCGAAAGGAGGTCATCCTGTGCGCCGGGGCGTTCCAGTCGCCGCAACTGCTCATGCTTTCCGGCGTGGGGCCGGCGGATCAGTTGCGTCAACTCGGCATTCGCGTGCTGCACGATTTGCCGGGTGTGGGCGCGAATCTTCAGGATCATCCGGATTTCATTTTCGGCTATGAAGCGGAGAGTCTGGACCTGGTCGGCTTTTCCGCCGGAGGCGCGGTTCGCATGGTGCGGGAAACCGCGCGTTATCTGCTTAAGCGTCAGGGTATGCTCAGCAGCAACTTCGCGGAAGGCGGCGCGTTTCTCAAGACCGACCCCGCCCTTGCTGCGCCGGATATCCAGTTGCACTTCGTCGTCAGTCTGGTCGAGGACCACGCGCGCAAGCTTCGTCTCGCGCATGGATATTCGTGTCATGTGTGCCTCCTGCGGCCGCAAAGCCGAGGCACCGTCAAGCTTGCGAATACCGATCCCCGATCGGTGCCGTTGATCGACCCGGCCTTCCTGTCCCATGAGGACGACCTCGAAACGCTGGTCAAGGGCTTCAAGGCGACGCGCCGGTTGATGGACGCCGCCCCGCTCGCGCGCTTTCGCAAGCGGGACCTTTTCACCGCCGACGTGCATAGCGACGCGGACATCAGGCGTGTTCTGCGCGAACGCGTCGATACGGTGTATCACCCTGTCGGCACCTGCAAGATGGGCATCGACGAGATGGCCGTCGTCGATCCGCAACTGCGTGTTCGCGGTCTTGATGGCCTGCGCGTAGTCGATGGTTCGATCATGCCGACATTGATCGGCGGAAACACGAACGCACCGATCATCGCGATTGCAGAGCGTGCTGTGGATCTCATCCGGCAGGCAGCGTAATCGATGCTGCCCAACCATTCCGAACGACCCGAATTACATTCCGCACCATGACCAAAAAACCCTGGCTGAATAGTTATGGCGACATGCCCCACGACATCGATCCGGAGGCCTGTCCCGATCTGGTGACGATGTTCGAACGCGCCATGCTGCGTTTCGCAGACAAAAGCGCTTTCACGTGCCTTGGTCAGACGCTGACGTATCGCGATGTCGACATGCAATCGCGCGCCTTTGCAGCATTTTTGCAATCGCATCTGAAAATCGGCAAAGGCGATCGGGTTGCAGTGATGATGCCGAATCTGCTCGCGTTTCCGATTGCGATGATTGGCATTGCCCGGGCGGGCGCTGTTCAGGTCAGCGTCAATCCGTTGTACACGCCGCGCGAACTGGAACATCAGCTTAACGATGCAGGGGCGACGGTGATCGTCGCATTCGGCGGGGTGGCTTCGACGGTAGCGCAAGTGGCGAGCCACACCACGCTGCGTCACATCATCACCGTTGGGTCCGTTGATCCGGCTTTGACGGAACCTGCCGGGGCAACGTTGGAGCACGCCGTTCCGTTCGACCATGTAATCGAAGCAGGAAGCCGTCTGATACTGGAACCCGTTATGTTGAACGGCGACGACCTGATATTCCTGCAATACACAGGCGGCACAACGGGCGTGTCGAAAGGCGCCGCGCTGTCTCATCGCAACCTCGTTGCCAACGTTGTGCAGTTCAAGGCGGTCAATGCCGGCAATCTGCGCGAAAGCGAAGAAGTGGTGGTCTCCGCGATTCCGCTGTATCACATCTTCGCGTTGATGGTGAACTTCATCACCTACTTTTCGGTCGGCGGCCATAACTGGCTCGTAACGAATCCTCGTGATCTCGATTCGCTCGTCGACGTATTCAAAGCCTCCCGATGCACGATCTTTACCGGCGTGAACACGCTGTTCGCGGGGCTGGCCTCACATCCGCGAATAGGCGAGGTCGATTTCTCCTGGCTACGTATGGCGGGAGGCGGCGGGTCTTCAATTATCGAGGCGACCTCCGCGAAGTGGAAGGCTGTGACCGGCGTCTTCATCCGTGAAGGATACGGTCTTTCGGAAACGAGTCCGATCGTGAGTTTCAATCCGTCGTACGTCACGGAATTCAACGGTACGACTGGCGTGCCTTTGCCTTCGACCGATATCAGGATCCTCAAAGACGACGGTTCCGAAGCCGGAATTGGAGAGACGGGCGAGGTTTGTGTGAAGGGGCCGCAGGTGATGCGGGGTTATTGGCAAAAGCCTGAAGCGAACGCTGCAGCCTTTGCAGAGGACGGCTATTTCCGCACTGGCGACATCGGCTTACTCGACAAGCGCGGCTTTCTCAAGATCGTGGACCGCAAGAAGGACATGATCATTGTGTCCGGCTTTAACGTCTTCCCGAACGAACTCGAGTCCGTGATCAGCGCATGCGAAGGCGTGCGGGAGTGCGCGTGTGTCGGAGTCGAGGACGAGCGGACGGGGGAAGCGGTCAGCGCGTACGTCGTGCGAACGTCCGGTTCAACGCTTGATGCCGAGACCTTGATTGCCTATTGCCGCAGTCAACTCACGGCTTACAAGGTGCCCAGGCACGTTGTGTTCGTCGACGTGCTGCCTAAATCGACTGTCGGAAAGGTGTTGCGCAGAGAACTGCGCTCATAAGACGGTCCTCGCCTAACGTGGCCCAAGGAAAAATATGAATGCTCCCATGACGCTCGCGGATACACCGCTAATTCCGGCGGATTTCGTTGACTGCCACCACACTCAACGTGAAGCGTATTTGCAGAATCCCGTACCGTCCTATCGAGAACGCTTAGCCGATCTCGCCAGCCTTGCTCGCATGATCAAGGAAAATAAAGACGCGATTGTCGAAGCGATTAATCGGGACTATGGCAACCGCTCGGAATTCGAGACGCTATTCGCGGAGGTCTTCGTCGTACTCGAAGGAATCAAGGCGACGGCGAAGCAGCTCAAAAAATGGATGAAACCGCAGCGCCGCCATATCGACGTTCTGATGTATCCGGGCGCGTCGAACACGTTGATCCCGCAGCCGCTGGGCGTCGTTGGCGTAATCGTGCCGTGGAATTTTCCCGTCAATCTGACGTTCTGTCCGCTGACGGCCATTTTCGCTGCCGGCAATCGCGCCATGGTGAAGATGTCGGAAAACTCGCAGCATCTTGCCGGCTTGCTCATGCGAATCAGCCCGCGCTATTTTCCTGAAACCAAGCTCAAGTTCTTCGATGACGCAGGCGGTCGTGGACCGACGTTCTCTTCGATTGCGTTCGACCACCTGCTATTCACCGGCTCGGGCACGACGGGGCGTGCAGTAATGGCAAACGCCGCGCGCAACCTGACGCCGGTGACGCTCGAACTGGGCGGCAAGGCACCGGCAATCGTCGCGCCGGACTTCTCGATCAAGACGGCGGCGGAACGCATCATGTGGGTAAAGATGTTCAACGCAGGCCAGATCTGCACGAACGTCGACTACGTATTCTTGCCGGAGCAATCGGTCAACGAATTTGTCACGCACTGCAAGCGCCTTTTCGCGGAGCGATTCCCCGACATAAACGCGAACGACTATACGTCGATCATCGATCAGCGCTCGTACGACCGTCTGCAGCACACGCTCGACGACGCCCGCAGCAAGGGCGCGACACTGGTGAATCTCGCGGAAGGGCAGACGCCGGACAAGGCGCTGCGCAAGTTCGCGCCGCACATCGTGTTGAATCTCAACGAAGACATGCTTGCGTCGCAACGCGAGATTTTCGGCCCGATACTACCGGTGCGGACCTACCGCGACAAGACGGAGGTTGCGAAATACATCAACGCGCACGACCGGCCGCTTGCCATTTATCCGTTCACGCGTGACAAGGATTTGCAGAACTTCTATATCTCGCACGTGATGTCAGGTGGCGTGTCGGTGAACGAAGCGCTGCTTCATGTCGCGCAGCATGATCTGCCTTTTGGTGGAGTGGGACCGAGTGGTATGGGTCACTATCACGGGCGCGAAGGGTTCAATACGTTTTCAAAATTGCGTCCGGTGTTCCGTCAAGGACCCTGGTCGGCGATCCAATTGCTTTTTCAGCCGCCGTATAAGGGTAAGGCGCTAAAGGCGATGAATCTTCTGATCCGGATGAAAGGATGAATAGCGTGACGCAGCAAAGCGGACAGTATGACGAAGGCGTTGTGATCATCGGTGCGGGACTTGCTGGCTGGAGCACCATCCGGGAAATCAGAAAGCGCGACGCGTTGACGCCCATCACGTTGATTAGTTCGGATGACGCGCATTTCTATTCGAAGCCGATGCTCTCGAACGCGATCGCGCAAAAGCGGCTACCGTCCGACCTGATTACTACACCGGCGAGTCAGCTGGCGCAGACGCTCGACGTGAAACTGATGGCGCGCTCGTATGTCATGGCGATCGATACGAATGCGAAGACTCTGCAGGTGTTGAGTCAAGACGGCAGGGAAGCGATGTTGTCGTATCGCAGTGTTGTTTTCGCAACGGGAGCGGTGCCGGCTCGCCTGTCGATTGACGGGGACGGCGGGCGGGTAGTTTCAGTCAACAATCTTGAGGATTACCGTATCTTTCGCTCGCACGTGGAAGAGGCACCGAAACGCGTTCTGATTATTGGAGCGGGTCTGATAGGTTGCGAATTCGCCGACGATTTAGTCTCCGCTGGTCACGAGGTGCGCGTGGTCGATCCAGTATCGCGTCCGCTCGCGTCGATGTTGCCCGAACCCGCGTCGTTACTTATGAGAGACGCGCTGGCGAAAGCCGGTGTTCAGTGGCATTTCGGCGCAACCGTCGAGAAAGTGGAGCACTTGAGCGACCAGACGTTGCACGTCACGCTCTCGGCAGGCGCTCAATTCATTGCAGACGTGGTCTTGAGCGCTGTGGGCTTGCGCGCCAACACCGAGTTGGCGCACACGGCGGGAATTCACTGTGATCGCGGCATTGTCGTTGATGAATTCCTGCAGACTTCAGCAACGGGTGTCTATGCCATTGGCGACGTTGCGCAGTACTTCAACGCGGGCAACACGACGCTGCCCTACGTGATGCCCATTCTGCACGCGGCAAAAGCGTTGGGGGCGACGATTGCGGGAGAAAAAACCGCCGTCAGGTTTCCTGTGATGCCAGTTTCGATCAAAACGCCGTCGCTGCCAACCTCGGTCGCCCCGCCCGCACCCGGCGTCCAAGGCAGTTGGAGGCCACTGGGCGATCCGAGCCATACGGCCTGGCGTTTCCTCGACATGGAGGGAAGGCAGACCGGGTTCGCGCTGATGGGTGAACACGTCGGACAGCGCGCAACCATGATTAAAGCAATGTCGAACTGAGAGAACGGCGTATCTCTGGCTGTGAAAAGAAGCATCCGGCGTATCAATGTTCTCTTGAATACATCATCGAGAAGCGCACAAGAAAAAAGCCATTAATTAAAAGAGGAGACAACATGAAGAAGCAATTCGCAGCGGGATTTGCGCTCGCGGCTATCGCAGGTGCCGTACACGCACAGTCATCAGTCACACTGTACGGAACCGTGGATGCGGGACTGATGACGCAGACGTCGTCGGCCGCATCCTATAGCACGGCGGCAAGGAATGCGGGGAGTATCGTGCGCTACAAGGACGGTGGTGTCTATACCAGTTTGTGGGGCATGCGGGGCGCCGACGACCTTGGCGGCGGCTACAAGGCGACGTTCCAGTTGCAAGGCAGCTTCGATACCGGCTCAGGCAAGTCTGGTCTGGGAGACACTGGTGCAGCTTCTTCGTCGATCTTCAACATGGCCGCGAATGTCGGGCTTTCCGGCGCTTTGGGTTCGATCAAGATGGGACGGCAATATGCCCCGATGATTCTCGCGCTGGCGGATACGGACGCACGGCACGCCGAGTACTTTGGCAGCGTTCTGACGGCACTCCTCGGACTGAACTCCGCCGCGGGCTGGGTTGGCGCGAGCACGAATGGATCCATCGGTGCGGTCTACGACAGTAACGCGATCGTCTACACGTCACCAGCGATCGCGGGCTTTTCGGCATCGCTCGAGTATGCGCCGGGCGGCGTAGCGGGCAGCATTCAGGGCAATACGCGCGAGTCGGCGGTGCTTCAGTACAACGGCTATGGCCTGAAAGCCGCGGCAATTTACTACAACGGTCACGACACGAACCCGGGCGCCGCCACGGTCTTGAGCGGACTCGACAATAACCGGTTCATGTCGTTGAGCGCACTCTATACGCGCTCCGGCTTTTCGATCAGCGGTTCGTACTCGAATGGACGCAATCCCTCGAACTCGGGTGCGGCTGATTTCAACATGATCACTGGAGGCCTCGCCTATGCGTTTACGCCAGCGCTTATGGTTTCTTCTGGCGTCTATTACATCAAGGACAGGAATCATTCTGCGAACCAGTCGACGGCCTTCTCGCTGAGTACCGAATATAGTCTGTCGAAGTCCACGTTGGTGTACGCGGACGCCGGCTACGTCGATAATCGCGGTGTAATGAATCAGGCGCTGGAGTATGGCCAGCCGGTCGCCCCGGGCGTGGGCACAAGCGCTTTCATGGTCGGATTGCGACATAAGTTCTGAGCTACGTAGGGACGCGTCGGGTGAATGACCGCAGTGCTGCCGAAGACCGTCGTTGGCCAAGCCACAGCCCAATGTCAGCTCCGGGTCGAGGCTGTGTGGAAACGCGCGGCGCAGAATTTGACGTGTAACGAATCTGCTTCGGCGAGTATAGAGCCGCGATCCGCTCTCGCAATCAATCGATCAACCAGGGAGAGTCGGGGGGAGCGATGTCTCGGTGTGAGTCGTTTTTCACCCTATGTTGAGAATCTGGGCGCTTCACGCGCCGACCAGCCTCATTGCTCTCATGGTTCTCGAGAACCCCAGTATCGCTATCACGCGCTTGAGGTTGTACGCCAGCACATGCAAGCTCATCTCGGTGCTCACGTTCGGTAGTGTGCGGGTCAGGAAGTGCGTGTAGCCCATCCAGTGCTTGAACGTCCCAAAGACGTGTTCGACTGTCCGCCTTCGCACCATCATCGCATCCGGCATTCTGTCGAGCCTCCGTTGAGCGGCATCCAACACCGACTCGTGTTCCCACCGGGTGATCCGCCGATAATCGCTCGGTGTGCATTGCGATTTCATTGCGCAGCGAGGGCATGCACTGCTCCAGTAGCGATGCAGTTGCATGCCATGCTCTTCACCGGTGAAGCGGTAGATCGCTCGTTGTCCAGCCGGACAAAGGTATTCGTCATCCCGGGTGATATAGACGAAGTCCGCTTTGTCGAAGCGGCCATGGGCTCTTGCGCTTGACGTCGTGTTCTTCGGCAGAATGGCTGCAATGTCCGCATCCGCGCATGCCTTTATCTGCGGACCGCTGTAGTACCCACGGTCAGCGATGGCTTTCAGTTTGGTCCTACCCATCGCGTCGCGAGCGGCTTGCGCCATCGGACTGAGCTGGGCACGGTCACTGCCGGAGTTTGTTACCTCATGGGCGACGATGAAATGATGCTTGGCCTCTACGGCCACCTGCACGTTGTAGCCCACCATCCCCGAACCTCTTCCGCTCGTTGCCATGGAGCGCGCATCAGGGTCCGTCAGCGAGAGCTGACCATCGGGCTGCGTCTTGAGTTCTTCCTTGATCTGCTCGAGGCGACGCATTTGTCCACGCAATTGCTCGATCTTCTCTTGCAGCCGGGTTGTCTTTGCTTCCAGCTCCGGGGGCTGCGTCCGGTCAGCCGTTTCAAGCGCACTCAGGTAACGCTGGATACACTCTTCAATCTGCTGCTGCCGCTTGTCGATCTTGCCAGTCGTGAAGTTACGGTCGCGAGTATTGGACGCCTTGAACTTGCTCCCGTCAATGGCAACCAGTGCTTGTGAGAACAGCTTGAGATCGCGGCACAGAACGACAAACCTCCGGCAAACGTTGCGAATGCCTGTGCCGTTGTCCCGCCGAAAGTCGGCTATCGTCTTGAAGTCCGGTGCTAGGCGACCCGTGAGCCACATGAGCTCAACATTGCGTTGGCATTCCCGCTCCAGACGACGACCCGATTGAATCCGGTTGAGGTAGCCGTAGATGTACATCTTCAACAGCACTGCCGGATGGTAGGAAGGGCGACCTGTCGTCGATGGTGTGACGCCATTGAAACCCATCGATTCCAGTTCGAGCTCCTCGACGAAGGCCTCGATGATCCTCACCGGGTTATCCACGGCAACGAAGTCATCCAGGCATTCGGGCAACAGTGTTACCTGCTTGCGGTCTTCGCCTTCTATGAATCGCTTCATCCGGTCACCCACGCTGAATGAGTTAATTCAGTTTAGGCGATCGATGCGTTTTCACACAGCCTCGGTCGCGTGCTGCCGCTCGTGGAACGCACGGGTCGATCGCACGACGATGGGCAAGGTACGGCCCACTCGAGCCGTTCGCCGGATACCGTGCGCGTTCTCGGAAACCCAAGAGGAATCAGTTGCGCACACGGAATCGCGTTGTTCATCCTGTTCGGCACGCAACCGACCATGGTCGATGACACTGGAGGTAGGACGTAGTCGTGCGGGAAATGCCCCGAGATATACTTCCTGCATGGAACACGACCCCCGCGACCTCGATAAAATCAGTGCCGTCACGTTGCAGCACTACGACGCGCACGCGGAAGATTTCCGCGACGCCACGTACGACCACGACGTCACGCAGAACATCGCGGCGCTGCTGCACCATATCGAAGTCGAGCCCCCTCTTACGATCCTGGATTTCGGCTGCGGGCCGGGGAGAGATCTCAAGGCCTTCACTACACTCGGTCATTGCGCGATCGGCCTCGATGGCGCCGAGCGCTTCGTTGCAATGGCACGTGACGCGACTGGCTGCGACGTCTGGCAGCAGGATTTCCTGCATCTCGATTTGCCGGCTGCGCACTTTGACGGCATTTTCGCCAACGCCGCGCTGTTCCATGTCCCGAGTCAGGCATTGCCGCGCGTGTTGCGGCAATTGCACGCGACACTGAAGCTCGGCGGCGTGCTGTTCAGTTCCAACCCGCGCGGCACGAATCAGGAAGGCTGGAGCCACGGCCGCTACGGCGTCTTCCATGATCTCGAAGCATGGCGCCGATACATGGCGGGCGCGGGATTTGTCGAAATTGAGCACTATTACCGGCCCGCCGGCTTGCCGCGTGAGCGGCAGCCGTGGCTAGCCAGCGTGTGGCGCAAGGCGGTCGCCTGAAACGCTAGGGGCTGTCATCATATGCCCGCGTTGGGCTTGGCAGATGCTTGCCCTCGAGCCACTTTGATGCAGCGCAAAGCAGCCGATTTGCAGCACTGTCCATCGCGCAGAGAAACGGCCAGTCGTGGATTTCGCACAATCGGCAGAAGCGGGGACGCCTGTCGCGTATCCGCTGCAATCAGAGATCGATCGAGGTCTGCGTCGGACCGGGTTCGGACGATCGTCGTCTCCGGCAATGCGACATCCGACCGGCGGGTTTACATACAACAACAGCCATCCAGGGCCGGAGCGTCAAAAGTCGTTTACTTTCAATGGATAGGGTGAGGGGGTTGTAAACAACAAGCGCGCGGGGTTTACTGTCGATTTTTCGGAGACCACAGATGCGCATGGAAGTGGCTGCGCTGGTGGAGGCGTTCGCGGACCTTCCGGACCCGCGGGTGACTGGACGCTGCGATCACGATCTGCTGGATATCGTAGTGCTGGCACTGTGTGCGGTGATGTCAGGCGCCGAAGGCTGGGACGACATCGAAGACTGGGGTGTGGAGGCGGCAGGCGTGGCTGCGGCGGTATCTGAAGCTGCGCAACGGTGTTCCAGGTCACGACACGATCCGGCGGGTGTTTGTGTTAGCGCCGGTGTAAAAGCGACGTTAAACGACGACGCAAGGTTGAGCGAATTACTCAAGAACAAAGGGGCCACGCGGGCCCCT
>NZ_CAJQZB010000055.1:0-31683 GCF_907164545.1 Paraburkholderia gardini | reverse complement strand
GTGTACCCCGACTCTCATAACCTCAACTTCCCGAACCGCCCGGTGCGGACCCGCATGCCGGGTGGTGTGGCAGGGGTACGGCCTCGTGGCCGTCCCCTATGCCGATTGCTGCGCGATTTTTTATCGCATCACAATGCTCCCGCGTGTGGACCAGGCACCACTGCGCGGCGTCATCGAGCGCCGTCGCGCCTCACAGGCTTATTCGCTCAACCCTGGCGATTTTTTGCCGTTAAACAGTGGCAGAGTGACCGGAACCGGCCTGATTCTCATCGATATGCTTTCCTCCACCACGCGACAGACTACTGATGCCGGCTTTCTTCGCCGGTTTCATCTGCGTTCGCTGGAACACCAGCGTCCGCTCTCCGCGATCACGATGGCGTTTGCCGTCGTGGCGTACCTGTCGTTTGTGGCAACGCGCAGTGTCGTCGTCGGTCCGATGCCCGGATTGCAGTACCGGCTCGCCTGTGGACTGTGCCTCGCGCTGCTCGCCATGGCGATGCCGCGCGCGAAGACCCCGTGGGCTTGTGGCGCCATCGGCGTCGCATACGTGCTGACGTTGCAGGCCGGCATCGCGCTCAACGTCAGCGGTGTCGCGTCGCCGCTGCTGTGGGCGCTTCCAGCGATGGTGATGGTCGTGATGGGCGCGGCGCCGCTGTGGCTCACGCCCACGCAATTTCTCTTCGGCACCGTCGCTTTTTACGCGGCCGGGCTGCCGGTTCTGCTGAACGTCCACGAAACGCGCGGGGCGCATCTCGTTTGCTGGATGTGGATCGGGATCAGCGTGCTGTCGGCGGCAGTCTTGCACGGCTGCTTCTACTGGCTGCGACGCAATCATTTCCTGCTCGAAGACCGGCTCGTGCAGCTCGCCGCCACCGATCCGCTGACCGGTCTGCAAAACCGTCGCGCGTTCAAGGAAGGCGCGGAGACGCTGCTGTCGACGCCCGACGGGAGCGCGAAATTCAGCGCGATTTTCGTCGATATCGATTACTTCAAGTCGTTGAACGACCGCTTCGGTCACTCGGTCGGCGACCAGATGCTCCATGAGGTCGCGCAGATCCTGAAAGCGCAGACCAGCGCGGACGACAACGTCAGCCGTATCGGGGGCGAGGAGTTCGCGTTGCTGCGGCGTGGCGGGTTGCGCAGCGCGGTTGGGTTCGCCGAGACGCTGCGCGTCGCGATCTCGGGCATCGCGCGCCCCGACGGCGCGTTGACGGCAAGTTTCGGCGTCGCGGAATATCGCGCGGGCGAAAGCTTCATGTCGCTGCTGGATCGTGCCGACGAAGCGCTGCTGCGCGCGAAGCATTCGGGCCGCAATCGCGTGTGCGCCGAACGGGCCGCGGCGGATGACGCCGCGCGGCTCAAGCCATTGCAGCTGCCGGACAGCGACGCGCACGCAAGCGGCGCCTCACGGCGTGAACCGCTCCGTCAGCCGTGGGACGATCACTATCTGACGTCGCATTTCCAGCCGCTCTACAGTCTTTCGCATCAGAAGCAGGTCGGCTTCGAGGCGCTGCTGCGCGGCGAGCGCGACGACGGTTCGGTCATCGCGCCGGCCATCCTGTTCGCCCCCAAACCATTCACCAGCGAGAGCGACCTGGACCGGGTGAGTCATGCGCTGCATCTTGCCAACGCCGCACGCGTGATTCCCGACGATGTGTGGGTGTTTCTCAACATCCTGCCTGTTTCGTTCGTCGCGGAAGGCTACGCGGATCAACTCGCCGGTTTCGCGCGTTCGGTCGGGCTTAGCCCTGAGCGCGTCGTGCTGGAGTTGCTGGAGTCGCACGGCGGCAGCGTCGACGATCTGTCGCGCGCGGCGGCGCAGTACCGCGAACACGGCTTTCTGATCGCGGTCGACGATTTCGGTGCCGGGCACTCGAATCTGGACCGCCTGTTCCAGATCCGCCCGGATCTCGTGAAGCTCGATGGCGAGCTGATCCGCGCGACGAGCCCCGGCGCGCAGCAGCCCATCCTGCCGAAACTGGTCTCCCTGCTGCATCAGGCGGGCATGCTGGTTGTCGTCGAAGGCGTGGAGACGACGGACGAACTGATTCTCGCCGTCGAATCGAACGTGGACTTCGCGCAGGGCTATCTGCTCGGCCGGCCTGCCGCGACGATCACGCCACCGGAGCCGGTGAACCGCCGCATCGATCACGCGTTCGACGTGCTCGCCGAGGGTCGTGCGCATCAGCACGCGCGGTTCGAACTGGAGTTGCATCCGTATCGTCTTGCGCTCGATCTTGCGGCGCAGGCTTACTCGGGCGGCGTGCCGCTCGAAGAGGCATTCGCACCGCTCGCGACGTTCGAACTGTGCATCAGCTGTTTCATTCTCGACGAAAGCGGCCGCCAGATCGGGCTCGAGGTGAACGGCATGGCGTCGGCGAAAGCGGGAGATTCGCTGCAGCCCGTCGCGAATCCGCGCGATGCGCGGTGGGATCATCGGCCGTATTTCAGGAACGCGGTGCTGCGCCCGGGCGTGCCGGTGACGAGCAGCCCGTATCTCTCGCTCGCGAGCGGCCGGCCGTGCATCGCCGTGACCATCGCGGTGCCGACGGAGCAGGGACGCTGCGTAGTGGGCGTCGAACTGGACTGGTCGCTCGACCGGCTGCCCTGGCCGGCGGCAGACTAGCGGCGGGAGTGGCGGTAGCGGCGCTGGCCCCGGCGATCGACGGACATCAGCAGACAAAGCCCGCAGCGACAGCGGCGCAGCCATCAGGCGAGCGTAAGGTCCGGCACCACAACGTACGGGCAACGCACGGCAACCACCCACAAAGGCTCGCTTTCATACGCCGCGCACGGCATCATTTCGTTTTCGCCTACGTTTCGGGACCTGTCATGACCTCCGCTTTCATCGAATCCCCCAGTTATGAAGACCAGCGCCAGCGGTTCGTGCAGGCGGTCGCCGACGCGGGCGGCGAACACTTTGAATATCCGCACCCGCTGAAGGGACCGCGCGGCGAAGCGCTCGCCACCGATGTCGCGGTGCTCGGCGATCGCAACGCGCCGAAGCGCCTCGTCGCGATTTCGGGCACGCACGGCATCGAGGGCTATTACGGCTCGGAATGCCAGATCCGTCTGCTGCACGATCTGCGTGGCCGTGACCTGCCGCGGGATGTGTCGGTGGTGCTCGTGCATCTCGTCAATCCGTGGGGCACGGCGTGGATGCGCCGCGTGAACGAAGACAACGTCGACGTGAACCGCAACTACGTCAACTTCGACGGCCCGCTGCCGGCTAACGCCGCGTACGAAACGCTGCATGAAATCTATCTGGCGAAAGATCTCGACGGCCCGGGCCGTCGCGCCGCGGACGAGCTGTTCGCCACGCACGCGCGCAATCTCGGCCACACGCCGATGATGAACATCGTCGAAGCCGGGCAGTATGTGCATGGCAACGGGCTGTTCTTCGGCGGCAAGTCGGCCACGTGGACCAATCGCACCGTGCGCGCGATCATGGCCGAACACGTCGCGGGCGCCGGCGTGGCGATGAGCTTCGATCTGCACACGGGCGCGGGCCCGTTCGGCTATCCGCTGCTGATGACGATCGCGGAGCGCAGCTACCCTGCGCACGCGATGGCGCAATCGGTCTACGGCCCCTGGCTGCACACGATCATCACGGCCGCCGACGCCACGTCCGACACCGGCGTCGCGGCGACCGCGACGGGCTACACGTCACAGGCGCTGCTTGATCAGCTGCACGATGTGAACCTGATGCAGTTCGTCATCGAGTGCGGGACCTATGATGGGCACGTCGGTCATGCGATCCTGCGCGACGATCACTGGCTTCATCTGCACGGCGATCCGCTCGACGCGACCGGTCGCCGGATCAAGGCTGCGATGCTCGAACATTTCTATCCCGCCGACGCACACTGGCGTGAACTCACCGGACTGCGCGCGCAGCAGGTATGGCAGCGCGCACTGGAGAAGCTCGCGCAGATGTAAGCGCGCCGTGGTGGATGCGCGAAGGCCTGGTTAATTGCGTTGTGCGCGCGCACAGTGTAAATAAATGATCCGGATACCTGATTGAATGCGCGTTTTTCAGACGGAGTGCCTGCCGTACGATACTTCGCGACACGGCCGTGCCGGATGTGAAATTCGCATCATCTGTACAATTGTCCGATCGACAACCTGGGCGGCGGCGTTTTCAGGTCAGGTCTGCCGGTTGCGAAGGCGCCGCGGGCGCGGCGCAACGCGCAGGTTCATGACGTGCCCGCTGTCCTGCATTGAATGGAACGCGCGAACCATGGCCATCACCTGCAAGACTCCTGACGACATCGCCCGGCTGCGTATTTCAGGCCGTCTCGCGGCGGACGTTCTCGCGATGATCGGCGAACACGTGAAAGCCGGCGTGTCGACGGATCACCTCGATGCGCTGTGCAACGACTTCATCGTCAACACGTTGAAGGTCATTCCCGCCAACGTCGGCTATATGGGCTTTCCGAAGACGGTCTGCACGTCGGTCAATTCGGTCGTGTGCCACGGCATTCCAGACCGCGGCGAAGTGCTGAAAGACGGCGATATCGTCAACATCGACGTCGCAATCATCAAGGACGGCTATTTCGGCGACACGAGCCGCATGTACTGCGTGGGCGAACCGAGCCCGGTCGCGCGCGAGCTGATCGATACAACCTATGAAGCGATGATCGCGGGTATTCGTCAGGTGAAGCCGGGCGCGACGCTCGGCGACGTCGGTCATGCGATCCAGCAGACCGCGCAGCGCAAGGGTTTTTCGATCGTGCGCGATTACTGCGGTCACGGCATCGGCAAGGTCTATCACGAAGATCCACAGGTGCTGCACTACGGTCAGCCGGGGCAGGGCACGCGCCTGAAGCCGGGCATGGTGTTCACGATCGAGCCGATGGTCAACGCGGGCCGCGCCGGCACCAGTGTGATGCGCGACGGCTGGACGGTGGTCACGAAGGACCGCTCGCTGTCGGCGCAATGGGAGCACATGATCGCCGTCACCGACGACGGGTTCGAACTGCTGACGCCCTGGCCGGATGGCACGGGCGCTTACGAGGCGCCCTGAACCGCCGCTGCGTGCCTGGATTTGCGTCACCGGCCGCACGCGTCGTGAAAATAAGGATTTGACTCACGCGCCGGTTCGGTTAAAGCTACGCGTTAGCGCTCCAAGGGGTTTTCGTCTGCATGAGTCCGTCACTGACCGTTCGCCGTATTGCTGCCGACCAGGGCGCCGTTTTCCGCGAGCTTCGCACAGCGTCGCTGCGTGAGGCGCCTTACGCATTTGGCGAAACGCTCGAAGACGCGCTCCTCGCCGATGTCACCTCGTTCGATGCCACGGCGGCTCGCCACGCATCCTCCGACGAGGCCACTTCCTTCATTCTCTATACGGAAGGCCATCCGGCTGGTCTGATCGGCGCGTGTTTCGAGGAATCGGCACTGCGTCGCGCATTCGTGCGCGAGCTGTGGGTGGCGCCCGCTGTACGGCATCTGCGTGGCGGGGAGCTGCTCGTGAATACCGCGAGCGAATGGATCGCGAGCCAGGGCGTGCGGGAAATCTACGCGTGGGTGGCCGACGCGAACCGCACCGCAATGCGCTTTTACGAGCGCCTCGGCTTCGGTCCGACCGGTGAGCACACCCGCACGGCGGACGCGTGGGAAACCCTGCTGGTGCGTCACGTGCCGCCGGTAGCGGAGCCCCCAGCGCCATGATCTGTCCGGTGGTGCTGCCGGGCGCCGCCGCCGTTCAGGCTTCATCCCCGTCGCTGCGGCGTTTGCTGCATCTTCTTTTTCTCCCGTCTCGCGTCCTTTATCGCCAAAAAACCTGGCTGTGTGCGTGGACGCCTGTAAAATACGCAAAATTTTTTACCGAACGCCATGACGCCAAGGAAATCGCCTTTTTTTGAACTGCGCAGTGGTTCTGTCGACACGCTGCTGTTCGTGGTCAAGACAACCGACCTCGACGCAATCCGTGCCGAACTGACCCGGCGCTTCGAGGCGACCCCGGAATTCTTCGCCAACGACACCGTCGCGATCGACGTGCGCCGGCTTGCCGCCGAAGAACGCGTGCCGCTCGCCGACATCGCGCAGTTGCTCGACAGCGTGCGCATGCGCCCGATCGGCATCGTCGCCGATGCCGCGCAGCAGACGTGGGCTGCCGGAGCCGGTTTGCCGTTCCTCGAAGCGCGCGACCGGCGCGGTGCCGCTTCGAAGGCTGACAGCGAAGCATCGGGCGAAGCCGGAAGCGATGCGCAGGCGGCGCCGGGCGCAGTAGAAACGCCTGCCGGCGCGACGGCCGAAGCCGCGACAACGTCCGCCACGCAACCCGCCGAGCCGGTGCGTGTGGCGACCTCGGCACAGACGCTGGTGATCGAAAAGCCGTTGCGTTCGGGCCAGCGGATTTACGCGAAGGGTGATCTCGTCGTGCTGGGCCTCGTGAGCTACGGCGCGGAAGTGATCGCGGAAGGCAACATCCATATCTATGCGCCGCTGCGCGGCCGGGCACTCGCCGGCGTGCAGGGCAATCACGACGCGCGCATTTTCTGCACGTGTCTCGAGCCGGAACTCATCTCGATCGCGGGCATCTACCGGACGACCGAGAACCCGCTTCCCGCGGATGTGCTGGGCAAGCCGGTGCAGATCCGGCTCGACGAAGAAAAGTTGATGATCGAACCGCTGCGGCTGACCTGACGGGCGTGCGTGTACGCCGCGTTTTCATCGCGCACTGCCGGTCGGGTCGCTGCCGGACCTGCACAAGAATCTGAACGAATTTGACGGACACAAGGTAAGGGCTATGGCAAAAATCATTGTGGTGACTTCGGGCAAGGGTGGCGTGGGCAAGACGACCACGAGCGCGAGTTTTGCATCGGCCCTCGCGCTGCGCGGCAGCAAGACGGTCGTGATCGACTTCGACGTCGGCCTGCGTAACCTCGACCTGATCATGGGGTGCGAGCGCCGCGTGGTGTACGACCTCATCAACGTGATCCAGGGTGAAGCGAACCTGAACCAGGCGCTCATCAAGGACAAGAAGTGCGAGAACCTGTTCATCCTGCCCGCCTCGCAGACCCGCGATAAAGACGCGCTCACGATGGAAGGCGTCGAGAAGATCATCAACGATCTGATCGCGATGGACTTCGAATACATCATCTGCGATTCACCGGCTGGTATCGAATCGGGTGCGCTGCTCGCGATGCACTTCGCCGACGAAGCGCTGATCGTGACGAACCCGGAAGTATCGTCGGTGCGCGACTCGGACCGCATTCTCGGCATGCTGTCGTCGAAGACGAAGCGCGCGATCGAGGGCAAGGAGCCGATCAAGGAACATCTGCTCATCACCCGCTACAACCCGAAGCGCGTGAGCGAAGGCGAAATGCTGTCGCTCACCGACATCCAGGAAATCCTGCGTATCGACCTGATCGGCGTGATTCCGGAATCGGAAGCGGTGCTGCATGCGTCGAACCAGGGCCTGCCGGCGGTGCACCTCGACGGTACCGATGTAGCGGAAGCCTATAAAGACGTGGTGTCGCGTTTCCTCGGCGAACAGAAGTCGCTTCGCTTTACCGATTACCAGAAGCCGGGCCTGCTGCAGCGCCTCTTCGGCACCAAGTAAGGGGAGCGCACGTCATGTCGATTCTCACGTTTTTGCTGGGCGAGAAAAAGCGATCCGCTTCGGTCGCGAAAGAGCGCCTGCAACTGATCATCGCGCACGAGCGCGCCGGGGGCCATGCGCCCGCGGATTATCTGCCGGCCTTGCAACGCGAGCTCGTCGCGGTCATCTCGAAGTACGTCAAGATTTCCGACAACGATATCCGCGTGAGCCTCGAGCGTCAGGACGACCTCGAAGTGCTCGAAGTGAAGATCGAGATTCCCCAGGCTTGATCGCAGGATAAAAGCCAGGCCCGTTTTCCGGCCTGGCTGGCATGCCGCCGCGCGCATTCCGTTTCATCGGGAGCGCGCGTCGTCGTTTATGGACGTGTGGTATCGGCTGCCTGCTCGCCCGCTTCGTCCTCGATGACCGCTTCGGGTGTCTCGGGGACGGGCGCGGGCACCGGTGGGTGCCGCGGTGCCATATAGCGGTGCGCGAGCGTCTCGTAGAGCGGCGGCGCGAAGAAGCGCGACACGCGGCTCGAGATCAGCGCCGTCGCCATCAACGAGATCACCAGTGCGTGGCCGTTGATCATTTCCATCACGATGACGAAAGCCGTGATCGGCGATTGCGTGACCGCGGCCAGATAGCCGACCATCGCAAGCGCGATCAGCATCTGCAGTTCCATGCTGCCGAACACCATGTGCAGCACGTTGCCGAAACCCGCGCCGATCGACAGCGAAGGCGCGAAGATGCCGCCCGGAATGCCCGGCAGATACGAGCCGACCATCGAAGCCATCTTCAGTAGCGGATAGAACACCGACAGATTGACGGTGCCGTCCAGCAGGCCACGTGCTTCGGCGTAACCGCTGCCGAACGTCGTGCCGCCGGAAATCAGCCCGATCACCGCGATCAGGAGCCCGCACACCGCGGCAAACGCGACCGGCCGCTCGCCGTGCAGCGTGCGCAGCGGCGCGGGAATCCAGCGCGCGGTATTGAGCAGCAGCCAGCAGAAAACACCACCCGCGATGCCGGTCACGACGGCGGTCAGCGCGACGGCGAGCGCGAGCAGATCCGGGAAATGCGTGCCAATCTGGATCGTGCCGAAATACGTGTAATTGCCGTTCAGGCCGAGCGCGATCACACCGGCGATGATGATCGCCGTGATCAGCACGCCGCTCGCGCGCGCCTCGAAGCTGCGGGTGAGCTCCTCTATCGCGAAGACGATCCCGGCGAGCGGTGTATTGAACGCGGCCGACAGACCCGCCGCCGCGCCGGCCAGCACGAGTTGCCGTTCGATGTGCCTGTTCGAGCGCGGGTAGAAGCGCCGCAGGTTGAACATGAGCGCCGCGCCGACCTGGACGGTCGGCCCTTCGCGGCCGATCGTGAAGCCGCCGAGAATCGCCAGAAACGATACGGCGATCTTGCCAAGCAGAATCGGGACGGTGAGCAGGCGCGAGCCGGTTTCGCCGGTATTCGTGTGCAGGGTGGCGATGACCTGTGGAATGCCGCTACCCTCGGCGCCACGAAAGAACCGGCGTGTGAGCCACACGGACAGCGCGGCCACGGCCGGCGTGACGAGGAGCGGCAGCCACACGTGCCGGTGCTGCATCGTGTTGAAGGCGGCGTAGCCCCAGTCGATAAGCCGTGCATAAAGCACCGCGACGAGACCCACCGCGATCGCGCCGAGCCAGAAAATGCCGAACTGGCGCCACAGGCGCCGCGCGCGTCGCACGACGGTTGAAGTCAAGGGAGGGAGTGCCCGGAGCATGGCGATTTGTCGATGCAAAGTCTGGATTATAACGGCGCATTGTTCGCGCAGAATGAGCAGACCTCGTGGGGTCGTCATGCTATCCGCGGGCATCCGGTTGCATCTCGACGGTCACGACCGGTGATGGCTTGTCGTTACGGCGGGCCTGTCGCGATATTCGGCATTGCGGGCGCAACTTCCGTAGAATGCACGTTTCACATAGGGAAACAGAGTTGAAATGGATCGATCCCCGATAAGAGTGACAAATTGACCATGAAGCGCATTTTGATCGTCAAGGTCACCTCGCTCGGCGACATCATCGAGGCGCAACCCGTGGTTGCGGACATCAAACGGGCTTTTCCGGGCGTCAAGGTCGACTGGGCCGCCGACGAGATGTTTGCCGACGTGGCTCGCTGGAACACCGGTATCGAGCGCGTGCTGTGCGCGCCGTTGCGACGCTTCAAGAAGGCCCGCAGTCTCGCGGATTTCCGCTCGATCGCCGCTTCGATCGCCGAGCTGCGCGCCGAGCGTTACGACGTCGTGATCGACATCCACGGCGTCTACAAGAGTGCCATCATCGCGTTTCTGACGCGCTCGTCGCGCCGTCTCGGCTACCGGTCACAAGACCTTGGCGAGCGGGGCGCCGCGTTCGCCTATACGGGCCGCCTCGCGCCGCGCGCCGAGGTCAACGCATGGCATGGCATGCGCATCAGCGTGGGCGACGCGCTCGGCTTCCAGGTCGAAGGGCCGCCAGTTTTCAACCTGCAGGTGCCGGGTACAACCGGTTCATCCGTGTCGACGATCGGGGACGCACCGGTCGCCATGCTGTTTCATGCCACATCCAAGGACGACAAGAAGCTGCCTGCAACACATTGGGCTGCGATTGCGCGCAATCTGATCGGGCGCGGTTATGCAATCGAGTTGCCGTGGGGGTCGCCGGTCGAGCGTATCGAAGCGGGCGCGATTGCGGCGCTCGTGCCCGAGGCATCGCTGCTGCCGCCGATGGACGTCACCGAAATCGCCCGAATGATCGACCGGGCTACGCTCGTCGTCGGTGTCGATACGGGTTTCGTGCATCTCGCACACGCATTACACAAGCGCGCCATCATGATTTTTGTGGCCACATCGAGGGAGCACTTCGGCATCGAAGCGCCGTTCCGTTCGATCTCCGTCGGCGATGGACAAAGTGTGCCGCCTGTCGATGAAGTGTTGCGCGCCATCGAATACGTACATACCGAACCGGACGCAGCCGCGGCCGGTGGCGCCACCGTGGTGGCCGCCTGAGACGCGCCGGCGCGTCACGAAAATCCAGCGGTAATCCGGCGGAAAATCGCCACGATCATTACACGGCTGTTAAAACTGTCGCGCTTTCGCGGGCACGGCGTGGGTACGCTACCCGCGTAGCCCCGCTGGTATCAGGCTCGGGCCTTTCGCTGTCCCGGCGCATGTAACACCGCGCTAACCTCCCTTTACAAATTGCAACGGTCTCGCGGGGCGCCGTCGTGTTCAATCGAGTCATTCGAGATCACTCGAATACTTACCGACTCGATGGGAGAACAATGTGAAACGCTTGACGCTGACCTTGATCACGGGTGCATTCCTCGCCGTTGCACTGGGCGGATGCATTGTCGTGCCGGCGCCTGGCTACTACGGCGGCGGCTATCACCACGGCGGTTACTACTACCGGTGACGGGACGCGTCGACATACGCAGCCGTGCTGTCGATGCGAGTGGGGGAAGTCGCGCATCTGCTCCGGCAGATTGCGCGGCTTTTTTTCAGGCAAGCAGCATTTCGAACGCGATGACCGCCGCGATGGCAGCCAGGTTCGCCGCGATGGCTTCGAAGACCAGACCCTTCCAGGTCGCGGGCTTGAAGCGGACCGCGAGCAGTAACGCGCCGAGCAGCGCGAGGGCAATGATCATCACGACGTCTGCGTTGTGCAGGTGAATGTTCATCGTCGGCTCCTTTGGGCATCGCGCGATGTCGTGGCCGGTTCGGGCAGATGAACCGGCGGGCATGGCGTCTTGATCCGTGCGCTTTTGATCAGCGCTTCCAGTCCAGTATAGACAGGCCAGAAACCCGTGCAAGTCAGGGAAAGCGCGACCTGGTCCGGTGGACTTCCCATGCATGACTACCGCAGGACCCGACGTTCCTTTCGAACGTGAACGGCGAGCCCCGCGCGCCGCTTACATCAACTGCGTATGACGCGTTTCGCGCATACACAGCACGCCGACGAGGCTTACCGCGGCGGCGCACGATACGTACGCGCCGACCCACGTCAGGCCGCCGTGTGCGGCAAGCACCTGCGCGATGTACGGTGCCACCGAGGCGCCGAGAATACCGCCCAGGTTGTACGAGACGCCCGCGCCGGTGTAGCGCACGTTGGTTGGAAACAGCTCCGGCAGCAGCGCGCCCATCGGCGCGAACGTGACGCCCATCAGGAACAGTTCGACGATCAGGAACAGCAGCACGAGCGGCATCGAGCCGCTGCCGAGCAGCGGTGCCATCGCGAAGCCGGACACGATCGCCGCGAGGATGCCGGCGATCAGCACCGGCTTGCGTCCGAAGCGGTCGGCGGCCCATGCGGACAGCGGTGTGGCGAGCGCCATGAACACGACCGCGACGCACAGCATGCCGAGGAACGTCTGGCGGGGAATGTGCAGCGCCGAGACGCCGTACGACAGCGAGAACGTCGTCGCGTTGTAGAAGAGCGTGTAGCACACCACCATCGCCAGCGCGCCGAGGATCGTCGGGCGCCAGTGCTGCGAGAGGAGCGTCGCGACCGGCACGCGCACGCGTTCCTGACGATCGATTGCCGCCTGGAAGGCCGGCGTTTCCGCGATCTTCAGCCGCACGTAGAGGCCAATCGCGACCAGCACCGCGCTCACGATGAACGGCACGCGCCAGCCCCAGCTACGGAACTGCTCGTCGGACAGCGACAGCGCAAGGCCGAAGAACAGGCCGTTCGAAGCGAGAAAGCCGATCGACGGCCCGAGTTGCGGGAACATGCCGAACCAGCCGCGTTTGCCGGGCGGGGCGTTTTCGGTGGCGAGCAGCGCCGCGCCACCCCATTCGCCGCCAAGGCCGATGCCTTGCCCGAAGCGCAGGATGCACAGCAGGATCGGCGCGAGACTGCCGATCGAGTCGTAGCCGGGCACGAAGCCGATTAACGTTGTCGACAGACCCATCACCAGCAGCGATGCAACGAGCGTCGACTTGCGTCCGATACGGTCGCCGAAGTGGCCGAACAGGAACGAGCCGATCGGCCGCGCGACGAACGCGATGCCGAACGTGACGAACGCCGACAGCGCCTGCGCCGTCGCCGAACTGTGCGGAAAGAACACCGGGCCGATGACGAGCGCGGCGGCCGTCGCATAGACGTAGAAGTCGTAGAACTCGATCGCGGTGCCGATGAAGCTCGCGAAGATCACCCGCGAGGTGCTGTTCTTTCCGGCCACATCTGGCGGAGTCGCGGAAAGCGGTGAGGTGGACATGCAGGGTCTCCAGTTGAGTTGTCGCGACCCGGTCCCGTGTGCGGAACACATTCCGCACATCGACAGCGCGGAGCCGGGCCGGGTCTTTGTTTGAAATCGGTGCGGGCTGCGGGTGCAAGGCACGCGGTTGCCGCGCAACCCGGCGCATAACGTTGCGCATGCAACGATACAGCAGCTTGCCTCGCCGGTGCGCGCCAGCACATGCGGTGGCGAGACATCGGACGATGCGGCCCGGGCGCGCGCGCGAGTTGCGCGGCGACGCCACGGTCAGGCTCTCGGGCGCACGCGGATGAGCGCGCGCCCGAGAGCGGCGCCGGAGGGCTCCGGCAGGGCGTATCCGAAAATTATAACGAGCAGGGGCGTCGCGCGGCAACCGGGCGCAGCAAGCTGTCTGAAAGACGCAGCACCAACCGGGCGTTTCAGTCGATCGTTTGTGCCTGCGGCGACGCGAGGGTGCGCAACTGGAATTTGCCGTTATCGTTGAAGAGCCAGTCTTCCATCAGTTCGAGATGGCCGCGCGTATCGAGCAGTTTTGCCGGCGGCTGCGGCAGCGGCGATGCGCGGCGCAGCGTCGCGAGCGCGGTGCTTTCCGCTTCGTCATCGCCGTTCGTGCGATAGACCGACTCGCCGACAAGCTGCCCATCCCGGTCGACGGTAAACGAAACGACGACGAGCGAGCGCAACATCGCCTGCGGCGTGCCGCGCAGCACATACGACGGATTGCGCTCGATGATGCGCTTCGCGACGGTCGCGCGGTACTGGTCGAGCGTGGCGCTGTTGATGGCGGCGGGCGGCACGTACAGCATGGGCCGTTGCGGCAGCGTGATCGTGCAGGCGGCGGCGATGGCAAAAGCGCTCCATGCGGCGATGCGGACGAATGGCATGAGCCGGGAACGACGGTGCGTCCAGTGGCGCGTGCGGATGGGCATCGCAGGGTGAGCGCGAACGCTTGGGAGCAGGATGTATTTTTATCCTAGCGTATATGCAGGGGTTTTCAATGGGTGGAAGAACGGGATGTGCGGGGGCGAACGGATGTCACTCGACGTGAGCGCGGGAGATGCACCTGCCCGTGATTTTCGGGAGCAGGGAATGTGTTGCGGAGGGAGTGAGGGCAACAAATGAATACGGGCCCAGAAAGGCCCGCATTCATTGACGATCTGGCGGAGGCGGTGAGATTCACATTGCGCCCTGTGAGCCTTTACCAGTAAGGCTTTGCGGGGAGTTGCCAAAGAAAGTTACCACGTTTTCTACCACGATTCTTACCACGCTGATTTTTCTCCTTCAGTTGCAATCTCACGTCATTTTCTGACGTCGGAGTTTCACGTACCAGCGCAGAGATGCGCGGCACCGTATCCGCCGCAAGCGCAACACCACTTCAACCGTGATCCCACCATGCTCCGATCTTCACGAACATTTCCGTTACCCCACCGAGGATAAACGCTGCTACGCCCAAGCCAGGATGTCCGCTGATAAACAGAATCGGCGTGAGCACCAGAATCACCACCCAGCATACGACCGTGACTGCCTTGTAAGGCTTGCCGGTTTTCTCAATTGTCTGAGTGCGCTGTCTACCGCCGAGAGGGTAACCACACTTAGGGCAGTTTGATGCATGGTCACTAACTCTCGCTGCACATTCCCCACAACGAATTAGCATTTTTTTTCCTTCATGTATCCCGTTACGCGCTCGCGCGATTGTAAATCTAGCCGGCGACTACCGATAGAGAATCGGTGAGCATTCCGGGCTCTCCGGGAATTTCCACCGTACCACTGTGATCGATCACTCGTCCTGTCGTCCACTAGTCAGCGCCCTAAAACTGATGTATTCAGATGAGTCACGCAACCGTGTGCAAATCATCTCGAATTTCCGGATTCACGCGGCCATACTTCCCATAGGCACGAATTTGACAAACCGTTCGATTTGTCTACGACGAGAAATAAGAAAATTCTTCCAAGTTAGCTACCCAAAAGCGCAAACTCAAATGGTCAATCGACCAATGAGGCAAGGCCGTGATTCACGAAGCGCGAAACGAAGGACAGGAAGCACCACGCGGGTTGTACCCAGTCAGCGTCATCACGCTGATTCTTGCGCGCATCGCCCGAGGCGAATCGTTGTTCGCGATCACGGCGGAGCCTGCCATGCCGAGTCGCCAAAGCTGGGCGAAGTGGTGCGCCGACGACAGGGAGCTTGCAGGAAAGTATCTGCGCGCCCAGCAAGCGGGACTCGAAGCCCGTTTCCACAGTATTTGAGGGGTCAGAATGAGCTATGACAGCGTTTTTGCCGATATCGGTCTTCGCCAGTTGACCGCTGAAGAGGAGAGGGATATCCGGGCGGGCAAGTGGAACAAGCCGACCCCCAAGGCCGGCGAACTGAAAATGATCACGCGGGCCGATTCGACGGGCCGCGTGATTCGGGAGTTTCGCGGCGATAAATCGGCTTGGATGGACCAGTTCAAATCCGATAGGTGGTTGCAAATCGGCATCCCGCAGGTTCCGGGAAAGCGCGGCGTAACCATCGAATGCAGCCCCACGACGGGTGAGCCACTCGCACCAATGTATCGCGATGCATGGAGACGGTCATGACCGACAAACTCGACTATCAACGTTCAGTCGAACTGAAGCTCCGCCAGCCTGACCCAGATTCACGCATCGTTCGTGACGGTCAGCGCGACGCACTCAAAATAGTTCAGTCAGACGCGGACAGGGTTTATCAGGTCGCAGCGCTGCCGATGCCCGCTCCGAAAAATGATGAATCGATTGGCGATTACAGAGTTAGATTGCTCAACACCCTGAAGGCGACAACATCACTGCGGCACGACAAAATCAACGCATGGGCGGTTAGAGACCCGGCAGCGTTTGCCACTGCACAAGCCGATGTAGCCAGAGCCGTGATGGATTCTGCCCGCGCCTCCGGCGAGCTTCGACCCATCCGCACCTATACCCGATCCGGTCTGCCCGTAACGGAGTGGTGCGGACCAAAGAAAAGCTGGATGCGGGAGTACCAGGCCCCAGCTTTCGAGAGTGCCGTCCACATCAATGGCGAGCCGCGCAGGTTGCCGACGATCATTTCATAACGGGTGACCATCGTGAAAACATGCCCGAAGTGCAAAACGACGAAGCCCATTGGAGAGTTTTACCGCGCTAAACGTGCTCATGATGGCTGTGCTTCTACCTGCAAGCTTTGTTCAGCAGAGGCGTACAAGGCATGGTATGCGGCGCATCGCGAAAAGCGCCTAAAGCAAATTGCAGCATGGAAGGCAGCCAATCCCCAAAAGGTCCGGGCGCATCAAAAACGCAGAATAGCGCGCTTGAAACAGGCAGTGCAGGGAGCAACGTCATGAGCACCCGAGCAGGAAATCGATGGCCCGCCAAAGTAATCCCTCGTGTTGCGACGACAACGCAATCGCGCAGGACACGCATGGACCTGGAGCCGGGTCAAAGCTGGGTGGACAAATGCATGCGTCCAGATCGCCGGGAACAATTGCTGGCAGGTAGGCCGCTGAGAAATGAGCCGCTGAAGGAAGCCCCGAAAGAAGGTGTGTGGGGTCCAGGATGGTTAGTAGGGGCGACGAAATGAGCGATATGCACACGCTGATGACCGAAGTCGGTGAGTTGGCGGAAATCCTCCGGGGATGCATGTTGAGCCCCCCGACCGAGGAATCCGGTCTTTATCGAACGATGATCACGCTGGGGCATATAGGAAACCGCGTGGATGCAGCGCTGAAAATTCAACCCGGTAACGAGGATTTGCAAATGATGATGGCCCGCGTCATTGAGATGGTGAACGCCACGGCGGATCGCCTAAAATTCCTGGAAACGGTAGAGATAGGGGCCGCAGCGGAAGAGGCACGTCACGCAACGCGCCATTAGACGTTTGTCAAAGAAAGTTAGCAGTGCAATTGATTGCATTGGGGAAGAACGAGATGGCCGAAAAAGTTGTACTGCGTATCCCCGTGGACTCCGAAGAGTTCGACGGTTTTTTAGAGCGTTACCACGCCTACCAGGAAAGCGTAGCCAAGTCTCCGGAACAGTGGCGAGACGTCAACGCAGAAATCAATCTGCTGGGTGGTTCCTTTGAGAAGGCAGCGAGTGAATCCGCGAAGATCGAAAAGAGCCTTTCCAGCCAGAAACTCACGGGGGCCGGTGGCACGATTGCCGCGCTCGAAAAATCATCTGCCCGAACTGCTAAGTCCTGGGAATCTACGGCTAAATCCCTGGAAAAATCCAGCCGCTTCATGGCCGCGCTTTCCCGAGGCAGCATCAACCTGGCTGCATTCGGGGGTGTTTTAGGTGCAACAGCCGGGACATTGGCCGCAGTGGGTGGGGCGGTAGCAGCATCGGCCAGTGACATAGCCGGTCAGAATCAGGAAGCCCGTTCCCTGGATTTACCCATCGGAGCCACAAAAGATTTCGCGGCGCAATTCGAGAGATTCGGCCTGAAATCAGCGGACCTTAGCAAATTCGCCGATGCCGCAGCGGATGTTTCAAAATGGCAGCCGTTGATAACCGCAGGATTGACGCCAGCGCAGATTCAGCACGACAACCCCGAAGAGCTTGCCTATCAATTCAGCAAGCGAGCTTCTGCCGAATATCGTGCGGACAAGGCCGAGGGACGACCCGCCGGAAGTATCGCGGAAGCCCGGGGCTACACACAATTATTGAGTCTGGATCAGTTAAGAACTGGCGCGAGCTATGACAATAGCGCTTGGGAAAATGCTCAGAAAACTTATCAGGCGAAACTCCCCGCGTTTGAGATTAGTGAAAAGGACGCCCAAAAGGCGACAGACGCCAAGGCCGCACTCGACAGCAATTTCGATATTGCCAAAAACCGTATCGAGTCCGCATTCACGGAGTTGACTCCCGAGGTCATCAAGGCATCCAACGCCTTCACGGACTTCACCACCAATTTTCTTGAGTCTCCAAAACTCAAGAAATTCCTGGACGAGTTGCCAGGTCATCTTAACGAGGCCGACGCGGGCGCAACCTGGCTTAATGACAAGATCGAAGCGGCGCAACGGGGTGACTTCGACCCGAAATTCGTACACGGCGACTCCGACAAACAGCAGAAAAGTATTCAGGATAACTACAAAAAATGGCTCGACTCTGACCACAAGGCGGGCGTACTTGCGCATGACACCGGGGCTGGTTTCTGGCCGTGGGACTCACGCACCGACGCAAAATCCAACACGACGACGACCGGCAGCGTCACGCCGAGCAGCGCAGCACGTCTTAACAACCCTGGCAATCTGCGCGTGCCAGGCAGCACCACGGAATTCCAGAAGTTTGCCAACAAGCAAGCTGGCCTGAATGCAATGGACCGCCAGCTAAATCTGTACTACAAACGCGACCATCTGAGCAGCATCGAACAAATCCTTACTAAATACGCACCGACGACCGAAAACGACACCGCTGGGTACATAAAGGACGTGTCATCGAAGACCGGATTCAGGGCCGATGAAAAATTAAACCTCTCCGACCTGAAAACGCGTGCGGCACTGGAAGCGGCGATGATTCAGCACGAATCCCATCATTTCAAGGAAATGAACGCTGATTACATTGTCACTGCCCTGATGAAGAGCAGCCTGGGCAAAACCGCAAAAGACACGGCCCCCACCAATGCCGCGCCGGTTAGCTATAGCCCTGCACGAACGGTTAGCGATGGGCGCATGGCACCGGTCAGCATCAATCTGACCGTCAACAGCAGGCCGGGGGCTGATATAGGGCTGACCGTCGGCTCTTTGCCTAACTAGGACGCAAAATGCGATATTTTCAGGTCGATATAACCGACCCCCAGACCGGCGAAATCCTCGTGCCAAATTTGAATGGGAAGCCGGGGTACACGCGCGTAGCCCGTACCACGCTGCTATCAAGTTATACATCCCTGGTTCAGGGAGCCAGCGTTTACACCCCAGGCGGCACGAATCGGGCAGCACAGGAATTCGAATGCGATATCCCGGTAACGACCGCCGAGGCATCAGTATCAAACGGGGCCATCACCTTGCATGGGGTCGGTTTAGGGGAAATCGCGCAAGCCGCGAACCTGAACGGAATGAATATCGCCATTTACGGCGGCATGGCAAAGGGCCTGCCCCTGGCTAACCCCCAACAAGCGGGGCGTCTCGCATCCGGCCAGATACTCCAGGCTTTTGGTAACTGGATCGGTTCAGATCAGGCTTTGACGATCATCGTCAAATCTTTGGGTTCCTCTCCCACCAGTAACCAGACGACCGGCACGCCCAGCAGTTACACGACGGTACCCGCACCGACACGGAATGCAGCCCCGGCCAATCTCGTCTTTCAATGGAAAGCGGGCCAGCCGTTACTTACGCCACTTATCGCCACGCTAAGCACGGCTTTCCCCAAATACACAATATCAGGGTCCGTAAGTCCTAACCTGGTATGGACCGGCGCGGATGAAACGGGGTACTTTGCCACGCTCCCGCAACTGGCGGCATACCTCAACCAGAAAAGTCTGAGCATCATTGGCGGGTACGCCCCAAGTGATGATTATTCGGGCGTGCTAATCACTCTCGATGGAAACGATATCGTCATCAGCGATGGCACGACGGCGACCACGCCTAAGCAAATACAATTCACCGATTTAATTGGTCAACCGACGTGGGGCCAGCCCCAGCAATGCCAGATAACGACCGTACTGCGTGGCGATCTCAAGGTGCTGGATTATATCGTCCTGCCCGATGCACCGGGCACCACCACCACCGCCAGCAAGTCACAATTTTTCAATCCGCAACCTGGTAGTCAGTACGCCAGCATGAAAAGCGGCAGCATTTTCACCGGCACTTTTTTAGTAAAAACCCTCCGTCATGTCGGAGCCTCACGAAATCCGGAAGGTACAGCCTGGGTTACCACGCTGGATTGCATCCTGACCGGCCAGCCGAAGAATCCGGTCTCCAAACTACCGGTATTGCAACGACCGAATCCGGCTTACGCCTTCTACACGCCATGACGCGGGGATGCATAGCAAACGCATAGACGACAAGCCCCGGGGAGGGAGATCATGAACGAAAGAACACCGGAAACAACGAAGTAAAGAAACACACCACCCACCCCACACTAACTCGACACTAGAGAGGGCACGTTCACACCCGTGCAAGCCATGAAAACTTTCCTGACCATGGAGCAGAAACGCTTCGTAGTGCGATGCTTGGCGAAATTCGATTCGCTGGGTCAGGTGGTGCGCGCCATGAAAGCGGAATTTGATATTGAGATCACACGGAACGGCATCCAAAGATACGATCCGACGACCGCACAGGGTAAGACGTTGAGCGCTGAATTGCGCGAGCTATTCGAGACCACGCGGAAGAATTTCATCGAAGAGATCGAAGTCCAGCCGCTTGCGCAACGTGCGACCCGTCTTAACGTTTTGACCCGTGCGTTAGAGAAGGCAGAGAATGCGGGCAACATCAAAAGCATCGTCAACGTGATAGAAGCAGCACGTCGTGAAGTCGCCACCTTTGAAATACTCGATGATGATCCGGATGCATTGAACGATGGGGTGGGGGCAGTCAAGGTGTCTGGCGTGCTGCAAATCGGCTGGGGTAGCAGTCCCCGTCAGATTGGTGAGCCGGTTTTTGCTGACGACCCCGTAGCTGGTGATCCGGAAGCAGCAGAGCAACCCCCAGCAACCCCCGCCCCGCAAAATGTAGCGGTGCATTCGGAGCCAGTGCAACCGCAGGGGCACGCAGTGCAATCAATTGCAGAGCCCATCGCACAGCTACAAACGCCGGAGGACGATCATGGCCAGGCAGGTAGTACGTAGACGCAAAGACCCTAACGGCAACGGTTCATGGATCAAAACCGATATTTTCGGCAGGGATTACTACTTCATTGCCAACACCCTGCCCGATGAGCCGTTAGGGGAATTAACCGAGGAAGAGCAGGAAGCGGCATGGCAACGTGCTGAGTCAGTGCGTAAAGTTTACACCGGTGTTGGCGAGTTTAAAGGGGCTAAAACGCCACTAAATGCCATACCCGCCAGCACGAATGCCGCAAATAAGCCTGATAACGGGTGATAAAGTTACAAAGTTATATTGAGATACGCCAAGCCATTGATAATAAAGCCCATTACTAAAACGTAAAATTTTACATAAGGGGTATTAACCACCTTTTGACGTTTTATGTGTCTGTAAGACTCGTTGTAAGCTGGAAAAATCTACAACGCAATCTGAACGAAGTCTAACGAAGTCCGAACGCAGTCCGAACGCAGTCAGCACGGGGTTTAGCAGCAGCACCCGCAGCACCCGCATCACCCGGAATTGACAAAAGGTCAACCTTCATCCGGAGCGGAATAGACATTTCGTCAATTTCACCCCCCGGATTAAAGCCAGTTTAAGAAGTGCCCGCAGAGAAGTTACAGCCACTTGAATTCACCTTCATAAATAGGAGTACATATCATGCCGAACGTCACCACCAACGCACCCTTCCCGCCGACAGGATCACAGATCGCCGTGGTGATTCCCAACGTGGTGGGCGGGGTGCTTCAGAATCCCGGCACCCTCACGGGCGTGGTCGTCTCCCAGCCCATCGCCGTGAAGACCGGCAGCGCGCCGATTGATATCTCGTTTTACGACAGCGTAGGCACCCCCGCCGCCAACGCCACACCCATTGCCACCATCAAGGCCGATCAGGGCTATCAGCCCGTACCCCTGAACGTGCAATTTACGACCGGTCTTTACGCGGTGCAGCGCTCGCAATCGTCGGTAGCCGTGTCATTCGAGTAAAAAAATGCCCGCCACGGTACTGAAATTCGAGCGACGCCACGCCCCAGCGAGTTTAGGAGTGCAATCAATTGCATTCAATGACCGCACGATGCTGGGCATCACCTCACCCCGCGTCATTCATGCTGGCCCGTGCCGATTGATATGGGTCAGCGTGATACAGGGCGGTTTTGCAGCATACGACACCAACACCCTGAACGTCGGGCCGGAGAACCTCATTTATCGAACTGGACCCGGCACCGCTGGCCCGATGGTCCGGATCGACTGGCCGTGTGCTATTGGCATCGCCGTGGTACCCGAGCCGGGTTCGATGGTCGCAGTCGTATTTATTTAGGAGGCCATATGAGAACGAAGCTAACGCCGGAACAGCATGCCGACGAACTGGAGCGATGGGCGATTGAATCCACGCAACCGCACCGCCCCGGCATGGCCTTTATCACCAGCAACGATGGGGAGCGGGTGGAAGCCACGTATCAAACCGATTTACGCAAAACCACTTGGAAAATTAACGGACGCTCTGCGACCAAAGAACAGGTGGTGAGGGCTATCGCGGATGCTGACAGACGCCCCGCACCCTCACGCATTTATTGAGGCGGGAATGGAAGCCCTACGAACATTCGTGCTGCGGGAAGTGAGCCTGTTCGATCATCGCCAATTCGAGGGCCAGCCGCGTGCGCACTGGGTGGAAGGCAGGGCGCAGACCTTGCCCCCGCCACCCGACCCTGCACCGGCTTCGCCGGTAGCACCACGACGACCGACTGGTCTTCCGCTGGCGCGGGAGGTCATTGCAGCGATTCAGGTGTCATTGGATGCTGGCGAATCGGTTGCGGAGACCGCCCGCACCCTGGGCCTCTCCATCACGACGGTGTACCGGCACGGACGAGAGAGGTATGCCGCGCCCAAAACATTGGCAGCGCCCAAAACATCACCACTACGTGGGGCAGAGTCCGCACCACGGATGCACGTACCTGAGTGGACCAGGAAATGGGCCGCGATGGAATTCGATGGCCCGACTGAAAAACCGGCACGCCGTCACACGACGCACTACACCAGGGCTCAGATGCGGGAATGCCTGACGCCGTATTACGTATCCGAGACCAGCACCATCAATCCCGTGCGCAGCAACGTAGTGCGCAAGCATCGGGCCTCTGAACTGTACAGATAGGCGATGCAGTCAGTTACATTGCGTTGCCCACCATCCCGGCTTTCGGCAATTGAGTTCAATGTACATCGATGCGGTTCGATAGGCCCATGTGCGCGATGGCGGAAGAGGGCGAAAACGACCGCTTTAGCCCATATCGATAAGAAAGCGCTCATTATGGGCTAAAAATAGGGTTTTGTATTTTAGCCCATGGGCTATACTCAATGATACGTATTAGCCCATGGAGGGGCATATGTCCCGAGTCTTCGCTTACTGCCGCGTATCGACCGCCGACCAGCATCCTGAGAACCAGGTGCGGGAGATAAAGGCCGCTGGCTTCGATATCAGCGCTCGCCGGGTCGTTACTGAACACATTAGCGGTTCCACCGCCGCCAGCGAGCGTCCACAGTTCGCGAAGCTCCTGGAAAGAATCGAAGAGGGTGACGTACTGGTCGTGGGCAAGCTCGACAGGCTGGGCAGATCAGCGATGGACGTGCGCTCCACGGTAGACAAGCTGGCTGCGATGGGTGTCCGCGTCCACTGCCTGGCCCTGGGCGGAGCCGATCTGACCTCACCCGCAGGACGTATGACGATGGGCGTACTGAATGCCGTGGCAGAGTTTGAGCGGGATTTGTTGATCGAACGCACGAACAGCGGACTGCAACGCGCCAGGGCAGAAGGCAGGAAGCTCGGCAGACCGTCCGCGCTCTCGGAAGCTCAGCAGACCGAAGTCGTACGGAAGCTCGACAGTGGCGCTACCCTTTATGCGCTGGCCCAGGAATACAGGGTAGACCGTCGTTCCATCCGTCGTGCGCGTGATAACGCCATTCGGGGCCAGCAGCCTTTGAAGTACCTCTGACGCATGCGTACAGGCTCGCCACGCCGTTGATAGGCTTCGTCGCTACCCATGCTGATGCCATCGCAGTACACGCCACCAGGGACGGCGGTAATCCGCGACCAGTACGACCAGCGCGGTTACCACCAGGTGGGCAACCATCAACACGACGAGCAGCAGGACAGAGAGCGGATCAGGGTTCACGGCAATACTCCATGCGAAGAACGTTAAAAAGCCCGGAAACCCTTGTGGAATAAGGCTTTTCAGGGACCAGCATGACCTTTTATCCCCCTTTCTGATAGCTCCTCAAGCGTTTGAGCAAATTCACTCCTCAAACACGTTGAGCAACTTTGAGCAACTTTGAGCAACGACACTTGTAAAATCCCGCAAACCCCCGTCCAGTAAGGCTTTCAGGGAGGAGGGAAATTGCTCAAACTCCGAAAAAACTTTGAGCTCCTCAATGCTCAGCTCAAACCCCCCCTTAGGGGTTGAGCAAATGAGTGGAGCAAATGTTGAGGAACAGGAATTCATGAGAACCACATCTCGTCTGAATCCTCTGGAATGGACCGGTTGAAATGCTTGGCGTAGTCCCGCTGTACGTTGTATTTCTTGACCGCGATTCCCTTTTTCTTGGCTTCCGCGAGCAATTTCCCCAGGGTAACCGGACCCTCAAGACTTAATTCACTGAACACCGGCTGTAGCACCTTGAGCGTGCCACTCATGTTTTTGAACACTGTGCCCGGTACTCCGTCAGAAGCGAGATGTTCGACCGTGCAGGTCGTGATGAACTTGCCATTGCTCTTCGTCGCCAGTGGATCGGTTTTCCGCAACCTGAACGGGTAACGGGCACCGTTTTCGCCTTCACGATGCTTGGTCTGCGTCGCGCAGTGAATGCGCTGGCCTTCAGGACCATCGGCAGTGACCTCGACTACCGCGTCAACATCGTTGTACCAGACGCCGGAACCGCGCCATGAGTCCTTTGTCTTCGTCGTGTGATGCACGAACACCACCAGGCACACCAGCCCGTCAGCGAGCGTTTTAAGGTTCCGCATGGCCGTCGCTGCGTCCCTTTGACTGCTGTCGTCACCTTCAAATGCCGCACTCATGGTGTCAATCACAACCATGGCGGGCTTCACATCGGGAATGGAGCGAATGGCTTCGATAATCGAGACGACAGAGCCCGGTTTGGACAGGTCCGGGGCCAAGTCTGCAACGTAGGGAGCCCGCCAGTCAGGATGCCCCCGCCTGATGCCCTCAATACGTTTTTTGATGCCCCGGCCCGCTTCCGCAGCGATGTAGAACACATCACCCTTCATTACATCGTTGTCGCGCCACTGCTGTCCATTGTGGACGTGAAAGGCCATATCGAGCGTCCAGAAGGTCTTGCCGCCGCCGCTTTCGCCATAAATCATGGCGATGCCACGACCGGGGAACACATCTTCGACAAGCTCCGGCGCATCCGCGAAGTCCGACGCGTAATCGTCGCCACCATAAAACTTGAACTTTCCGCCTTGTTCCTTATGGTCGAGCGATGCGCCCAATGCCTGGGCGTGGTCAAAATCAAATCGCATTACCGCCCAGCCAACGAGACTGTTTTTGTTTATCGCTGAAGGGTCAACCAGCTTGCCGTTTACGACTATCTTTGGAAAGTTGGTGAGACCCCGCAGCTTTTTCCACTCGTTAAGCTCAGAGGCCGGTAGTCCGGCAAGTCTCCCACTCCACCACAGACGCCCATACTCTTCAGGCTTGCAGCGGGCGTCAATCCATTCGAACGCTTCGCGCTCCGGGTTCAACCCATCATACAAAGACGGTTTCTTGAACTTCCAGGGGGCTTTTCCAGCGCCACTAATGCTGATTACTGCCGCAGCGGTCATGCTCCCCGAGCTATCCGCCATGGCATTGATTTCAACTCCCATATCTCACCTCTGACCTTGCAAAGGTGAGCCAGAAGAGTAAACTTGACTCACCTCGATGTACATTCAACAAGGCCCGGAACCCCGCGAACGCATCGCGACCCGGGCCATTTTTTTGTCTAGCCGTTATTCGATGTATCCGGATGGTTCGCGCAAGTGGTTGCGGGCGCAACGATTTCAGGTACCCAGGTTCCATCGATGTACGCCCGAATAGTCGAGGTACGCCACTTCGAACGCCGACCGATTTTCATATCAGGTGGCGGCAGTTTCCCGGCTGATATCCACGCTGTGATGGTCGTAGGAGAACCAATGCTCAGGATCGCCATGAGGTTCGATACGGTAAGCAGTCCATAGTCTTCTGTTATGTCGATAACCGGAACGCGGGGTTTGGCGTGCCCACTGCCATGACGGATTCGTTTAGGCTTCGCCGGGGCGGCAGGAGATGGGGTAACGGCGGCGGCAGCCGCAGCGGTTGAGGTGATGATCGTGACAGGCATGATTCGGGCATCCAATACGATGCGCGCAATAAGGCGCGACGTTACGGTCGTACCGGCTATCTCGAAGGGGAGGTTGCCGGAATCCTGTGCTGGCTCCATACACAATGTTCGAGCCAAGGATTCCGAAGGAAGCTATCGGTCCACATCGACCGCCACGCTGCACCCGGGGAGGGCGACAGCACTACATGACGGTCCCGCAAATCCTCGCAGCAGCGTCGAATGACGTGCTACGAAAGCAAGACTACAGCATGCGAAATTATTTTTCCACTGAATATGGATGACATTCGCCGTTATTGATTTGCAGTGTGCGGTAACACAACAACATTGTCGGAAGTCAACGCCATGAGCCGGTTTCTTTTTGAAAATAATCATTCAGCGCTCTCACCTTCCAGAAATTTCAGAATGGTGGAGTGCTTCCAGAAGGGCAATTTACCTTCATAAAAGTCCGGTTTCGGATACAACCCGTCTTTAATCCCCTTGTACAGCCACGTCTTTCCAATGCGGAGAACCGCTGTAACATCATCCGCCCGCAGACGACCGGGCAGGGTGAGATTAATGGCAGGGGGAGCGGTACGGAGACTTTCCCGCGTTACCTTTACGGCATCCGGGGAGATGTTGATAGCCATGGGCATACCTCGCGCAATGCGCGGTTCATGCCCTCCATGGCGGATTGATAGTAACTCGCTAAACCAGTTCGCTGGTGTTCGTGAGCGTTCTCATAATTCCATAGTAACTAAAAACCGTCAAACTGTTTTAATCGCCGTGTCCAGGTATTCGCTCCACCACGCCATCATCTTTTTGCGGTGCGGCAGATACAGTGCGCGGTTATAGGCCGCTGCAACCTGATTAGCGGGAACGTGCGCCAGTTGACGTTCAATCCAGTCCGGATCAAATAAATTCGATTCATTTAAAGCCGTGCTGGCGACTGCCCGGAAACCGTGGCCCGTCATTTTTCCGCGATATCCCAGCCGGTAAAGCGCGAAGAGCAGAGTGTTATTGGATATCGGCTTAGACGGATTGCGTCCCGGCAGCACCCATTTCGAGTCGCCAGCCAGAATCTTTAACTCATTCAATGCCCTGACAGCTTGCGGGGCCAGCGGCACCAGATGATCTTTACCGCTCTTCATGCGTGCCCCGGGTATCGACCATATCCCGCCATCGTCCGGGTTCTCCGGAAGGGTCATTTCTTCCCACGTTGCGCCGATCAGTTCGGACGTGCGGACGAACGTCAGCGCCAATAGCTGAAGGGCAAGCCGGGTCTGCTTGTCGCCATTGGTGGGCGCTTGATCGTACTGACTGATATCGCGCAGAAGCTGCGGAAGCGCCTTTTCCTTTACCGCCGGTTGATGGCTCTTCACATGAGGCGTCAGTGCCCCACGCAGGTCCGCTGTATGGTCACGTTCGCCCCTGCCCGTGGCGATGCCATAGCGCAGCACCTGACCCACCACACCCATGACACGATGCGCCAGATCGGTAGCGCCACGGTTCTCAATCTTCCGGATGGCGGCGAGTACTTCAGGGGGCGTCAGATCGGCAATGGGGCGGGCACCCAGCGTAGGGTAGATGTTGCGTTCGAGACGCCGCTTCACGTCCACCGCGTGCGACTCTGCCCACGTCCCCACCTGTTTGCCGTACCACTCTCTGGCGACGGCTTCGAACGTGTTCGCGGACGACAGCACAGCGGCAGCTTTGGCCGCTTTCCGTTCAGACCCGGGGTCTAGTCCCTGTTGTAGCTGGTCGTGAATTTCAGCACGCCGCTTGCGGGCGTCCGCCAGGGTAACTTTGGGGGACACCCCAAGAGAGAGACTTTTCTCTTTTCCGGTAATCCAGTAGCGAATTCGCCAATACTTGGACCCGTCCGCATACACCCAAAGATAGAGGCCATCGCCATCCTTCAGCTTGCGGATTGCCTTGCCTTGAGAGTGGGCGTTCTTTACTTCGAGTGGGGATAGAAGGTTGGTAGCCATGGCGTGGTAACTCCCTGAAGAGACTTCAGGTTACCACGATAGTTACCACGGTTTACCCATGGATTCTGGTGAACTAGCACGAACTCAAGTGAACACGAAAATCCCGGAGAGCCTTGTGTTTATTGGGTTTGACGGGTTTGGAGGGCTTGTGCGGCGGGAGGTACTGGCGGAGGCGGTGAGATTCGAACTCACGGAAGGATTGCTCCTTCGCCGGTTTTCAAGACCGGTGCCTTAAACCGCTCGGCCACACCTCCAGGACGCGAATTGTAACCCGAAACCGGCTCGCGACGACCACCCGCGCTGGCGATCAGCGCCCGTCCTTCAGAAACAGCGCCTGCAGATCATTGAGGAAGTTCTGCCCGCGCGCGGTCGGCGCAATCTTCTCGTGATCGCGCACGATGAGGCCGCGTTTCTCGGCTTCCTGCAATGCCGGTTCGATCGATGTCATCGAAAGCCCGGTGCGTTCGACGAACCGGTACACCGGAAAACCTTCGACCAGACGCAGCGCGTTCAGCATGAATTCGAACGGCAGATCGCGCGGACCGACTTCGCTTTCTTCCTGCACTGGCGCGCCGGCTTTCGCCTGCTCGATGAACGTAGCCGGATGCTTGTAGCGCGCCTGACGCAGAACCCGGTTCGGGAACGACAGCTTCGTGTGCGCGCCCGCGCCGATGCCGAGATAGTCGCCGAAGCGCCAGTAGTTCAGGTTGTGTTTGCTCTGCCGATGCGGCTTCGCATACGCCGACACTTCATAGCGCTCGTAACCCGCGGCCGCCGTGCGCTCGTGTATCCAGTCCTGCATGTCGGCCGATTGATCGTCATCGGGCAGCGGCGGCGGAAACTTCGCGAACAGCGTGTTCGGCTCGAGCGTCAGGTGGTACAGCGACAGATGCGGCGGCGCGAAGGACAGCGCGGTTTCGATGTCCGCCTGGCATTCGGCGAGCGTCTGCCGCGGCAGCGCGAACATCAGGTCGAGATTGAAATTGTCGAACGTGGTGGCGGCGACTTCCACCGCGCGGCGCGCCTGCGTCGAATCGTGAATCCGGCCGAGCGCCTTCAGATGCGCTTCGTTGAAACTCTGGATGCCGACCGACAGACGGTTCACGCCGCTCGTGCGAAATTGCGCGAATTTCGCGGCTTCGAACGTGCCGGGGTTCGCTTCGAGCGTGATCTCGGCGTCCGCGTCGAGCGGCAGCAGCGCGCGCACGTCCGACAGCAGCCGGTCGAGCCCGGCCGCCGACAGCAGGCTCGGCGTGCCGCCGCCGATGAACACCGTATGCACCTGGCGTCCCCAGACAAGCGGCAGCGCCAGTTCGAGGTCGGTGCGCAACGCGTCGAGGTACTCGTTCTCGGGGAACGTGTCGCCTTTCCACTCGTGCGAGTTGAAATCGCAATACGGACACTTGCGCACGCACCACGGGAAATGCACGTACAGCGCGAGCGGCGGCAACGACGTCAGACGGATACCGCCCGGTGCCGTGAACGCCTTGATGACGCTGACACCGATTTCACCGATGCCGCCGCCTGGACTGGACGCCGCGCTCATGCCGCCTCCGACAGACGCGCCAGCAGATGCCGCAACGCAATCGCGCGATGGCTCGTCGCGTTTTTGACCGCTGGCGCGAGTTCCGCCGCAGTCGCGCCCAGCGTCGGTAAAAAGAAGTACGGGTCGTAACCGAAGCCGTTCGCGCCACGCGGCGCGTCGAGCACTTCGCCATGCCAGCGGCCTTCGGCGATGAGCGGCTCCGGGTCGTCGGCGTGACGCACGAGCGCGAGCACGCAGTAGTAGTACGCGCGACGGTCGCTTTCGGCCGCAAGCTGTTCGACGAGATACGCGTTGTTCGCCGCATCGCTTTTCTCGCCGCCCGCGCGTTGCGCGTAGCGCGCCGAATACACGCCCGGGGCGCCGCGCAACGCGACGACGCACAGACCGGAATCGTCGGCGAGCGCGGGCAGGCCGGTGATTTTCGCTGCGTGCCGGGCCTTCGTGAGCGCGTTTTCGACGAACGTCGGATGCGGTTCTTCGGCTTCCGGCACGTTCAGGCGGCCTTGCGGAATCACTTCGATGCCGACGGTTTCGAACAGCGCGGCGAATTCGCGCAGCTTGCCCGCATTGTTCGACGCAAGCACGACCTGCTTCAGCGATGAAGCGATCGTGTCGACGCCTGTTTCCCGATCATTCACCCTTCAACTCCAGCGCTTCTTTCTGCTTCGCGATCAGCGTTTCGATGCCGCTTTGCGCGAGATCGAGCAGCGCGTTCATTTCATCGCGCGAAAAGGGCACGCCTTCGGCGGTGCCCTGGATCTCGACGAAGCCGCCGTTGCCCGTCATCACGACGTTCATGTCGGTGTCGCATTGCGAATCTTCGTCGTAGTCGAGGTCGAGCACTGGCAGGCCGTCGAATACGCCGACGGAAATCGCCGCGACGTAATCTGCGATCGGCGACGTTTCGATGCGGCCCGTGGCGAGCAGCTTCGCGACGGCGTCGTGCGCGGCGACGAACGCGCCCGTGATGCTCGCCGTGCGCGTACCGCCGTCGGCCTGGATCACGTCGCAATCGATGTGCAGCGTGCGGGCGCCGAGCTTCTCCAGGTCGAACACCGAGCGCAGCGCGCGGCCGATCAGACGCTGGATTTCCTGGGTGCGGCCCGTCTGCTTGCCGCGGGCGGCTTCACGGTCGCTGCGCGTGTGCGTCGCGCGCGGCAGCATGCCGTATTCGGCGGTGAGCCAGCCCTGGCCGCGGTCGCGCAGGAAGCCCGGCACGCTTTCGGCGATGCTCGCCGTGCAGATCACCTTGGTGTCGCCGAATTCGACCAGCACGGAGCCTTCCGCATGCTTCGTGTAATGACGCGTGATGCGCACGTCGCGCAGCTGGCCGGCGGGGCGACCGCTGGGACGTTTCGTGGAGTTTGTCATGGTCGGGAGCCGGGGAAAGGAATAGAGGAGGGCAAACCGGGATTTTACCGCCGATCGGTACGGCGGGCCCGGGCGCACCGGTGGCGCATGGACGAAGCGTCGGCGCCAAAGATGGGATAATGCGCATTCCTCGCCCCGCGTCTCGTACACGCCGGGCGGCTCAAATCCTCAGGCCAGTGTGCTCCGGCGTCCGCATCGGCACGCTGGCCGCCCATCGCGAGACGAATGATGATCTACAGCATGACTGGCTATGCGAGCGCCACGCGCGAACTCGCAGCGGCTTCAGGTACAGGCGGCGTGAGCGTCTCGGTCGAGTTGCGCACCGTGAATTCGCGCTTTCTCGATCTCAACTTTCGCATGCCGGAAGACGTGCGCGTCTGCGAACCGACGTTGCGCGAAATGCTGATGAACAAGCTCTCGCGCGGCAAGGTCGATATCCGCATCAACCTGCAGCGCAGCGAACAGTCGGCGAATGCGGGTTCGGTGAGCCGCGAGGCGCTCGGCCAGCTCGCGTTGCTCGAACGCGCGGTGCTCGGCGTGTTCCCCGAAGCCGGGCGTCTGCGCACCGGCGAAATCCTGCGCTGGCCAGGCGTGCTCGCCGAAAGCGGCGTGGCGCCGGAAACGCTGCGCGACGCGGTGCTCGCATGCGGCAAGCAGGCCATCGCCGACCTGATCGACGTGCGTGCCCGCGAAGGCGCGCAACTCGCGACGATGCTCATCGCGAACGTCACGGAAATGGAAGCGATCGTCACGAAGATCACGCCGCTCGTGCCGGAGCTGATCACGAAGCACCAGCAGAAGATCGTCGAGCGTCTGCAGGAAGCGCTCGGCGGGGGGGGGGGGGCCCCGCCCCGCCCCCCCCCCGCCCCCCCCCCCGCCGCACACCGCGAAAAC